>NZ_CP126539.1:3137777-3465000 GCF_030177755.1 Devosia sp. RR2S18
TCGACGAAGTGCGCTGCGGGCAGATCGCCCACGACGTCACCGGTGCGTCCCTCTTTGTTATCCTGCGCGCCTTTGGCTGTTCGGCCTATGACGGGCTCAAGGTGCTGATCCACGCCACCAGCCACGACACCGACCGGTCGCAGGCGCTGGCCGACTTTGCGACGCTCTTTGGCAATGTAAGCCCCGAATCGATGGCCTACCTGATGAGCGCATGGCGCGGCGAGGTGAACCTGCTCGAGCTCAACAAGCCCGAATACAAGCCGTTCACCCAGACCAGCACCCGCACTCCCAACACCATTGTCGCCAACAGTCCAGTGGTGGAACAGGCGATCGAGGCCCTGTCGCGCATCGGCATCAAGCGCGCGAGCTAAGGCGTCAGATCGAGCCCGGCATCGTCGCCGCGCAGGTCGAGGCTTATTACCCAAAGATCGGGATCGAATCGAGCTTCTTGCTCAATGCGGTCCCGTACCTTGCTGGCATCCACCCGCGCGAAACGGCGCTGGAATATCAGCCCAGCATCATCTCGCTCGGCGTTTACCGGGGCCGGCGTAAACAGCGACACCGTGCCATCGAGGTGATCGACTTCAACGAAAACCTGCCCGGCAACCGGATCACCTCGACGGGACACCACGCACATATGACCCAGATCATTATGGCGCCGCACGAACACGCCGCACCAGATGTCGGTGCGTAGCCGGCTCACCTCAGATCGACGCCCCGGCGTCGAGCAGGAGGCCGACCAAGTCTGGGTTGACCTGCCCTGTCACCTTGTAGCTATGGAAGTTCTCGAACTCGCGGATCGCCCGAGCCGTGGAGTCGCCGGGATGGCCATCGATCGAGTCGTGATAGAAGCCGAGGCTGGCAAGCCCGCGCTGGATTTGGCTCACGAGCTGAGTGTTGTTGGCAGGCGCAAGCGTGGGTGCAGCGGCAGTCTGCGGCTGTGCCACAGGTTGCGGCGGAGCCATGTTTTCAAGTGAAGCCACCTTGACCGGTGCGGGCATCGGCTGCTGTCGAGGAGCGGCGGCAACCGGCAGGGCTGGAATGGGCTGGGCGCCCTGCGCGGCAGGTGTTTCGGCAACACCACCCACAGCCGCCACGATAGAGTCGATGGTTTGTGCCGCGGCACTACCAACTGTGTCGACCGCCCGGTCGACTGGCGTCAGCGTTTGCACCCGGGCAACAACTTGGTCAGGCGCTGGCGCAACGGGCTGAGCAGCTGGCGCGGCCTGCGCCTGCTGCACAATGGCGGGCTGCGGAGCGGGGGCGGCCACCACCGCAGCCGCAGGCTGGGCCACCGGCACTTTCCCCTGCGCGTCGGCGCGAGTTATGGCGTCGATGATATCGGGCGTGAGCGCGCCCGTCGGCTCAAGGCCATTGCGCTCCTCGAAAGCGCGGATCGCCTGAGCCGTCCGCGGACCATAAAAGCCATCCACCGTCCCTGAAAAGAGGCC
Organism: Devosia sp. RR2S18; assembly: GCF_030177755.1. NCBI lineage: Bacteria > Pseudomonadati > Pseudomonadota > Alphaproteobacteria > Hyphomicrobiales > Devosiaceae > Devosia > Devosia rhizosphaerae. Next base: position 3,139,229 of record NZ_CP126539.1, read on the forward strand.
GATCTCCGCCAGTTTTTTCTGCACGGCAAACGCGTCGCGGTTCCCCACCGGCGCATCGGGAATGGCCGGTTGCGCCGGTGCGACGCTGCCAGTCGTCTCCTGCGTGACTGCGGGCTCGCTGACGCTCGAAATCTCTGGCCGTGACGCTGGCACGGGCGCGCTAATCAGTGGAACACCAGAGACAGCGGCAGGCACATTGGGGGCCGGAGCGAAGAAGGGGGCCGGGTGCTCACTGGTTTGGAAGTAGAGGGCATTGCTGCCCGCAAGGGCCGTTAACGTCACCAGGGCCAGAAGCCCCGTAGACGCGGCAGGCGCCCGCATGTAGCGCGAGACAGCCCAGAGGCCAGCACGGCCGATCTGGGATGCAAGAACGCTGCCCGCCGCGAGGGGCAGGCGCGAGAGGGTTGTTGCCGTCATTGCGCTTTTCTTTTTTCTTCGGGCCATGGAATTGTTGGTTCGGCGGCAGGCTCTTTGCGGAATTGGGTTACCACCGCAGTGTCTTCGGAGTTTATTGCTGGACCGTTTATGGGCAGCAATACGGTCATGGTTGTCCCCGCCCCAATTTCCGAGATCGCCCGCAAAGTGCCGCCATGCAGCTCGATCAGCCCCTTGACGATGGAGAGCCCCAGCCCAGTCCCGTCATAGCGGCGCGATAGGCCATCCTGCACCTGGAAGAAGGGCTCGCCGATTCGCTCCAGCGATTCGGGTGCCATGCCGACGCCAAAATCGCTCACCGACAGGTTCAGCATCTGCCCCTGCCGCTTGAGACTCACCCGCACCGAGCCGCCGTCATGGCTGAACTTGATAGCGTTGGAGACCAGGTTGATCAGAATCTGCCGGCATGCCCGCTCGTCGCCCACCAGCAGCGGCAAGTTCTGCCCGATATCGGTCTCGATCTGCACCCTACGGGACTTGGCGACACCGTCAACCATGGCAAGGCAAGGGCCGACCAGTGCGGCTGCCTGGAAAGGCTCTCTCTGCAGTTCCATCTTACCCGCCTCGATCCTGCTCATGTCGAGCAGCATCCGAACCACTTCGAGCAGGTGCTTGCCACTTTGATGAATGAGCCCGGCATATTCCCGATTGGTGTCGGACAAATCCCCGCCGATGCCGCTGGTCATCATCTCGGAAAAGCCGACGACAGCGTTGAGGGGCGTTCTCAGCTCATGGCCGATCGTCGCGAGGAAGCGGGACTTGGCCTCCGAGGTTTCCTCGGCCGTCCGGCGCGCCTCACGCATGGCGGCTTCATGGTTTTTGCGTTCGGTGACGTCGCGGAAGAGCGCCACGACCTCGTGCCGCCCATCGGTCTCTTGCGGGTCGATCACCGGGGCAAAGCTCACCTCGACCCAGATGAAGCTGGGAACTGTGGCGCCCGGTTCATCCCGCCGCAGCCGGACCTCGATCACCCGCGCCTTGCCGCCGATATTGGCATCGGCAAAAGCGGTCAGATAGGCTGGGCGATCCAGCACGTGCAACCGTTCCGCAAGGCTGCTCGTCGTGATCTCAAACCTGCGGCAACCAAAAAGCTTCTCGGAGGAGTGCGACACCAACAAAAGGTCACCCTCGGAGGAAAAACGCAGTACGCCATCGCGAACGTGTTCGATCAGGTGCTGATAAGCGTTCACCTGCGCACGGTCATGTACCTCATACGCGGCGCCGATCCGATTGGCTGTGTAAGCCACAAGGCCCAGGGCGGCTAGGAACGCCACGCCGGCGACGGGCAGATAAAGGTCTCTGGCGAGTGGGATTGCCGGCGCGCCAACGATCGAGGCAGCGACACAGGCTGCAAGCACGCCTGCCAGCAGCAGCCAGCTCTGGCGACGCACTGCCCGGCGCCCGAGCAGCGATGCGAGGACCGGCCCCATGCTTGCAATGCCCAATCCCGCATCGCCCAGTTCGGGGTCAACGAAGGTCAAAACCGTACCCATGGCCATGATGGCGAAGACCTGGCCGGCCGCGGCCTCATCATGCCGGCCACTATGATGCAGCGACAGCGTCACCATACCGGCGGCAAGGCAAAGGGCCGCCAGGACGAACGGCACCGCAGCGCCACCCACCATCCAGAAGACGCTCATGGGCATGGACGCAGCTGCAATGGCGATCAGTGCGCGGGAGTTATTGGCCAGCGTCTTGCGGCGCAGCACTTCGGGACGATGGGCTGACCCAGAATTGGCCAGACTCATCTCCTTGCTTGCGCCGAAAGAGAACAGGCTATGCATACGCAATACTCACAAACGTCGACGCCGGTGGTCGGACCGGACTGGTCCCGAGGCTTGGCTGGTGGGCCGCGCCCCGCCTGAATGGACATCAGGTTCTTGTTATCGCCACACTGCGAGCCAAGAGCTAAGGCCCCCTTAAGCGCGCTGCCGCGGGGCCGTCCGGGTGCACCCTAGCGCGTCCTTTCGGCAGTTAGCGTAAACAAGCCCTTTCGCTAAACGTCCGATTTGCTTCAAACTTTATCGAAATGTCCCAGCACGGTTTAATGACCGCTCCCTAGTCTGAGGATCGACGCAGCATGGTGCTGCACGATTTGGCGGGACCGTTCATTCCATGTTTGCAGTGGCTCGATCCGTTTTCTGGCTGACCCTGGCGTATCTGGTGATCAAGCCCGGGGCCGATCTTCCGGACACCGCCGAATTGTCAGCCCAGGCGATGGCGGCGGGCTCGCAGATGATCGCCCAGCAGATCGAGGCCATCGAGTGCCAGTCGTGGGAATGTATGGGCGGCAAGGCCGTTATTGCAGCTGCCCTTCCCGCCACAGCGCCGGTGGCGGCGAGAGTGGATGCAAACCCCATTCCAGTTCCCCTGCCCCGCCGGCGGCCGGACCAGCTCGGCTGATCCAAGCAACTCTCCAGTTTCACCAGAGGTCTTAGTCACTCCCAAGCGACGCCCCGAACGACCTCTGGTCCTTGCCGCAAGCACACTGCCCTGTGCTTGCGGCCTTTTCCCTTCCCGGGCTGGAAAAGGCCGTTCCACTCGCCTAGATAGGCTCTATGACCGAGCCCGCCGCCTTTCAGGATATCGCCGAAAACCTTTCCTTCCTGGACGACTGGGAGGATCGCTATCGCTATTTGATCGAGCTCGGCCAGGCGCTCCCCAAGCTCAGCCCCGAAGAAAAGACGCCCGCTAACAAGGTGCATGGCTGCGTGTCTCAGGTGTGGCTTGCAGCGGACCAGCAGCAGCGCGATGGCCAGGCCGTGCTGACCTATCGCGGCGAAAGTGACGCGATGATCGTGCAGGGTCTCGTCGCCGTTCTGCTGGCCCTGTATTCGGGCCGGCCTGCCAATGAAATTGCCGAGACGGACGCGATCGCCTTCTTCGACAAGATCGGGCTGCGCGAACACCTGACTACGCAGCGCTCCAACGGGCTGGTTGCCATGGTCAACCGCATCCGCTCCGAGGCCCAGGCGCTGCGCTAGTCCTTGGTCACGAGATGATGGGCAGTCGCTCCTCCAGCCATGCCCGCGTGCGCCGCCCTTCCAGACCTGCCACATGTGGGCTCAGCCCAAACGCCGCTGCGAGTTGATCAAGGGCAATCCGCAACACCAGCTTGGCGCTGCGGCGCGGCCACTGCCGTTCGGTTTCGATCACCTGCAATCCCTTCTCCAGGGCACAGACGTCGAAGGCAACACCCCAGCAGTCGATCGGCAGGGTCTCGGCCAGCCGGTTGAGCAATCGGCGAGCGTCAGCTGCGCTGTCGGACATGTCGCTCGCCCCTGCCCCGCCGCCACGCCGGCCGCCAACATGGGCGGCGTCATAGGACATCGTCACGCGCTGCACCAGCTGAGCCCTGGCGATCAATCCGCTCAGCCGATCGGCGGCAGCGAGGTGATGCGCTTGGAGGAAGGGCTGGCCGTTGCGCTCCTTGCTGGCGGCCAGGCGGGCGAGTGTTGGCTCTGCTGAGGGGCGACTAGTGATCGGCATTGCCGCGCCCCTCCGCCACCCCACTCTGCAGGCATCTTTCGAGCCGCTCCACTTCGGCATCGAACACCGGATCGTCGCGGCGATCCTCGATCTTGGCGCAGGCGTAGGAAACGGTTGTACGATCTCGCCCGAAGATCAGGGCGATGTCCAGGAGCGATTGGCCGAGCACCACATGGGCAAGATACATGGCCAGGTGCCGCGCTTCCGAAGCACTGGCCCGGCATCGCCGGCGCCCAATGAGCAGCCGTTCGGGAATGCGCTTTTCCTGTGCTATCAGCGTGATAGCTGTGGCGCATGGAGACCGCGCCTGGAGCCCGCGCATCACGGCCGGCTCGCCCGTGGATAGATGTGAACTGTGCCTCATGGCTTGGACCTGCTACAACGTGTAGGATTATATTCCTACATACTGCAGCAGCGCAAGCGCGCGGGGATAAGTTGGATAAAGCTCAGAAAATTCAAACGGCCGCTCCTGGGAGCGGCCGTTTGAAGCGTAGTTATCGCCGGGGTCCTGCCGCTCTAGACGGCATTCTGGACGCGACGTTTCGTAGCGTGTTGCTGCTTTAGGCAGCCTTGCGGCCGAGGCCGTTGTCCTTGGCGAGCTTGGAGCGCGTCGCGGAGTAGTTCGGAGCAACCATCGGGTAATCTGCCGGCAGGCCCCACTTCTCGCGGTATTCTTCCGGCGAGAGATTGTAGTGGGTGCGAAGATGGCGCTTCAAAGATTTGAACTTCTTGCCGTCTTCGAGGCAGATGATGTAATCGGGAGCCACGGACTTGCGGACCGGTACGGCGGGCTTGAGTTCCTCGACCTGGACCGGTGCTTCATTGGACTGAAGAGCGCGCAATGCTCCGTGAACGTCGGCGATCAACTTTGGAAGATCAGTCGGACTCACAGAATTGTGGCTCACATAGGCTGAGACGATTTCAGTGCTGAGTTCGATCAGGTCGTTCTCAAAACCGTTCGCCGCGCCGGCAGTTTCACTCATGTTTCAACCTTTCGATTATTCTTATTGGGCTGGACGAGGGCAATCACAGCCAACCCCTCTTACTAGGTCTCTTCTGAGGGAGCCGCAAGCGGGACAGACACAAAATACACAAGACCTTTGAGGCTAAGTTATGTCGGCTCAGGTTCAGCCGGATTTGACTTAACTTGTTCTGCCCGCGCATCTTCTTCAATATTCTCAAGACGCGAATAACTTACCCGAGCCAGAAGGTGCGCGGATAACGGTGTCGTGAGTAAGAGAAAGATAATCCCGAATACTGCGCGTAGGGCAATGGCCCAGTCGAAGCAAACCAGAATAACAGCAACCAGAATCAGCCCACCGCCCACTGCACCCGCTTTGGAGGCGGCGTGCATGCGCGTCAGCAGATCCGGAAGGCGTAGCACCCCGATAGTGGCGAGGAGGCTGAAGAAGGCACCTAGTACGAGCATGAAGCTCGCCAGATAGATCATAAGGTCCACGATCATGGCCGCCCCCTTTGCGCCTTCTCGTCGGCCTGGCGGCGCGACAGGATGTAGCGAGCGAAAGCGACCGTCGCAAGAAAGCCCAGGAGGGCCAGGGCGATAGCAATGTCGAGATAGAGCATCAGACCGGTGCGGATCGCGATAGCAGCGATGAAGCCCATTGCCACCACAGTCAACAGGTCCAGCGCCAACACCCTGTCCGCCAGTGTCGGCCCGATGATGATGCGCACCATGCCGACCAGCAGCGCCACTGTCAGGAGCACTAGCGCGATCAGCGTCGACACGGAGAGAACGGCCATTGGCGTCATGAGAACACCTTTTGGATCTTGGCTTCGAATCCCCCGGCGATATCGGCGATCAGTTCCTCGCGCGTGCTCAGTTGCAAGACATGCATGTAGAGCGTGTGCTTGTCGGCAGAAACGTCGATGCTCAGCGTACCGGGGGTCAGCGTGATCATGTTGGCCAGAAGTGTGATCTCGGCGTCCGAACGGACGGTGAGGGGAAAGGCCACAATTGCGGGCTTGAGCTTCTGATGCAGATTGGGTGATAGGACCAAGGCAGCCACGCGGACGGCACTCAGCACGAGTTCCCGCAGGAACAGCATCAGCAGCCGGAAGATGCGCCAGACCCGCAGCAGAAACAGCGGTCGGGCATATGTGTTGCGCAACAGCGTTGCCGCGAGGCCCCCGATAACGAGGCCCAGCAACAAGTTAAGTTCGGAGAAGTTTCCGTTGATGCCCGTCCAGATCAGGGCGAGCACGATAACCAGAAGCGCTAGTCTCATGACCCATCTCCTCTTAGCCCGAAGGCCTCGACATAGCGCGAACTATCGAGCATGTCGGCCGCACCGGTCCGCACGACCTCGAACAGAGGATTTGGCCACAGGCCAGCTGCCACGACGATGACCGTGAGCAGGGCAGCCGCACCGCCACGCACCCATTCGCGCGGCCAGATGGCTGATTTAGGCTCTTGCTCCTGAGGAGCCGGGCGCCAAAAGATATGCGCCCACAACCGAGACCCGGCGATCAGCGTCAATGCGGCATTGACGAGTATGGCCCCAACCAGCAGGCCCCCGGTCCAGCCCCCCATCGTTAGCCCCCCCTCGATCAGCAGCAATTTTGGCCAAAAACCAAGGAAGGGCGGCAGGCCGGCAATGGCCAGCATCAGCACGAAGAAGAGAATCGAGATCGCGGTGTTGCTGGCGTAGATGCCGCCCATCTGTCGCGAATCCACCTGCCCCGTCCGGCGTTCGATGATGCCGAGCACGAGATAAAAGGCTGCCATGCTGACCATGGCATGTAGGATATAGAGCCCCGCTCCACCCACGCCGGCAGCATTCGGAATGGCGATACCGGCCATGACCGCGCCGATGCCGCCAATCAGCATGAACCCCACGGCCCGGCGCAGATTGGTTTCGGCAATCGCGCCAAGTGGCCCGATAACTAGCGTCGCGATGGCGACCAGAGCCAGAACGGGCTCGAGGAGGTCACGGCTCGCGGGCAGCACCACGACCAACGCCCGCAAGAGCGCGTATATACCGACCTTGGTGAGGAGGCCGGCAAATAGCGCCGCTACAGCTGCCGGAGGAGCATGATAGGAGGCAGGCAACCAGTTGTTCACCGGGAACGCCGCTGCTTTCATGCCGAAGGCGAGTAGCAACAGCCCTGCCACCGCTGTCATTGCCGCTGGGTTCGCGCTTGGTGCGACCTGCAGGATGTCCGCCATGTTGAGCGTACCCACAAGCCCATAGAGCAGCCCCAGCGAAAGCAGGAAAAAGCTCGTCGCTAGGAAGTTGAGGAAGCCGTATTTCACCGCCCCATCGAGCTGAATGGGCCGGCCGCCCAGCACCAGGAGCCCGAAGGAAGCGATCAGCATCACTTCGAACCAGACATAAAGGTTGAAGAGGTCGCCGGTCAGAAACGACCCCGTCACTCCCGCGAGCAGCAGCAGCAACATGCCGTGGAACCCGTCGCCCCGTGCCTCTGGCGGTCGGTCCGCTTCGGCGTAGATCAGAACGAACAGTGTTACCACTGCTGCGGCAAGCGCAAACACAGCCCCGAACAGATCGGCGGTAAAGCTGATGCCGAAGGGCGGCAACCACTTGCCCATGGTCATGCTGACCGGCCCCACCTCTACTATGCGTAGGATCAGCGCTATCTCGCAGGCAATCATGGCCAAGATCACCAGCCCGCTGAGGACCGCCAATATGGCCGATCCCTTGCGCAGCATGACCAAAATAGCCGAGCCCAGCAGCGCCAGCGCGACCGGCAGGACGATGACCCATTCGCTGGCTGGCGTCGCCGTTTCAATCATGGCGGGAAAGTCCGCAGGCACTGCCATGTCAGTAGCTCAATGGGGGGTTAGGTGCGTCCGCTGGTTCGGCGACGCGCATATTGTCGGTGTTATCGGCATCAAGCGTTTGGTACGCCCGGAAGGCTAGCACCAAGAGAAAGCTGAACATGGCAAAGCCGATGACGATTGCCGTGAGGATCAGTGCCTGCGGCAGCGGATTGGCGATGATTCCCGCAGGCTGATCCAGGCCTGGCGCGACGATGGGTGCAGCCTCGCGCGTCAGCCGTCCGCCCGTGAAAATCAACAGGTTCACCCCATTCCCAAAGATGGTGAGACCCAGCAGCATGCGGATCAATGATCGCGACAGCAGCAGGAAGATGCCCATCGCGATAAACAGGCCAACAACTATGGCGAGTGTTTGGTCCATCAGAGTTCCTCGCTTTCGTCGGCTTCGAGGGACAGCGCCACGGAACTGATCGTGCCAAACACCGCGAAGTAGACGCCGATGTCGAAGAACAAGGGTGTCGACAAGGGAACGACTGTGTCTCCGAGCTCTAGATAGAGCCAAATGCTGGTGAGGAAGGGGGAGCCAGTAAAAAGCGACGCGAGCCCCGAGAGCACGGCGATGCAAACGCCAAAGCCAGCTATCGCCAGTGGGTCGAAGCGGAGCGCTCGGCGTACTTCGGAAACACCAGAGGCCATTCCGAAAATGGTCATCGCGGAAGCAGCGATCAGGCCGCCGATGAATCCACCACCGGGCTCATTGTGCCCCCGCAGGAGCACATAGACTGAAAAGACCAGGATGATGGTGACGAGAAACGGCGTCAGCGTGCGAAAGATCAGCGAATTCATGATTTCGCCTTTCGGCGCAGGGGTGCGCGAATAATTGGCGCAATGGGCCGCTTGCGACTGCGAAGCAAGGCTAGGATGGCGACACCGGCGCCCATCACCACCGCAATTTCACCCAAGGTGTCGATGCCGCGATAGTCCACCAGGATAACATTGACGATGTTGGCACCATGCGCGATCGGCACACTGGTGGCCGCATAGAACTCGCTGAGGCGCAGATCCAGCGGACCCGACAGCACCACCATTAGCGTCAGCGTCACGCCCAGTCCGCAGACCAACGCAATAGTGCCGTCGCGCGCCAGGTCTTCCAGCGGGCGCTTGTCAGCCTCGTCGAGTCGCAGCCGGGTCATCACCAAGGTCAGGATCACGACGGACAGCACTTCCACCATGAACTGCGTAAAGGCCAGGTCGGGCGCACCGAACAGGAGGAAGATCAGGGCCAGAGCGGCTCCCTGAATACCAAGAGCGATGATGGCGAAGAGCCGATTGCCGGCCAACATCACCGCTAGCAATCCAATTGCCGCCAAGAGGATCACCCCCCACTCATAGCTGCGCAGGTCCGGCCAACGCAGCACATTGGACCAATCGCCCAGCTCGGCAATCGGCAGCAGCGCGTTAAGCCCGCCTAGCCCGAGTAAGGGCACAAACAGCGCCAGCGCGAACATGATGAACACGACGCCGAGATAAAGCTCGAGGCGACCATGATGCAGCAAACGAGTCACATCGGCGGCGAAGCGAATGAGGCCGAACATGACGGCATCGAAGACCGTATCGGCGGTCCAGCCCACGGCATTGGCGCCGCGGCGCAGCACGGTGCGAATGCGCGACCCCTGCGTATAGGCCAGGATCCCGAGGAGCCAGGTCAGCGCCGACAGCACGACAACCGGGCTCAGCCAATTGATGCCACCCCAGGTCAGGTGCCCCTCGACCGGTTCATTCAGGATCGCCGTTGCGCCGGGACCCACGATGTCGTGGCTGAACCAGTCGATCAGCAACGACGCCACCACCCCCGCGCCGCCAAGCAAAAGCGGCCCAACGAGCATGGCGATCGGTGCCTCGTGCGGCGATTTGGGCGTGGGCGACAACTCACCCAGGAAGGGCTTGATCAGAATCAAGAGGCCCACGGCGGCCAGAAGGGCATTGCCGACGACGAGGACAACCAGGATAAGGAGGGGCTGCCACTCCGGCTTGAACACGGCGTAGTACATCTCCTCCTTGGCGAAGAAGGCGAGGCTGAGCGGCAGGCCAACCATGGACAGCACGGCCAAGGCGGTGCTGATGAAGGTCACCGGCATCTTGTCGGCGAGACCACTGAGGGCGGTGATCTCGCGCGTGCCGGTCTCGTGATCCACCGCGCCCACGATCATAAACATGGCCGCCTTGTAGAGGGCGTGCGCAACGAAGTAGAGGAGCGCCGCGGAAATCGCGAGCTCGCCGCCTAGACCGATCAGCAGCACCAATAGACCCAGCGAGGCAATGGTGGTCTGCGCCAGCATCTGCTTCATGTCCGATTGGCGCAGCGCCCCAAGGCAGCCCCAGATCAGCGTCACTCCGCCGAAAATGGTAAGCAGCGTGGCCCAGATGTTGGTTTCGCCCAGCACCGGGGTCATGCGCGCCAGAAGATAAACGCCCGCCTGCACCATGGTGGCGGAATGGAGGAAGGCAGAAACGGGGGTCGGCGCCTCCATGGCGTTGGGCAGCCAGAAATGCAGCGGGAACTGCGCCGATTTGGTGAAGGCGGCGGCGAGGAAACAGGCGAGAACCAGGCCATAGAGTGCGTGCCCGCGCAGCACATCATCCATCTCGCGCAACGCGCTCATGTCCCACTCGCCCGTGAGCACCTGGGTGAGCACCACGCCAACCAAGAGCGCCAACCCGCCCATATTGGTGATCACCAGGGCCTGGATGGCACCGCGGCGCGACGCCTGGCGGGCATGGTCGAACCCGATCAAGAGGAAGGAGGTGATTGAGGTCAGCTCCCAGAACATGAAGAGCGCCAGGAGATTGTCGGCCAAGACGAGCCCCAGCATCGCGCCCATAAAGGCTAGCAGAAAGGCGAGGAACCGGCCCAGATGGTGATGCCCCTTGAGATAGGAGGCGGCATAGATGACGATCAGCGCGCCGACGCCTGAGATGGTCAGTGCGAAGGTCAGGCTTAGCCCGTCGATGAAGAACGACAGCTCAAGCCCATAGGCGGGCACCCAGTCAATGGCCGCGCGCACCGTCTCGCCATGGGCAATCGGATCAAGAAAGCTCAGCAGGTAAAGAAAGATCGCGGCTGGCACGAGAGCCAGCAGCCAACCGGCGAAAGGCTTGGTGTAGCGGTTGATCAGCGGCGCCAGCGCGGCGGCGGCAAATGGCCCGATGGCCACCAGCGCTATTGTCGCATCCATGTCCTGCCCCGAAACTGGCGTAAAACCTCCGGCCGCCGAATCCAGCAGCCCCAATGTGCGAGGAGGACATTAGCGATTGGACCGGTTGGGACAAGTCAAAACGGACCACCGTGACAACTTATCCCAGTCTCAAGTCCTCGGAAAAGCAGCAGAAACTCTGCTGCTCCAGCCCTTTGTTTGCTCGCCGGGCTCACCTATGTGAGAAGACCTTGCCGCTCTCGTCGACCACTTCCAACCTGCCGGATTGTTTCATGACCAAGACCACGCCCCCCACTGCTGCCCGAAAGCCGCATGCGGTCACCCATCACGGCATTCGCCGGGAGGACCCGTTTCATTGGCTACGGGCAGACAATTGGCAGGAGGTCATGCAAAAGCCGGAGACGCTCAATCCCGAGATCCGTGCCTATCTCGAAGCCGAGAACGACTTCTACGAAGCCCAGTTCGGCGGGCCGACGGCGACCCTTCAGGACAAAATCTACAAGGAAATCCGCGGGCGCATCAAAGAGGACGACAGCGGCATTCCCTCGCCCGACGGTCCCTTCGCCTATAATTCGCGCATGCTGGAGGGCAAGCAGTACCCCCAGATGGTGCGGACGCTGCGTGAGGGTGGCCCGGAAACCGTGCTACTCGACTGCAATGTGGAAGCAGGCGAGGGGTATTTTGGCTTCGCCGGCGCCGAGCACGACCGCTCGCATCGCTTTCTCGCCTGGGCTGCCGACCGCGCCGGCTCGGAATATTACGAGATCGTGGTGCGCGACCTCGAGACCGGCATCGACAGCCCCGAGACCATCAAGGATACGGCGGGCTCCTATGTCTGGAGCAACGACTCCAGCGCGCTTTACTACACCGAATATGACGAGAACCACCGGCCGTTCCGTGTGCGCCTGCATCGCATCGGCACCGACCAGGCCGACGATCCGATCATCTACGAGGAGAAGGACCCCGGCTTTTTTGTGGGCGTCGGCCGCACCCAGAGCGACAAATTCATCGTCATCGACGCGCATGACCACCAGACCTCGGAATGCTGGCTGATCGATGCCGAGCATGGCGGGGAACCGCGCGTCGTGGCGCCCCGCGTGCCCGAGCGCGAATATGATATCGAGGAGCGCGAGGGCCTCCTCTACATCCGCACCAATGCCGATGGCGCCGAAGACTTCAAGGTCGTTACCGCACCGGTCGAAGCCCCGGGCGCCGAGAACTGGACCGATCTCGTACCCCACCGCCAGGGCGTGCTGATCCTCGACACCATTGTCATCCGCAATCACCTGTTGCGGCTCGAGCGCTTCGAAGGCCTGCCGCGCATCGTCGTTCGCGACCTGCGCACGGGGCGCGAAGAAACCGTCGGCTTTGAGGAGGAGGCCTATTCGCTGGGCATGTCGGTCGGCTACGAGTTCGACACCACCGTCTTCCGGCTCACCTATTCTTCCCCCACCACCCCGTCGCGCACCTATGACGTCGATGTCGAGACGGGCGCCCGCACCCTGCTCAAGGAGCAGGAAGTCCCCTCCGGCCACAACCCGGACGACTACGAAACGCGCCGCCTATTTGCCACCGCGCCCGATGGCGAACAGGTCCCGGTGACCCTGCTCTATCGCAAGGGCACCCCGCTCGACGGCACCGCCCCTGCCCTGCTTTACGGCTATGGCGCCTATGGCATGTCGATGCCGGCGGCCTTTTCCATCTCGGCACTGTCGCTGGTCGATCGCGGCATGGTCCATGCGACGGCCCATATCCGCGGCGGCATGGAAAAAGGCTATCGCTGGTATCGGCTTGGCCGGCGCGAGCACAAGACCAACACTTTCACCGATTTCATCGCCGCGGCCGAAATGCTGATCAATGAGGGTTACACGGCCAAGGGCCGCATCGTTGCCCAGGGCGGCTCGGCCGGCGGCATGCTGATGGGCGCCATCGCCAATATGCGGCCCGATCTCTGGGGCGGCATTCTGGCCCAGGTGCCGTTTGTCGACGTGCTCAATACCATGCTCGACGCAACCCTGCCGCTCACCCCGCCCGAATGGCCCGAATGGGGCAATCCGCTCGCCTCGGCCGAGGACTACAACCGCATCGCCGCCTATGCGCCCTATGAGCAGGTGGCCGCACAGGATTACCCGCCCATCTTCGCCCTGGCTGGCCTTACCGACCCGCGCGTCACCTATTGGGAGCCAGCCAAATGGGTGGCCAAGCTCCGGGCAACCAAGACGGGTGAGGCGCCATTATATCTTAAGACCAATATGGGCGCTGGCCACGCGGGGGCATCGGGCCGCTTTGACCGTCTCAAGGAAACTGCTGAAGCCTACGCCTTCGCTCTCCATTGCGTGGGCCTGACCGACTGATTGTCCCATCCGGCCCAAGCGTCTATAGACAACCCAAATTCGAGTTCACCAGAGCATAACAAGGAGGCCCCAATGGCTTTTGAACTGCCCGAACTGCCTTACGCCAAGGACGCGCTCGCGCCCTATATGTCTGCCGAAACGCTCGAATTCCACCACGACAAGCACCACCAGGCCTATGTGACCAAGGGCAATGAGCTGCTTGCCGGCTCCGGCCTTGAAGGCAAAAGCCTCGAAGAGATCGTTCAGCAGTCGCACGGCAAGAACCAGGCGCTGTTCAACAATGCCGGCCAACACTTCAACCACATCCATTTCTGGCAGTGGATGAAGCCCAATGGCGGCGGCAAGTCGCTCCCCGGCAAGCTGCAGGCCGCTGTCGATTCCGATCTTGGGGGCTTTGACAAGTTCCGCAGCGATTTCATCGCCGCTGGCGTCGGCCAGTTCGGTTCGGGCTGGGCCTGGCTCTCCTGGAAGGACGGCAAGCTCGCCATAGAGAAGACCCCGAACGGGGAATCTCCGCTGGTCACCGGCGGCAAGCCGCTGCTCGGCGTCGATGTGTGGGAGCACTCCTATTACATTGACTATCGCAATGCGCGTCCCAAGTACCTCGAGGCCTGGTTCGACAACCTGGTCAACTGGGAGCATGTCGAGCAACTGTTCGACCAAGCGCAGAAGTAAGCACTCCAAAGCCTAGTCCGAGCCCGCCGCACTTCGTGCCGGCGGGCTCTTTCATGTCTCCACAGGCCGATGACCATTGGTGGAACCCACATCTTCACCGTCCCGTTACAACGTGTTAACGGATCATTAACGGTGAGAGGGTTCTGCGTTGTCCGAGTCGGCCAAAGTTGTTGGCATCATTGCAGCAAATCCTGCGCTGTCGTCACTCCTGGCGATGGTGGTGGCCGGAGACTCGCACCTGCGCGTCCGCCAGTTCGAGTCCGAGGCCGATCTGCTCGCCTATATGGGCATCGCGCCGCTGCACATGCTGGTCTGCGATTTCGATCGTGTGGACGGTCGCCCCGCCTACGAGATGGTTGAGGGCATTCGCCTCAACGCGTCTCTCGTCTCGCCCGACGTGCCGGTCATTGCGCTCACCCGGACCATCACCCCGCCCATGCGTCATCAGGCGATCAGCGCTGGTATCGATGAGGTGATCATGAAGCCGATGTCGCCGCGGCACCTGCTGCAGCGCATTCAGACGCGGCTGCGTACGCGGAGTGTCGTGGGCGCACTGGGCGGTTATCGCGGTCCCGACCGCCGCAACCGCACGCCCCTACCGGAGCCGCACCCAGCGCCCGCCCGCCGGTCCACCGACAATGTGGTTCCGCTCTTTCCCGACCGGCGCACGGCCCTTTCCGGCCTGGAAATCTGACTTATGCCAGGCGGCTGCCGGTGAGCAGCGTTGCCGCTCTATCGATGCGCCTCGCCTCGGCAGAGGACGTCGATGCTATACGGGAACTGGTGCGTGCCGCATACGCCAAATGGGTTCCCGTAGTCGGTCGCGAGCCCCGGCCGATGACGGCTGCTTATCAAGACTCCATCAACAGGCATCGTTTTGACCTGCTTCACGCCGACACTAAGCTAATCGCCCTGATCGAGACTGCTATTCGGGAAAACCATCTCTGGATCGAGAACCTGGCCGTTCTTCCAGAATACCAGGGCCGTGGCTATGGACGGCAGCTCTTGGCGCACGCTGAACAGCTGGCGGCGGGGGCGGGGCGCTCCGAGGTCCGGCTTCTGACCAACGCTGCTTTCGAGGCCAATGTCCGCCTCTACGAGGCAGTCGGCTATCACACCACCAGCACGGAACCGTTCATGGGCGGAACGACGCTCTACATGAGCAAGCAACTCTCCCGCCCCTAGCCCCTCGCGGGCAAGACGCGCTGCAAGCGGTTCCACGTGTCCTCGACGCTATCGGCAAACTGCAGCGACTTTTCGTAGGCCGAGAACTGGTGGGACATCACGTCATTGCCGAAACCCCGGATAACATCATAGGCTTTATGCCGATTGAGCATCACCACCGGCAAGACGCGACCCTGTGCATTGGCCGCCGCCCAACTGTTGAACAGCGCCGTGACCGAGGACAGCGAGCCCGGCAAAGCCACATAGGCGGTGGCAAGGTTGCCGATGCGCGCCAGACGCTCCTGCGCCGTGTCGAGCACTTCCAGCGGCACGCCGTCCAGCGCCTTGGGCAAGGTTATCGTCCCATCGGCAATCACCTGCACCGCGCCCCCAGCAGTCCGCGCGGCGGTGATCAGCGGCACGGGCACATAGCCATTGTCAGCCAGGCAGATCAGCCGCGCACCGCGCTTGGCGAAATGCGAGCCCGCCTGACTCATCATGCTAGCGCGTTCCGGGTCTCCCGGCCCCCGGTCCGAGGCAAAGACGGCAATGAGGGGTGCTGTTTCGGCCATGCTATCGTCCCCGTTTCAGGCTACCCAGGATACCGCGCACCAGCGCCCGTCCCAGTTGGTTGGCAACCGTCCGCGCCAGCGAGTTCATGGCCGCCTCGCCCGGCGTCTGCCGCGTGGAGCGCCGCGGCCGGGCTTCGGCGTAAGTCCGGGAGGCAGTCTTGGCTTCGAGTTCTTCCTGCTGCTGCCGCTCTTCGGCAAGCTGCTTGTCGCGCGTGCGGCGCGCGAGCACCTCAAAGGCCGACTCGCGGTCGATAGCTTGGTCATAGAGCCCTCCCACCGGAGAAGTGGCCATCACCGCCTGCCGCTCCTGGGGAGAAATCGGCCCGATACGCCCCGAGGGTGGGCGGATCAAGGTCCGGCCAACGACCGACGGGATGCCCTTGTCCTCCAGCACCGAAACCAGCGCCTCGCCGGTGCCGAGTTGGGTGATGACCTCTTCGGTGGCGAAGTCCGGATTGGGCCGGAAAGTCTCGGCGGCGACTTTGACCGCCTTTTGCTCGCGCGGCGTATAGGCGCGCAGAGCATGCTGCACGCGACTGCCCAGCTGGGCCAAAACGGTTTCGGGCACGTCCGCCGGGTTCTGCGTGACGAAATAGACACCAACGCCTTTGGAGCGCACCAGCCGCACCACTTGCTCGACCTTGTCGATCAACGCCTTGGGCGCATCGTCGAACAGCAGATGGGCCTCGTCGAAAAAAAAGACCAGTCGCGGCTTTTCCGGGTCGCCCACTTCGGGCAGGTCCTCGAAAAGCTCGGAAAGGAGCCACAGCAGGAACGTCGCGTAGAGGCGCGGCGAGCGCATGAGCTCGTCGGCCGCCAGCACGGAGACGAAGCCCCGCCCGTTGGTGCCGGTGCGCATGAGATCGGCAATCTCGAGCGACCGTTCACCAAAGAGATTGGCGCCACCCTGCTCTTCCAGCACCAAAAGGGCGCGCTGGATGGCACCGATGCTTTGCGGCGCGACATTGCCGTAGGTCGTTGAAATTTCCGAGCTGCGCTGCTGCAGATCGACCAGGAGCGCGCGCAGGTCCTTGAGGTCAAGGAGCAGCAGCCCGTCTTCGTCAGCCACGCGAAAGGCGATATTGAGCACGCCCTCTTGGGTGTCGTTGAGTTCGAGCATGCGGCTGAGGAGCAAGGCGCCCATCTCCGACACGGTGGTCCGCATCGGATGCCCCTGCTTGCCAAAGAGATCCCAAAAGATCACCGGCGCCGCCTCGAACCGATATTGTTCGCCCAGGCCGATCTCTTGCGCCCGCTTCAGCAGTGGCTCCTTAGGCTCACCGGCAACGGCTATGCCCGAGAGGTCACCCTTGATATCGGCACAAAACACCGGCACCCCGGCGCGCGAGAAACCCTCCGCCAGCACCTGCAGCGACACCGTCTTGCCGGTGCCGGTCGCGCCCGTGACGAGGCCGTGCCGGTTGCCATAGCGCAGGCTCAGATACTCGGGTTGCGTGCTGGTTCCCAGATAGATCTTGTCGTCGAGGAGCATTGGCCCTGCCGGTCTTGTGTTGCGCCCTTATAGCCGCCGCCGTCTTGCCGGGACAAGCCGAAGCGGGCCGCAACGCAGTTTTCGCGCGCTTGGGGAAGGCTCGGGCTTCCAACGATGTCACACCCGGCTGACGAGTTCCCCCACCTGTGCCCCGCGCACGCTCTTGATGGGCTGGCGGGCAAACTGCTCCAGCACTCGGCTTTGTGCCGCATCCGGGTCGGCAATCTTGATCAGCAATCCGGCAAGCATCGCCTGCGAAGCGGCCATGTGTCCGTCGTCGCATTTGAGCGCATAGCCCCAACCTTTGTCGCGGATGGCCCCACACTGCACGCCTTCGGCCCCGATCTTCTGCATCACCCGGCCAGCAAACGCCCCCATTATCAGCGTATCGGCATGCCCGGTCCCCGCCACCAGATGCGGGTGCTTGGTCGCCGCATCAAAGAGGCGGTGCGCGGCTCGCGCCAGATTGGGGGGCAACCCCTCCCCTGTCGACATGCGCGCAAACCCTAAGGCAAAGGCCCGCAGCGGCGCCGCGTAGGTGGGAATCGAGCACCCGTCCGTCCCGCAGCGATCCTCGCTTAAGGTCTCGCCGATCACCGTCTCAACCGCCGCCCGCACTTCCTGCTGCACTTGGTGCTCGCGCCCGACATAGCCGGAAGTCGGCACGCCCATGGCCAGCGCCACGCTCAGCATGCCGGCATGCTTGCCCGAGCAATTGTTGTGGAGCGGACTAGGCTCGGCGCCCTGCGCCCGCAACGCCTCGCGCGCTGCCGGATTGGTCGGCAGATGGGCGCCACATTCAAGGTCAGCTGCCGAAAGGCCCAGCCGGGCGAGCAGCCCCGATGCCGTCGCGACATGCGCCTCCTCCCCATGGTGGGACGCGCAGGCCAGCGCCAGTTCTTCATCGCTGTGATGGAACTTGCCCTCGGCTTCGCGCGCGAAGATGGGCAGCGCCTGCATCGACTTGATCGCCGACCGCGGAAAGATCGCCCGCTCGATATCCCCCGCCTGGGCGATGATCTTGCCGCTGGCATCGACCACGACATAGGCGCCGCGATGGCGGTTCTCCACCCAGTTGCCCCTGATAGTCTCGGCGAGAATGGGATTGGCGTCCATGGCGAAGGCTCCGGCTGAAGAGGGTTCGACATAGGCTGCCCCGCCGAGCGGACGCAAGCGGAAGCTTTTTGCCGTTCAGAATGCGTTCGTCTTGGCGACCAAACCAAGACGTGCGAGTCTCCCCCCAACAACAAGAGGAGATCGATCAATGGCGAAAGTTCTGGTGACCGGCGGCAGCGGCAAGCTCGGCAGGGCCGTGCTCAAGGACCTCGTAGCCCATGGCTATGACGTACTAAACCTCGATCAACAATCGCTTGCCGAGCCGACCTGCCCGTCCGTCAAGGTCGATCTCACCAATTTCGGCGAAGTCGCCTCGGCCATTCTGGGCGGTGTCGACGAGCGGGGCGGTCCTTTCGATGCTGTCGTCCATCTTGCCGCCATTCCCGCGCCCGGCCTCGCCGCCAATGCCCGCACTTTTACCAACAACGTCCCCTCCACCTACAACGTTTTGGAGGCCTGCCGGCTCGCCAAGATCCGCAATGTGGTCATTGCCTCCAGCGAGACCGTCCTGGGCCTCCCTTTCGACAACCCGCCGCCTTATGCGCCCGTGGATGAAGAGTATTTTCCCCGCCCCGAGAGCGCTTATTCCCTGGGGAAACTGGTAGACGAAACCATCGCCGCCCAGTTCTGCCGCTGGGATCCCGAGTTGCGCATCTGCGCCTTGCGCTTCTCCAACGTCATGTATCCCGAGGATTACGCCAAGTTCCCCAAATTCGACAATGACCCGCGCGCCCGCAAGTGGAACCTCTGGGGCTATATCGACGCCCGTGACGGAGCGCAGGCGGTGCGCCGCGCGATTCAGGCGGATTTCACCGGCTTTGAAGCCTTCATCATCGCCAATGCGGATACGGTGATGAGCCGCTCAAACATGTCGCTCCTGGCCGAAGTTTTTCCGGACGTGCCGACCAAGGGCAATATCAGCACCAACTCCACCCTGCTTGCCATTGATAAGGCCAAGCGCCTGCTGGGCTACTCTCCCCAATATAGCTGGCGCAACGAAATCAGCGCCAAAGGCTAGCGGCTCATGCGGCAGCGCGCACGGCCTGCCCCGTGCGCGCCATCAGCCAGCGCTCAAGTGCGGCCATGCCGTCATAGATCAGCACTGCAAGGATCCCCACCACCATGCCGCCCTGCAGCACGAACGCCGTGTTGCCGGTCAACAGACCGGCAATGATCACCTCGCCCAGGGTGCGCGCCGCCACCGTCGAGCCGATCGTGGCGGTGCCAAGCGAAATGACCGTGGACAGCCGAATGCCCGCCAGGATCACCGGCAGGGCCAATGGCAGTTCCACGCTGACCAGCCGTTGCCAGCCGCTCATGCCCATGCCACGGGCAGCCTCTGTCACCTTTTTCGGCAGGTTGAGCAGGCCCGCCAGACTGTTCTCGAAGATCGGCAGGAGCCCATAGAGAAACAGCGCCACCAGCGTCGGCGCAGTGCCAAAACCGAGCACCGGCACCGCGAGCGCCAAAACCGCTACTGGCGGGAAGGTCTGGCCGATATTGGCGAGTGAGCGTGACAGCGGCAGGAACTCGGCGCCGAATGGGCGGGTCACGATGATTGCCAGGCCAACAGCAACCAGGGTGGCGGCGAATGTCGCTGCGGCAACGATCGCCAGATGGTTGAGCGTCAGGTCGAGAATGGCCCCTTGTTCATAGATGGCGGGCTGCCGCGGCCCTGCGAACAGGGCAAAGAATGCCGAAAAGCTCTGCGGGCTCACGAGAAAAGCGAGCAGTACGACCAGTGCGACAAGCCTCAGGATCAGGCCGATCTTCATCGAGGCCGCGCAGCGAGTTGTTCGAGTTGCCCCCGGCTCACCCTGCCGATGATCTCACCATTCCGCTGGACGGGGGCACTCAGTCGGCCGGTCCAGAGCAGGTCGGCAAGGGCGTCGCGCAATGACAGCGAAGCCTCAAGCGCAGTCCCCTCCGCCTCGCCGGGCTCCACATGATCGGCGACCCGCTCGAGGGACAGCAGCCGGAAGGGCCGCTCAGCCGTACCGATAAGTTCGGCCACAAAGGGCGAGGCTGGGTGGGCGATGATTTCCTGCGGCGACGCCACCTGCAACAGCTTGCCCTTGTCGAGCACGGCAATGGTGTCGCCCAGATGAATGGCCTCCTCCATGTCGTGCGTCACCAACACGATGGTGGTGCCGAACCGGCGCTGGATGGTAAGCAAATCTTCCTGCGCCTTGGCGCGGATCAGCGGATCGAGCGCGCCGAACGGCTCATCCATGAGGAGGATGTTGGGGCCCGCCGCGAGGGCTCGCGCCACGCCAACGCGCTGCTGCTGCCCCCCCGACAAGGCCCCCGGCATGCGGTCGCGATATTCGCCGGGCTCAAGCTGAAACAGCTGCAGCAGTTCATCGACCCGGGCCCGGATCCGCTTGGCATCCCACCCCAGAAGCTTTGGCACCGTTCCGATATTTTGAGCGACGGTGCGATGCGGAAACAGCCCATGCCCCTGAATTGCGTAGCCGATCTGGCGGCGCAATTGGTAGGCTGGTTTACTCGCGATGTCCTCGCCATCGATGCGGATCGTCCCGGTGCTCGGCACCACGAGCTTGTTGATCATGCGCACCAGGGTGGTTTTGCCGGAGCCCGAGGTGCCAACCACCGCGCAGATCGTATGCGGCTGAATGGTCATGGTGACGTCATCCACAACTGGCAGGCCCTCATAGGTCTTGCTGATGTTTTCGATTTCGATCATCGGCGCCGCCCTCCGGGTGTGCTCAACTCGACCATGGCATCAAGCACCACGGCTGCGGCAAAGGCGAGCGCGACCGTGGGGATCGCGCCCAGCAGCACCAGATCCATGGCCGTTTGCCCAATCCCTTGGAACACGAACACGCCGAATCCTCCGCCGCCGATCAGCGCAGCAATGGTCGCCAACCCGATATTTTGCACCAGTACGATCCTTATGCCGGTGAGAATGACCGGAAAGGCGAGCGGCAGTTCGACGCCGAAGAGCCGTTGTGGGCTGCTCATGCCCATGCCCTTGGCTGCATCCACCGCTGAGCTGGGAACGCCGAGCAGCCCCACCACGGCATTGGAAACGACCGGCAGGAGCGAATAGGCAAAGAGTGCCACCAGGGCAGGCGCGGTACCGATGCCCGAAATGCCGATCGCCGAGGCACCCGGCACATTGGCCGCCACCCAGGCCAGGGGCGCAATCAAGAGGCCGAACAGCGCGATGGAGGGGACAGTCTGGACAATGTTGAGCACGTTCAGCACAGCGGCCCGGAGCGGCCGAACCTTGTAGCAGAGCACGCCCAGCGGCACGCCCACGACCGTCGCCAAAGCCATGGAACCGAAGGCCAGCACCAGGTGGGTCTGTGCCTCCTGCCAGAAGGCCGGCGCTCGATTGGCGTATTCCTTCAGGATCGACAGATCGTCCCAGGCCCCGCTCCACAGCATTGCACCAACCGCAGCGGCAACTCCGATCAGCACGCCGATGCGGGCCAGTGGCCCGAGCCGCAGGCGGATCAAGGAGTCCGCGACGAGCAGCGCAAAGGCAGTCCCCAAAAGCCAAAAACCTGCCGCCGGCGAAACGCGGGCGAAGGTGTCTCCCTCTGGAGTGAGATGGCTGGCCGACCAGCCGATCAGCACCCCCAGCGTCGCCACCACCAAAAAGCCGGCCGCCAGCCGAACGACACCCGGCAAGCGCAGCAGCGCAAGGACGATCCCCACCACTACCACACCGACTAGCAGCGCCGATGGGAGGGAAGGAAGCGCTTCCAGGATGCTTCTGGTCTCTCCCGGCACGATGCGGTTGGCGCGAAACAATGCGAAGGGCGAGAACGCGCCGGCAAGAGCGATGAGCCCGATCAGCACGCCGAGCTTGTCGAGTTTCAACCAGCTCGGCTCCTCGGCAGCTTTACTCGCAGCGGCAAAGTTCATCGACGGTCCAGCTTGGTGATGCAACTGCAGCTGCGCGGGCACGGCGCCGCCGCGCTCCCGATGAGTCATGCGAGGCAGTGGGGAGGAATGTTCCTCCCCATTGCTGTTAGTCGAGGAAGCCGTTCTGCGTCAGGTAATCGGTGGCGACAGCAGCCGCAGCTTCGCCGCCCACCTGCACCCGACCATTGAGCTCCTGCAGAACTTCAAGCGTCAGGCCTTCGAAGACTGGCTTCAGCAGTTCTTCGATCTGGGAGTATTCCTGCAGCACTTCCTCGCGGATGATCGGCGCCGGCTGGTACACCGGCTGAACGCCCTGATCGTCTTCCAGCACGGTCAGGCCGGACGGGGCGATACCGCCATCGGTGCCATAGACCATCGCGGCGTTGACGCCGTTGGTCTGTTGAGCGGCAGCAGCGATAGTCGCTGCCGTATCGCCGCCCGACAGCGTTACCAGCTGATCGGGCGAAAGCTCGAAGCCATAGACCTCCTGGAACTTGGGAAGGGCTGCGGGCGAGTTCACAAATTCGGCCGATGCGGCCAGCTTGACTTCACCGCCGCCGGAGACCCATTCGCCGAACTCGGTGAAGGTGGTGAGATTGTTGGCCTCGGCAACATCGTTGCGCAGGGCAACCGCCCAGGTGTTGTTGGCAGGCGATGGGGTCAACCAGACAATCTTGTTGGCCTCGTAGTCGAGTTCGGAGGCCTCGGTGTAGGCGCTCTCGGCATTGTTCCAGAGCGGCTCATCGGCACGATCAAAGAAGAACGCCGCATTGCCGGTATATTCGGGATAAATGTCGATCTCGCCCGCCGTGATGGCCTCGCGCACGATAGGCGTGCCGCCAAGCTGAATGCGATCGGTGACGGGGATCTCATTGTCCTCCAGCACCTGCTTGATGATGTTGCCCAGCACGCCGCCTTCGGTGTCGATCTTTGAGGAAACGACAACCTGCGCATTTGCGGCAGTGGCGGAAATGACAAAGGCGGCGGCGGCAGTCAGAAGCTTGGCGGATAGACGCATGGGATTCTCCGTTGTGGCCCTACAGCGGGACGCTTGAGGTCCTAGCCTAACGTCTCGACAGAATTGGGCTAGACCCAATTTGCCTCTTGAGCATGTCCGACTGACCGACCAGGATTGTTACGGAGCTACAATCCTCAAGGATCACCGAGGGTTTCACACCCTCGGCCTCAATCGACACTATTTCGTCTTCGGCGGCACTATTTCATCCAGAACATGGGCGTGAGATCGGTCGAGAGGGGTTCGTTCTTGTCGTTCGTCGCCATGATGTCTGCCATGTGAGCCCACCAGCGCTGCATCACTGCGGTCTTTGGCAGGTCTGCCATGGTGTGATCCCGGCGCCGCCACAGCACGCCGAAAAGGGTGTTGGTCTCCTCGTCGAGGTGAATGGAATAGTCCTTCACCCCCGCTTGGTGCAGCAGATCGACCAGTTCAGGAAAGATTTCGTCGTGCCGCTTCTTGTACTCGGCGGCCATCCCCGGGTTGAGCTGCATCTTGAAGGCGTGCTTCTCGTAACTATCGTCGGTGATCATGCGCGTTGCTTCCACATCTTGAACAGGATCGGCAGCGCGATCACCACGATCAGCAAGGCGCCGATGAAGATGGACATAATCACGCCCGGCACGTTGAGAAGCCCTAGGCCGAAGGTGACAAGCCCCATGATCAGCGCTGCAAGCACAACGCCGATAATTGAACCTGCGCCGCCCAGGATCGAGACGCCGCCCAGCACCACCATGGTGATGGCTTCGAGTTCCCAACCCTGTGCAATTGATGGGCGCGTCGAGCCGAGCCGGGCGGTGAGGAGGATGGCCGCGATCCCACTCATCAGCCCCGTGAGGCAGAAGAGGACAAACTTGATGCGCTCGACGCGAACACCGGAGAACTTGGCCGCGACATCATTGTTGCCGATGGCAAAGATGCGGCGGCCGAAATTGGTGCGGTGCAGCACCACCCAGTAGATCACCGCGCAAACGAGGAACAGCACCAGTTCGAACGAGATCACCCAGGTGACATAGCCCTGCCCGAACCAGGAGAAGCTGGCCGGGTAGCCACCAAAGCTCTGGTCTCCCAGGATAATGAAGCTGATGCCGCGGAAGAGGCTCATCGTGCCGATGGTGACCACGATCGAGGGCAGCTTCAGCCCAGTGACCAGGAAGCCGTTGAAGGCACCACAGGCAATGCCCGTCGCGACACCGACCGCCACCAGAACCGGCGTATCCGCCCCGTATTGCAGCGCCAACCCCATCAGCGTCGAGGCGAGTGCGATGATCGACGCCACCGACAGATCGATCTCGCCCGATATGATCAACAACGCCATGGCTAGCGCAATCAGCGCCTTTTCGGTGAAGTTGAAGGTCATGTCCGACAAGCTCCACTCGTTCAGGAAGTACGGTGAAGCAAAGGAATTGGCGATGAAGATCGCAATGGCCACTAGGACCAGCAGGGTCTCCCAGCTCAGGACGGCCGATTTGAACGGGTTGTCGAGCCGGTTGGGGAGCTGGCGGCCGGCTGCGGGAATGTCAGTCATGTGGCTTCCGCCTTCTTGAGAATAATGCGGCCCTTGCTCCGCTCGCCACGGGCGTTGAGCACCACGGCCAGCAGGATTGCGGCGCCCGAAATCGCCATCTGCCAGAAGGGCGAGATGTTGATGACTGGCAGGGCGTTGTTGATGACCCCAAGGAAGATCGCGCCTAGCAGCACGCCCACCACCGAGCCGATACCGCCGGCGATGGAGACGCCCCCGATCACGCACGCCGCGATAATGGTGAGCTCATAGCCGCTCGCCACTTCTACCGAGGCGATCACATAGCGAGAAATCCAGAGGTAGCCCGCAAGGCCCGCCACGGCACCGGCGATCACGAAAGCCATGAACTTGGTGAAGCCCACATTGATCCCCGTATAAACCGCAGCGGTCGGGTTGACCCCGATGGCGTAGAGCGCCCGGCCCAGCGAGGTGCGGGTCATCAGCAGGTAGAACAACACGGCGACCACGATAGCGGTCCAACTCAGAACCGGCAGGCCCAGGAAGGCGGCTCGCTGGAACTGGATGAACTCCGTGCTCATCTGCGCTGCGTTGACCCAAGCGCCGCCCGAGATGACGAACACCAAGCCGCGGAAGATGGTGAGCGTGCCCAGTGTCACCACGATCGGCGGGATGTTGAGCTTCCAAACGAGAATGCCGTTAAAGGCACCCAGGGCAGCGCCGACACAGACTGCCAGTGCGATCAGCAGCGGAATGGTGATCCAGGGCGCCGCTGCATTGAGCATGGCCACGATCATGCCGGTCAGCGCCAGGTTCGAGGCCATGGAGAGGTCAATGGAGCGGGTGAGGATCACCACCATCTGCCCCAGTGCCAGCATCATCAGGATGGACGTATCGTTGAAGATAGTCAGCAGGTTACGCGGCTCGGCGAAGCGCGGAAAGCGCAGCGTCACCAGGACCAGCACCAGGATGATCCCGAGGCCCAACAAGACTTCGCGGTTCTTGGTCAAGGCTTTCATGCTGCCTGCTCCTCGGCGATCCCGGCCGCCAGGCGCACCAGCGTCTCCGGCTTGAGATTGGTGTTGTCCAATGTGTCGATCACCCGGCCTTCGCGCATGACGACGATGCGGTCGCTCATGCCCATCACCTCGGGCAGTTCGGACGAGACCATGATGACCGAGAGCCCCTGCGCCACGAGCTCACCCATGAAGGCGTGCACCGCGGCCTTGGAGCCGATGTCGATGCCTTTTGTAGGCTCGTCGAGAATGATGACCTTGGGCAGGGTGGCCAGCCATTTGGCGATCACCACCTTCTGTTGATTGCCGCCCGACAGCGTCGAGACGTCCTGGCTCAGCGAGGACGCCCGCAAGTCGAGCCGCTCGGTATAGGTCCGCGCCAGCTCGAATTCCTCGGCCATGCGGAGAAAGCCAGACTTGCTGGTCTTGCCCAGCGATGGCAGCGAGACATTCTTGAAGATGGGTTCGCCCGTGATGACGCCCTGCTTGCCGCGCTCCTCGGGCACATAGACGATGCCGGCATCCACCGCATCGGCTGCCGATTTGGGTGCGATCACCTCGCCCTCGAGCACCAGTTCGCCGCCCGACGGCTGGGTCATGCCAAAGACCGCCTGCATGACCTCGGAGCGGCCGGCACCGACCAGGCCGTAGAAACCCAGGATCTCGCCCTTGCGCACCTGGAAGGACACGTCCTCGAACTCAGTGGGATGGCTGAGCCCCCGCGCTTCGAGCACCACTTCGCCGATCTCGGCGGTCCGTGCGGGGAATACCTGGTCCACAGAGCGGCCAACCATCATCTGCACGATCTCGCTCTGGCGGGTGTCCTTGATCAGGCCCTTGCCCACCATTTCGCCATCGCGGAACACGGTGAAGCGGTCGGCGATGCGGTAGATCTCGTCGAACTTGTGACTGATAAAGAGCAGCGCCTTGCCATCCCGCTTGAGCAGTTCGATCAGGACGTAGAGTTCCTCGATTTCCTTCTGGCTCAAGGCGGCGGTCGGCTCATCCATGATCACGACCTGCGCGTCGATGGAAAGCGCCCGCGCCACGGCCACCAGGTGCTTCTTGGCGATGCCCAGTTCCTTGAGCTTGATGCCAGGATCGATACCTGCAGCCATGGAATCCAGCGTCTTGCGCGATTCCTCGCGCATGGCCTTCCAGTCGATCATGCCGAAGCGATTGCGCGGCGCATGGCCGAGATAGATATTTTCGGCAACGGTCAACTCGTCGAACAGCACCGTTTCCTGGTGGATCGCCGTCACGCCTGCCTCGAAAGCCGCATGGGCGGTCGGCAGGCTCACCGGCTTGCCCCCCACGGTGATTTCGCCACCATCGGGCTGGTAGATGCCGGTCAAGATCTTGACCAGGGTCGATTTACCCGCCCCATTCTCCCCGATCAGCGCGGTGACCTCGCCGGGATAGAGCTCCAGCGAAACCCCGTTGAGCGCCCGCACGCCGGGAAAGCTCTTGGAGATGCCTGAAAGGGTGAGGATGGGTTGGGTCATCAACAAAGTTCCACCGGGTCATTCCCGCGGGAGCGGGAACCCCTGTTGTTAGAAACGGAGGTCCCCGCTTGCGCGGGGATGACACCGTGGCAAAAGGCTCGGCGCACTTTGCGCCGAGCCCTGCTATGTGCAGATCAATAGATCTCGGCGAACTCGTCGATGTTGGACGCGTCGAACTGGAACGGCGCGGCCATGGCGGCGGCGTTGGTGTCGTCCAGGGTCACTTCACCCACGCGACCGATCGAGAAGGTCGCGCCGGGCGCGGCTTCTTCACCTTCAACCAGGGCATTGGCCAGCATCACGGCCGAGTAGCCCAGGTCGATCGGGTTCCACAGCGCCACGGCCTGCGAAGCGCCGTTGTCGATGAACTGCTTGAACTCGGAGGGCAGTGCCAGACCGGTCACATTGACTTCGCCGATGCGGTCCTGGTCGGTGACGACCTGAGCAGCAGCCACGACGCCGACAGTGGTCGGGGCGATGATCGCGTCGAGCTCGGGATAGGCAGCGAGCAGGCCGCGGGCTTCTTCGGTGGACTTCACCGAGTCGTCGTCGCCATAAACCACCGAAACGAGGTTGATGTTGGGGAACTTCTCGGGGATGGCGGCCTTGGCAGCTTCGATCCAGGCGTTCTGGTTGGTCGCAGTCGAAGCGGCCGAAAGAATCGCCACGTCACCACCCTCGGGCAGGTAGTCGGCAGCCAGCTTGATGATGGTCTCGCCGATCAGCTGGGTTTCGGAGGGGTTGAGGTGGATCTGGCGGCCCTCGGGAGCCACACCGCTATCAAAGCTTACCACCTTGATGCCGCGCTGCATGGCGCGCTGCAGGGCCGGAACGAGCGCGTCCGGATCGTTGGCCGAGATGGCGATCGCGTCGACCTGCTGGGCGATCAGCGAGTTGACCACTTCGATCTGGGCTTCAGCGGTGGCCGCGGTGGGGCCGGTATAGATGACCTCGACGTCGCCAAGCTCCTCGGCAGCTTCCTGGGCGCCGCGATTGGCCGCGTCGAAGAAGCCGTTGCCCAGCGACTTGACGACCAGCGCGATGCGGGTCTGCGCATAGGCAGGAGCGGCAAGCAGCAGCGCGGCAGCGGTGCCGGCGGCTAGGATTTTCATGAGTTTCATTGGTTGATCCCTCCCTGGGATAGTTGGTCTATGGTTTGGCTCAGGCGACTGTTGATTGGCGTTCCGCCTGCGCACTGGTCTCCGCCACGATGAGCCGCACGCCTGCCGTTTCCAGCATTTGGCGGTCTTCGTCGCGGATGCCGCTATCGGTGACAACAGCGGCAATTCGGTCGAGCCCACATAGGATGAGGCTCGATCTTCCCGAAAACTTCGATGAGTCGGCCAGAACGATCAGTTCATCGGCTTGGCCGATGAGCGCCAGTTCGGACTGGACGACCATCGGATCGGCTTCCATCAGGCCGTGCTGGCCGATGCCCTGGCAGCCGATGAACATGCGCTTGGCGTAGAAGTGGCTGGCTACCACACCGCCGAAGGGCGAGAGGATGACGTTCTGCTCGCGATAGACCGTGCCACCGGGGATGACGACGGAGTTGCGCGAATTGTGCAGCAGGAATTCGGCGATAGCGAAGCTGTTGGTGAAGACACTAAGGCGCTTGCCGGTCAGGTGATGCACCATCTGGTAGGTGGTCGTGCCGCCATTGATGATGATCGGCTCGCCGTCCTGGCACAATTCCGCAGCCGCACGGGCGATTGCCCGCTTCTGAGTGATGTTGATCGTTTCGCTCACTGAGAACGGTCGACCAACCAGCGCGTGCTGGTCTGGCGGGTTCACGGCCTCGGCCCCGCCCCGCACCCGGCGCACCTGCCCGCGCACATGCAGTGCTGCAATGTCACGGCGGATGGTGGCTTCAGAGGATCCGGTCACTTCCACCAGATCGCCAACCGTCACCATTGGCCGCGACTGGGCGGCGGCCAGAATGACTCTATGACGTTCGGTTTCGTGCAAGGCTGCTATCCTCCTGGCGCATTCCTAGCCAGCAAGTTCGATCAGTGTCAATCATCAAACCATCAGAAGCAAAACATGTTAGCCGTACATGCGCGTTCCTGATTGTTTCTGATTGACAGCTACAATCGATCATGGCCATGTCCCGGCCAGTTAAAGACCACTTTAGTCCGGGAGGAACGCATGTCCGACACTGCGCCAAAGCGCCTTGAGAACAAATGGGACGACGCCAAGGCGGCCGCCATGAGCGAGCCCGAGCGCCTCGTCTATCGCTCCAACTTGCTCGGTTCGGACAAGCGCGTCACCAATTACGGTGGCGGCAACACCTCCTCTAAGATTTGGCAGAAAGACCCACTGACGGGCGAAGAGGTCGAGGTTCTCTGGGTCAAGGGTTCGGGTGGTGACAATGCCTCGATCAAGCTCGAGGGTTTTGCCACGCTCTATATGGACAAGCTGCGCGCCCTGAAGGGTCTCTATCGCGGCGTCGAGTTCGAAGACGAGATGGTCGGCTATCTGCCGCACGCGACTTTCAACCTCAATCCGCGCGCCTCCTCCATCGACACGCCGCTCCATGCCTATGTGAATCGGCCCTATGTCGATCACATGCACCCCGACGCCATTATTGCCATCGCGGCCTCCAAGAATTCCAAGGAGCTGACCCAGCAGATCTTTGGCGACACCATTGGCTGGCTGCCGTGGAAGAAGCCAGGTTTTGAGCTTGGCCTGTGGCTGGAGAAGTTCTGCCTGGAGAACCCCGATGCCAAGGGCGTGGTTCTCGAATCTCACGGTCTCTTCACCTGGGGCGACACGCCCAAGGAATGCTACGAGACCACCATCGCCATCATCAATCAGGCCATCGCCTGGTTTGAAGAGCAGACTGCCGGCAAGACCATCTTCGGCGGCGAAGCTGTTCAGTCGCTCCCTGCCGAGCAGCGCCGGGCGATTGCGGCCAGGCTCATGCCCAAGATTCGCGGCTTCATCTCGGAAGACAGCCATAAGCTGGGCCATTTCGATGACAGCGACGCCGTCCTGGAGTTCGTCAACTCCAAGAACCTGCGGCCGCTGGCAGCGCTGGGCACCTCCTGCCCTGACCACTTCCTGCGCACCAAGATCCGCCCGCTGGTGATCGACCTTGATCCCGCCAACCCCGATGTCGACGCCGTCCTCGCCGGGCTGGGCGACCAGATCGCCGCCTACCGCGCCGATTACGCGGCCTATTACGAGCGCTCCAAGCACGACAATTCGCCCGCCATCCGCGACCCGAACGCAGTGGTCTACCTGATCCCCGGCGTGGGCATGATCACCTTTGCCAAGGACAAGGCGACCGCCCGCATCTCCGGCGAGTTCTACGTCAACGCCATCAATGTGATGCGCGGCGCCTCGACCGTATCGGAATATCAGGGCCTGCCCGAGCAGGAAGCTTTCGACATCGAGTATTGGCTGCTTGAAGAAGCCAAGCTCCAGCGCATGCCCAAGCCGAAGTCACTGGCTGGCAAGATCGCTCTTGTCACCGGTGGCGCCGGCGGCATCGGCAAGGCCACCGCCGCTCGCCTTCTGCGGGAAGGTGCCTGCGTGGTGCTGGCCGACATTGACCAGAATGCGCTCGACAACGCCACTCAGGAGCTGTCGGACGTCTTCGGCGCCGACTTCGTCCGCCCGGTGAACATCAACGTCACCAGGGAAGAGCAGGTCATCTCCGGGTTCACGCACGCCGTGGTGGAGTTCGGTGGCCTCGACATCTTGGTGTCCAATGCCGGCCTCGCTTCTTCGGCGCCGATCGAGGAAACCTCGCTCGAGCTCTGGAACAAGAACATGGACATCCTGTCCACGGGTTACTTCCTGGTCAGCCGTGAGGCATTCCGCCTGTTCCGCACCCAGCACATCGGCGGCAATGTCGTCTTCGTCGCCTCCAAGAACGGCCTTGCCGCTTCCCCCAACGCCTCCGCCTACTGCACCGCCAAGGCCGCCGAGATCCACCTCGCCCGCTGCCTCGCCCTCGAGGGTGCGGAAGCGCAGATCCGCGTCAACGTCGTCAATCCCGACGCCGTGCTGCGTGGGTCCAAGATTTGGGCCGGTGAATGGCTCGAGCAGCGCGCATCGACATACAAGACCGACAAGGATGGTCTCGAGGAAATGTACCGCCAGCGTTCGATGCTGAAGCGTTCGGTGTTCCCCGAGGACATCGCCGAGGCCATCTACTTCTTTGCTTCGGAGGCCTCGGCGAAATCCACCGGCAACATCATCAATGTCGACGCGGGCAACGCCCAGTCGTTCACGCGGTAATCGAAGCAGAGGGAGGAAGCCCCTCACCCGTGTCGCGCTAAGGCCATCCACCCTATCCTACAAGGGTAGAGGGGTGACCTGACGGGTAGGAAAGCCTCGGCGCCCCCTTCTCCCCTGGTGGGAGAAGGGGCCCGAAGGGCGGATGAGGGTTCCTTCGGGAGAACAATAAATGACCGAATACATCATCGAGCCTTCCGTCGTGGAAGCTGACAACGCCAAGCGCGAAGCCGACCTTCGCCGCGACTACGAGAGTCTCGGCGAGCGCCTTGATCGGCGCGGCGTCGCCATCGACGCCATCAAGGCCAAGGTTGCCGCATTCAACATCGCCGTCCCTTCCTGGGGCGTCGGCACCGGCGGCACGCGCTTTGCGCGCTTCCCGGGCAAGGGCGAACCCCGCGATATCTTCGACAAGATCGAGGATTGCGCCGTTATCGCCCAGATGACCCAGGCGACCAATACCGTCTCGCTCCACATTCCGTGGGACAAGGCCGATCCGAACCGGTTGAAGCAGGCCGCCAGCCGCTTCAATCTCGGCTTCGATGCCATGAACTCCAATACCTTCGCGGACGCCAAGGGCCAGATGCAGAGCTATAAGTTCGGCTCGCTCTCGGCCTATGACAAGGCCACGCGCGACCAGGCCATCGAGCACAATCTCGAATGCATCGAGATCGGCAAGACCATTGGCTCCAAGGCGCTGACGGTGTGGATCGGCGACGGCTCGAACTTCCCCGGGCAGACTAATTTTGCCACCCAGTTCGAGAACTATCTCGACTCCATGAAGGCCATCTATGCCGCCCTGCCCGATGACTGGCGGGTCTATACTGAGCACAAGATGTACGAGCCGGCCTTCTACTCAACGGTCGTGCAGGATTGGGGCACCAACTACATGATCGCCAAGGAGCTCGGCGACAAAGCCTATTGCCTCGTCGACCTCGGCCATCATGCCCCCAACGTCAATATCGAGATGATTGTCTCGCGCCTGGCGCAGTTCGGCAAGCTGGGCGGCTTCCACTTCAACGACAGCAAGTATGGCGACGACGATCTCGACGCCGGCTCCATCGACCCCTACCGCCTGTTCCTGGTGTTCAACGAACTGGTGGATGCCGAGGAGCGCTACAGCGACTTCCATCCGGCGCACATGCTCGATCAGTCGCACAACGTCACCGATCCCATCGAGTCGCTGATGCTGTCGGCCGCCGATGTGCAGCGCGCCTATGCCCAGGCACTCCTGGTAGACCGTAAGGGGCTTACGGCTGCTCAAAGCGGTAACGATGCGCTAGCGGCAACGCAGCATCTGCGCCACGCCTACCGCACCGATGTGGAGCCTATTCTGGCTATGGCACGCCTCGAAAAGGGTGGCGCTATCGATCTTCTCAGCGCCTATCGCGCCTCCGGCTATCGCGCCAAGGTCGCCGAAATCCGCCCTGCCGTTGAAGCTGGTTCCAGCGGCATCGTTTAAGAACACAACGCTCCTCCCCGCGTTGCGTCTAAGGCTCGGCAGTGATGCCGAGCCTTTTGCATTAACTGACAGCCACTTGCCTGGCGCGCCGTTTGTTCTACAACAAGCCATCATGTCCAAGAACACGCCCGCAACGCTGGCACTCACCAGGGCCGACATCGCCTTCACCACCGCCACCTATGATTACGACCCCGGAGCTGACCGGGTCGGACTCCAGGCTGCCGAGGCGCTCGGTGTCTCGCCCGCAATCGTGCTAAAGACGCTCATGGCCGAAGTCGATGGCAAGCCGGTCTGCGTGGTGGTGCCCTCCGACGAAGAGGTTAACATGAAAAAGCTTGCTGCCGCTTTTGGTGGCAAGAGCGCTCACATGATGAAGCCGGCGGACGCTGAGCGCCTGACTGGCTACAAAGTAGGCGGCATCAGTCCCTTCGGGCAAAAAAAGCAGGTGCCCACTGCTGTCGAGGAAATCGCCACCCTCGAAGAGCTGGTCTATCTCAACGGCGGCCAACGCGGATTGCAGATCCAGCTCAAGCCAGAGGACCTAATCATCGCCCTTGGTGCCAAGGCAGCCGATCTCATCCGCTGAAGCGTTCATGTGCCCAAAAAAGACAAAAGGCGCCCGTTCAGGACGCCTTCATCTTCATAACAGCTTTGTCGCCGCGCCTTAGCGGGCGTAGGTACCGCGGGCGATTTCCTTGATATCGGAGCGGGTGATGCCGAGATCGTTCAGCTGACGCTGGTCGAGCGAGCTGAGCTCGCGCATGGTGCGCTGATACTGGGCAAACTGGCTAATACGCTGACGGATGTTCATTTTCTTTTCCCCTTCACTTTGGTTGACCCTTATCTAGGTCGGCCCGCCCGTGATGAGTAGTTGGCCTGCGTGCACATCCGTTATGCATTCGGTGCAAAGAAAATGGGCAACTTAGTTCATAAGAGGTTCATTTCGGATCCTCGGAAACCTTGACCTTCCCACGATGGGAAGCCCTATATGCAACGGGACGAGGTAAGTCCCATGAATCAGCATATCCATTTCAGCAAAGTCTCCATCGACATTCAGGGCATGAGTTGCGCTTCCTGCGTCGCCCGTGTTGAAAAGGCATTGCTCAAGGTGCCGGAGGTACAATCGGCTGCCGTAAACCTGGCAACTGAGCGCGCAACGATCGAGCTGACCGATCCGGCCGCCATCGAGGCAACACTCCGCGCCGTCGAAAAGACCGGCTACAATGCCACACCGACGCCGGTCGCTCAGCCTCGCGACGAGCATGGCGGCCACAACCATCATGATGAAGATGCCGCCCTGCTACGGCGCGACGTTCTCATTGCGGCAGTCTTCACCCTGCCGCTCTTCGTGCTGGAGATGGGCAGCCACTTCTATGCTCCCGTGCACCACTGGTTGATGGGATTAGTACCGCAGCAAACCCTCTTTTTGCTGTACTTTTTGCTGGCAACTGTTGTGCTGTTCGGGCCCGGATTGCGGTTCTTCAAGGCTGGTATTCCTGCCCTCTTCCGTGGCGCGCCCGAGATGAATTCCCTGGTCGCCCTGGGCGCCGGAGCCGCGTATCTCTATTCGGTCGTTGCCACCTTTACGCCCGGCGTACTGCCTGCAGGAACGCAGCACGTCTACTACGAATCTGCCGCCGTTATCGTCACGCTGATCCTCGTCGGCCGCTGGCTGGAAGCGCTTGCCAAAGGAAGAACAGGAGAAGCCATCCAGCGCCTCGTGCAGCAGCAAGCCAAAACCGCGCGCGTGCAGCGGAACGGGGGAAATGTCGACTTGCCAATCGAGGAGGTCGTCTTGGGTGACCTGATCTTGGTCCGCCCAGGCGAGAAGATCCCGGTTGACGGGGAGATCGTCGAAGGCAGCAGCCACATCGACGAGTCGATGATCTCGGGCGAACCGCTACCCGTCTCCAAAAGTGCCGGTGCACAGGTCATCGGCGGTACGCTCAACACGTCTGGCAGTTTCAGTTTCCGCGCGACCAAAGTGGGCGCAGACACCATGCTGGCGCAGATCATCCGCTTGGTTGAAGAGGCACAGGGCGGTAAGCTGCCGATCCAGCGTCAGGTGGACAAGATCACCGGCTGGTTCGTTCCCGTGGTGATCGGGCTAGCGGTGCTGACCTTTGCTGGTTGGACGCTCTTTGGTCCTGCGCCTGGCTATGTCCTTGGGCTTGTGAACGCTGTCGCCGTTGTCATCATTGCCTGCCCATGTGCCATGGGCTTGGCGACGCCCACCGCCATTATGGTCGGCACGGGGCGTGCAGCCGAACTCGGCGTGCTGTTCCGCAAGAGCGAAGCCTTGCAGCAATTGAGCGGGGTTAGCGTGATTGCCTTCGACAAGACAGGCACGCTGACACGGGGCAAGCCTGAACTTACAGATCTCATTCTGGATAATGATTTCGAGCACGACGAGGTGCTTGCACTGGTAGCGGCCCTCGAGAGCCGCTCTGAACACCCTATCGGCGAGGCCATCGTTGCAGCGGCCGAGAAGCAAGGCTTGACGCTCGGTCAGGTCACCGAGGTCAAAGCCGTCACGGGTGAAGGCATCCGTGCCCGTGTGGACGGTCGGCTGGTCGCGGTGGGCTCACAGCGTTTCCTCAGCCAGTTCGACTTTTCGGATTTCGGCCAAGCTCTCGACAGACTGGCAGACGAGGGTAAGACGCCGGTCTTTGCTGCGATAGACGACAAGCTGGCTGCTGCCATCGTTGTCGCCGACGCAGTGAAGCCCACCAGTCGTTCGGTGATCGCGGCGCTGCACCGGATGAACATCAAGACAGCCATGATCTCGGGCGACAACCGGCGCACGGCCGAAGCTATCGCCCGCCAACTCGGCATTGACGAGGTGCGGGCCGAAGTATTGCCTGCGGAAAAGGTTGCGGCGCTTAAATCCTTACGGCCCCTTGGACAGGTGGGTTTCGTGGGCGATGGCATCAATGACGCCCCTGCCCTGGCGGAGGCAGATGTTGGCATTGCCGTTGGAACCGGCACCGATGCCGCCATTGAGAGTGCGGATGTGGTGCTGCTTGGAGGCGATCTCCGCGGGGTTCTCGATGCGATCTCGAGCAGCCGAGCGACGCTGCGCAACATCCATCAGAACCTGTTCTGGGCATTTGCCTACAACGTGCTGTTGATCCCGGTGGCGGCGGGCGTGCTCTATGCGCCGTTTGCCATGCTGCTATCGCCAATGATTGCGGCGGGCGCTATGGCGCTATCGAGTGTGTTCGTGGTCGGAAACGCCCTGCGGCTTAAAAGATTACGGCGGGTGCAGCTCGAAGGAGAGATGGCATGAACATCGGTCAGGCAGCGGATGCTTCGGGTGTGTCGGCGAAGATGATCCGCTACTACGAATCCATCGGCCTTATCCGTCCGCCCGAGCGTACGGAAAGCAATTATCGGGTCTATGGCGCCGATGAGGTTCACGTGCTGCGCTTCATCAAGCGCGCACGGACGCTGGGGTTCTCCATGGAAGAAACTTCAACATTGCTGAGGCTTTGGCAGGACAAGAGCCGCGCCAGCGCCGAGGTCAAGGAAATCGCCAGCCGGCATGTTGTGGAGCTGGAGCAGAAGATCTCCGAGCTGCAAAGCATGGCAAAAACGCTGCGGCATTTGGTGCATTGCTGCGGGGGCGACGAGCGCCCGGATTGCCCGATTCTCGAGGATCTCGCGGGTGCAGAGATACAGAAAGGACATCAAGATGAACGACAGATTAACGCTTAAAGTGGATGATATGACCTGCAATCATTGCGTGGGGACGGTGCGCACAGCGCTCGAAGAGGCTTTGCCGGATCCACGGGTTGAGATCGACCTGGCCAATCACCGCGTGACCTTCACAGGCGACCGCGCGAAAGGCGAGAACGCCATTCGCGAGGCCGGCTACACGCCCGAAGCTATCTAGGCGTCGAGTAGCGGGACAAAGCCGCCATAGATCCGACGCGCCTCGTCCTGCGGCTGGTCCGCTGAATGCATGCGCGGGTCTTCGAAGATCTTGGGCCACGCAGCGTCGCGAACCTCCTTGGACGGCCATTCGACCACGGAGAAGATGACCGTTTCGCCGTCCTTGGCTTGCACCGCGTCCTTGAAGTCGGTGACTTGCCCATCGGGCAAAAAGTCGCCCCAGGTCTCGAAGATGCGGGTGGCGCCGTTCTCTTTGAACACCTCGACCTGTTGCCGAGCAAGGGTCCGGTAGTCCTCGAAGCGGTCCACAGGCACGGGCGCCAGGGCGCCATCGACATAGCCCGGCTTGCCGCCCCGGCCGGTATCAAGGATTTCGTCGAAGCCGCCATAGAGCATGCGGGTGCCGTCGAATGGCATATTCTTCGCGATCTCCTCCATGCGCGGATCGGCGATCATCTTGCGATTGGCTTCCTGGGCGGCCTCCCGGGTAGGGTATTCATGCCAGGAGTAGACGATCACCTCGTCGGGTTTGGCCTTCACGGCGCGACGGAAATCGGTGACCTTCCCGTCCGGGACCTCATCGCCCCAAACTTCCATCAGGCGTTTCGCGCCGAACTCCTGAAAGATCGCGACGGTCTCTTCTGCCAGTTGGCGGTAGGCTTCCTTGTTGGCCGCCGGTACGGCGGCCACAAAACCAGCAATATAGGTCATTCCCAAACTCCTCTCCTGGTCCACAGGTGAACGCATGCTGATTGACACTTACGTTGATGTCAACGTATTTTGCAGCATGACTTCTAGTACTCTCGACTTTGCCACCACTCTCCATGTCCGCGACCACTGTCTTTGCCTTGCCGCACAACGGGCGGCGCGAGCCCTCGCTCGTCGCTTTGACATCGCCCTGCGGCCGGTGGGACTGACCAATGGGCAGTTCTCGCTGCTGATGTCGTTGAACCGCCCAGAGCCACCGACACTCGGCTCGGTAGCTTCGCTCTTGGCGATGGATCGCACGACGCTAACCGCGGCTTTGAAACCGCTGGAGCGGGAGGGGCTCGTCGCCACCACGGCCGATCCCAAGGACCGACGCAGCCGGCTGCTGCAGCTTACCGATGCGGGGCGGCAGCGGCTGGGGGCGGCGCTACCGATCTGGCGAGAAACGCACCGGCTGGTCGACGAAGCTTTCGAGCCGGACGAAGGCAAGGCGTTGCGGCAGAGCCTCAACAAGATCGGCTGACAACAAAGGGGCGCCTTGCAGCGCCCCTCGTTTCGACAGCGTCTGATTGCGTTGGGAGGTCAGAACGGGCTGTCGGGAAAGTAGAACTGCTCGGCATTTTCCTGGGTGATCAGGGGCGAACCAAGGATGTATTCGCCGCGAACCGGGCCGTTGGAGGTGAAGTGCGCCACGGTGACGTCCATGGCGGTCGCGATCTGTGCCGGCGGATAGAGCACGTCGACGGGAACGAGCTCGTCGCCTTCCATTACGCCCTTGACGATCTCCTTCATGCCGGCGCCGCCGACCACGAACATCTCGTCTTCACGGCCAGCCTGGCGGATAGCTTCCACCACGCCGAGAGTGATGTCATCATCCTGAGCCCAGACACCATCTATGTCAGGGAAGCGCGACAGGAAGTCCTGCATCACTTCGAAGCCGTCATCACGGTTCCAGTTGGCGAACTCGTCGTCGAGCACATTGATGCCCGAGCCTTCGATAGTGGACATGAAGGCGTCGAACCGCTCGGTGTCGAGCACGGTGGGGATGCCGCGCAGGATAACGATGTTGTCGCCTTCACCAAGACGGGTCATCATGTATTCGGCCGAGTTCACACCCATTTCGGTGTTGTTGCCGGACACATAGACGTCCTGGATGGTCGGATCGGTCAGGCCGCGATCTACCACGGTGATGAACGCACCCGCATCCTTAACGGCCCGAACCGGCTCAGTCAGGGGCTCGGATTCGAAGGGGAGCACAACGAGAGCGTCGATCTGCTGCACCGAAACAAGGTCTTCAAGATCGCTGGCCTGGTCCGACGGACCGTCGGCGGTGACGATGATGAGGTCGATATTGGGATGCGCAGCCTCGAGCCGCTTTTCGGCTTCTTGGGCATGCCAGTTGAGACCACCCATGAAACCATGCGTCGCGGCCGGGATCGAAACGCCGATCTTGACCTGTTCGTCCTGCGCCAAGGCAGAGCCGGCCAGAACGCTGGTGGCCATAAGGCCAAGTGCGATTGCCTTTAGAGACATAAAAGTCCTCCCTACTATGTTCGGCACCGAAACACGGCGCCAGTGATCCCGCCCGTTAGGGGCGTGGAATTGGCTACTCGGCCTTCTTGCGCCCGGCGCGGAGCGAGCCACGCTGCAAGTAAACTGCCGCGATGATGATCACGCCCTGAACCGCCCCGTTGAGGTAGTTGGAGATGATCTCGGTGAGATTGAGGATATTGCCAATGGCGGTCAGGATCAGCGCGCCGATCACTGTGCCGCCGACCCGGCCGAAGCCGCCCTTGAGCATAGTGCCGCCGATGATCACCGCCGCGATGGCTTCAAGCTCCCAGAGGACGCCTGTTGCTGCCGAGGCGGAGCCCAGGCGCGGCACATAGATGATGGTGGCCAGCGACACGCATAGACCCTGCAGGATGAAAGTCATGGTGCGCACCCGGTCGACCTTAATAGCCGAATAGCGGGCAACATGCTCGTTGCTGCCAATGGCCATGCAGTAGCGGCCGAACGCCGTCCGGTTCATCAAAATCCAGCCCAGAATGGCGACGATGATGAAGACCCAGACAGGATAGGGCAGGCGCAGGAAGCTGTCGTAGTAGACCGGGCGGTAGATCTCGCGGGCGCTGTTGTTGAGCGACAGGGTCCCGCCATTGGCAAAGTAAGTCACCAGCGAACGGTAGATTCCCATGGTGCCCAGGGTAACGATGAAGGCCTCGATCTTCCCTTTGGTGGTCAGAAAGCCGTTGATGAACCCCGCACCGACGCCCAGGATCAGCGAGCAGCCGATGCCCAGGACCACCGTCCAGATGGACACACCCATGGAATCCACCGCCCAGTTCATGACAATGATCATGACACCGGCGATGAAGGCGGCCATGGAGCCGACCGACAAGTCGATGCCGCCGGCCGTGATGACGAATGTGGCACCAACGGCGATAATGCCGATAAAGGCTGAACGGGTCAGCAGGTTGGTGACATTACCCTCGCCCAGAAAGAGCGGGTTGAGCGAATAGCCCAGGATGACCAGCAGGATCAGCGCGACGAGCGGCCCGGCGGTCTTAAGGTCGATGCGGAAGCCCTTGGACGACTTCACCGGTTCATGCGCTGAGACGCTCATCTTCCCCACTTTGCTTGATGCCTGCGGCGTACCGCATGATTTCTGCTTCCTGGATTTCCGCGCCTTCCAGCGTTCCGGCCAGGCGCCCTTCCCGCATCACCAGCACCCGATGGGAGAGCCCGATGACCTCCTGCATCTCCGATGAGATGAGAATGATCGACTTACCCTCGGCCGCGAGCGCTGCGACGATGTGATAGATCTGCTGCTTGGTGCCGACATCGATGCCACGCGTCGGCTCATCCATGATGATGATGTCCGGCTCGGTTTCCATCGTCTTGCCCAGCATTAGCTTTTGCTGATTGCCGCCCGAGAGCTTACCGACCTGAACTGAAGCATCGCGCGCCCGGATATCGAACCGGCGCGTGGCGCGCTCGAGGGCTTCGGCCTCGCTCGCGCCATTGAGAAAGCCGCCCTTGAGATGCTTTTTGATGGTCAGCAACGTAAGGTTGGGCTGCAGCCCCACGTTGAGGAGCAGCCCCTTGCCCTTGCGATCCTTGGTCATATAGGCGAGCCCGGCATCGACGGACTTGCCGACATCGGCGAAGTGGGTTTCCTCGCCACCGAGTTTGACGGAGCCGCCCGTCTTGTGGGTCAACCCGACGATTGCCTCTGCAACAGCCGTACGCCCCGAGCCGATAAGACCCGCAAAGCCCAGGATCTCGCCACGGCGCAGATCGAATGAAACGTCACGAACACCGGGCGCCTCGAGATTGCGCACCGCGAGCACGACGGGGGCATCGACATCGGGCTCGTGCTTGGGCGGATAGAGATTTGAGAGTTCGCGCCCCACCATCATCTGGGCGATGGAATCGGGGGTCAGCGCCTCGGTGCCCAGGGTTGCGATCAACTGCCCATCGCGCAGGACCGTCACCCGTTGGGCCAGCTGCATGATTTCGTCGAGCTTGTGCGAAATGAAGATCACGGCGACGCCGCGCTCGGTGAGCCGCTTGATCTGCTCGAACAGCGTTTCTGTCTCTCCCACCGAAAGCACGGCAGTGGGCTCATCCATGATCAACACACGCGCATCGCGGCTGATGGCTTTGGCGATTTCCACCATCTGCTTGTCGGCGACCGAAAGCGTGTTGATGCGAGCATCGGGATCGACGCGCACATGTAGCGTATCCAGAATGGCCGCAGCGCGGCGGCGCATCTCCCCAAGGTCGAGGAAACCAAACTTCTTGATCTCGCGACCAAGAAAGATCGAGTCAGCGACCGTCAGGTGCTCGGCAAGATTGAGCTCCTGGTGGATAAGCACGATACCCATTGCCTCCGCCTCGCCATTGGGCGGAAGCGTGACCACCTTGCCATCGTAGGTGATGGTGCCGGAGGTGGGCTGCTCGATACCGGAAAGAACTTTGATGAGAGTGGATTTGCCGGCGCCATTTTCGCCGATGATGGCGTGAACCTCGCCAGGACGAATGTCAAAATCGATGCTGAACAGCACAGGGATGTCGCCGAACGACTTGGAGATCCTGTTAGCCGACAGGATTGCAGGCGCAGCGGTGCCCTCGGCACTCGACATCATGATTCCTCCCCTTGGACATGGCGGTTTTACGGAGCCGGCTCTCTGTCCACGAGCTCAGATGTAAAGGTTTTCAGGATTGATGTAAAGGTTTACAGTGCCTGCAGAGCCTATAGCTTGTGTACAGGCTCTGGTGTCGCTCGCACCTTGTGCTAAAGGCAAAAAGCGGGCCACCCGGGGGAGGATCGCGCGGGTCGGAGCGCCAAGTGCTGCAACGGAAACTGGCCACCATTGAAGATGTCGCGGCGCGGGCCGGCGTGTCCATCGCCACCGTCAGCCGCGCCATCAACGAGCCTACAAAGGTGGCGGCAGAAACCCGGCGGCGGGTGACCGAGGCGATCGCCCAGACCGGCTACACCACCAATGCCATGGCCCGCTCGCTGCGCATGCGGCGCAGTAACATGATCCTTATCCTTGCCCCCGATGTCGGCGACCCGAACTTCTCCAACATCCTGGTGGGGCTCGAGACAGAAGCAAGCAAGCGCGGCTATGGTGTGCTGATCGGCAATACGCAGAACGACCCCAGCCGAGAGACGGACTATCTGCGTTTCATCAGTTCCAACCAGGCAGACGGGCTCATCCTCTTTACCGGGCACCTACCCTATGGCTTTGGCCAGGAGGGCCCGCTGACACGGCTACCGCCTATGGTCGCCGTCAACGAGCCAGTTCCCGACAGCGACGTTCCCTTTGTGGGCGTGGACAATTTCGAAGGAGCGCGGATCGCCACCGAGCATCTGATCTCGCAGGGGCACCGCCGCATCGGTTTTATCGGCCGCTCCACGAGCAAGATGATCAACACGCTGCGCGAGCGCGGCTATCGCGCGGCGCTGGAGGGCGCCGGCATACCCATCGAGCCGCGGCTGATCCTGGATGGTGATGGCACGACGGAAAGCGGCCGCGCGGCAGCCGAGCATATGTTTGTGCGCGATGTGCTGCCCACCGCGTTTTTTTGCGTGAACGACGCGACAGCCCTGGGCGTGATCATCGCGCTCAATGCACGGCGCTATGATCTGCCGCGACAGTTTTCGGTGATGGGGTTTGACGACATCTCCTTTGCCAACTTTGTCTCCCCATCGCTCACCACCATGAAGCAGCCGCGCCTCAAGATGGGTGAGGAAGCGATGGAATTGCTGTTGGCGTTGTTGGAGGGCGAGGCGCCGCGGCAGAACGAGGTTCTGCTGCGGGCCGAACTCATCGTGCGCAATTCGGTGGCGCGGATTTCGAGCGATCGCCGCTGAGAGCGCTTGCCAGACGCTCCGGCCGGATGCAAAGCCTTCTCTTCATGAAGACCCTTCTCATCATCGGCATCGGAACGGGCAATCCCGAGCACGTCACCGTGCAGGCCATCAATGCCCTCAACCGGGCGGATGTGCTGTTTATTCCCGACAAGGGCGCCGGCAAGGGCGATCTGGCCGAGGTGCGGCGCGACATCATCGCGCGCTATGTCACCAATCCGGCGAGCCGCTCCATTCTGTATGATGTGCCTAGGCGCGATGCCGCAAATCCCGACTATGAGGGGGGCGTGGAAGAGTGGCACCGGGCGCTGGCGCAGCGCTTTTCCGGGCTGCTCAGGGAGGTGCCGGAGGACGGGGCTGGAGCGTTCCTGGTCTGGGGTGACCCGGGGCTTTATGATTCCACCATCCGCATTATCGAGCGCCTGCGGGAGACTGAGGCAATCGCGGTCGAGATTATCCCCGGCATCACAGCCATCCAGGCGCTGACGGCAGCGCATGGGATTGCGCTCAACCGCATCGGCATGCCGGTCCACATCACCACCGGCCGGCGGCTCGGGGATGTGGCGGAAGATAGCGTGGTTATGCTCGACGGGCAGACAGCGTTCATGGAAGCCGATGCGGATCTTGAAATCTTCTGGGGCGCCTATCTTGGCACCTTAGACGAAATTACCGTCAGCGGACGATTGGGCGATGTCCGTGACGAGATCGTCGCCACCCGCAAGGCCGCACGTGAGCGGCATGGCTGGATCATGGATACCTACCTCCTGCGTAAGCGCTGAGGCTTCTGTCCGGTGGCACAAGCGTGCTAAACCGGCGCCATGTCCTTGGCCCTGCCGATAGACCTGCCACGGCGCCGCGGCGCCTGCCCCTCGCTTGATGCCCCCATGCAGACCGGCGATGGTCTTTTGGCGCGCATTCGCGTGCGTGGGGCGCGGCTTACGCCGGGGCAGTTGGCCGAGATCGGTCAGTTAGCCATCGCGCATGGCAATGGCTTGGTGGAGATCAGCGCCAGAGGCAATCTGCAGGTTCGGGGGCTGAGCAAGGGCACTGCCCCCCTCTTTGCGGCAGCGGTGGAACAGACAGTCGCCATCGAACGCGGCCTCGTCGTCGAGACACCGCCTTTGGCGGGCGAGGACCCACAGGAGCAGGCAGATCCGCGTTCCTTAGCACAGCGTATTCGCGACGCTGCCCGGGAGCTGGAGGGTCGTTTAGGCCCCAAGGTCACTGTAATTGTGGATGGAGGCGGGCAGGTCCGTCTCGATGCCCTCAAGGCGGATATCCGACTTACCGCCAACGGGGGCAATGAGTGGCTGTTTGCGATTGGACGGGGTGAAGCGG
The DNA here is from genome assembly GCF_030177755.1 of Devosia sp. RR2S18. NCBI lineage: Bacteria > Pseudomonadati > Pseudomonadota > Alphaproteobacteria > Hyphomicrobiales > Devosiaceae > Devosia > Devosia rhizosphaerae. The sequence continues at coordinate 3,183,447 of NZ_CP126539.1, forward strand.
AGAGCTGTTCTGCACAAGAGGCGGTGGCGAAGGCACTCGACGCGTTAAAGCAGATCGCGGCACGCGGGCCTGCGGCACGGGGAGCGGATTTAGTCTCAGGACCACCGCAACGCAGCGGCACAGTTGAACCTAACGTGGGCACCGTTGTACTCCGATCAGGGGCGGCGTTTGGGTTGACACTGCCATTCGGGGCCACGGACGGGAGAACACTGGTCGAGCTTGCGGGCGTGGCCGATGCGGCGCGTGTCGCTGCCTTCGTTCTCGCGCCGCATCACGGCTTAATCGCTATCGGTGGCGACGAGGCATTTGGAAGGGAAGCCGGTGCGCTGGGGTTCGTCACGCAAAGCTCTGACGCTCGCCTGCGGATCAGCGCCTGCATCGGCAGCCAAGGCTGCGCCTCAGGGCATATCCCCGCACGGCGGATCGCCAGTCAGTTGGCGGCCCACAACTTGCCGCGTTCGCCGCAGCACCTGCATGTGTCTGGCTGCGTCAAAGGCTGTGCTCACCCCCGCCCCATCGATTACACACTGGTCGGCACTGGCGATGGTTGTGGTCTTGTGGTCGGCGGCACGGCAGGCGATACACCGCGCATGTTGTTGCAAGAAGACCAGATCGAGTCTGCGCTCACGCAAGCCCTGCAGCAGGGGTGAGATGGTGCAGTACGACTATATTAAGGATGGCGATGCCATCTACCGGCAGTCTTTCGCCATCATCCGAGCGGAAGCCGATCTGTCGCGCTTTTCCGCCGACGAGGCGGAATTGGCGATACGGATGATCCACGCCGCGGGCATGGTCGAGGCAGCAGAGCATTTCGTTTTCGGCCCCGGCTTCGTCGCCACTGCGCGCGCCGCACTTGCAGCAGGCGCCCTCATATTCTGCGATGCTGAGATGGTGGCACGAGGCGTAACAGCAGCGCGCCTCCCGGCAAGCAACGAGGTGCTCTGCACACTGAGGGACCCGCAGACACCTGCCCTGGCTGGCGAGATCGGCAACACCCGCTCGGCCGCAGCGCTGCGGCTTTGGCTGCCACGGCTCGCAGGCGCCGTTGTCGCCATCGGCAATGCGCCAACCGCACTCTTCCACTTGCTCGAACTTCTCCGTGATGGGGCACCGAAACCAGCCGCGATCTTAGGCATGCCAGTTGGCTTCGTCGGTGCCGCTGAATCCAAGGATGCGCTGGCTGAGAATTCCTATGGGGTGCCCTTTGCCATCGTGCGGGGACGGCTTGGCGGCTCTGCCATGACGGCAGCTGCGCTCAATGCCTTGGCGAGGCCGGGCATATGATCGGCAAGCTCATCGGCGTCGGTACGGGCCCGGGCGACCCCGAACTCCTTACCCTCAAGGCCGCCCGCGCCATCGAGAACGCCGATGTCGTGGCGTTTTTCGCCAAGCAGGGCAATTCCAGCAATGCCAAAGCCATTGTTGCGGGGCTGATCCGGCCCGGCACCATCGAGGAGCCGCTTGGGTATCCGGTCACCACCGAGATCGACCGGCGCCATGCGGATTATAAGAGCGCCACAACCGCGTTTTACGAGGATGCCGCCCGTCGCGTCGCCAGCCATCTCGATGCTGGCCGCAATGTAGCCGTGCTCAGCGAAGGCGATCCGCTGTTCTACGGCAGCTACATGCATCTGCATGTGCGTCTGGCCCCACGCTATGACACCGAAGTCATCCCCGGGATCACGGCCATGTCGGGCTGCTGGTCGGCGGCGGGCCTGCCGCTGGTGCAGGGCGACGATATCCTCACGGTGCTGCCTGGGACGCTGGAGGAAACAGATCTCGCCGGGCGACTGGACGGCAGTGATGGCGCGGTGATCATGAAGGTGGGGCGCAACCTGCCCAAAATTAGGCGGGCATTGGCAGCATCCGGTCGGCTCGACGGCGCCATCTATGTCGAACGGGGGACCATGGCGAATGGGTATTCCATGCCCCTCGCCCGCAAGGCGGACGATATAGCACCCTATTTCGCCCTCGTGCTGGTACCGGGCTGGAGTACGAGGCCATGAGTGGGCAGCTGATCGTCGTCGGGACTGGCCCCGGCAATCCCGCGCAAACCACCCCGGAAGCCCTCTCGGCTATCGAGCGATCAAACGTCTTCTTTGGGTACGGCCCTTATCTGGATCGCCTCCAGTTGCGGCCAGACCAGCGGCGCGTCGCTTCCGATAACCGCGAAGAACTGGCGCGCGCCAAGGATGCGCTGATGACGGCCGCCTCGGGCGAGCAGGTCTGTGTTGTGTCGGGTGGCGATCCAGGCGTTTTCGCCATGGCGGCGGCGATTTGCGAAGCCATCGAGGATGGGCCGCCTGCCTGGCGTGAGCTGCACCTGGAAGTTGTGCCTGGGGTGACCGCGATGCTAGCCGTCGCTGCCCGCGCCGGAGCGCCGTTGGGACATGACTTTTGCGCGATTTCGCTCTCGGACAACCTCAAGCCTTGGCCGCTGATCGAACAGCGACTGCGGGCCGTGGCTGGCGCCGGATTGGTGATCGCGCTCTATAATCCCATCAGCAGGGCACGCCCTTGGCAGTTGGGAACCGCCTTCGCCATTCTGCGGGAGGTTCTGCCCTGGTCGACACCGGTGATCTTCGGTCGCGCCGCTGGCCGCCCCGATGAGGCAATCACGGTGGTCACTCTGGCCGAAGCTGACCCCAACCGGGCCGACATGGCCACCTGCGTTATCATTGGTTCTCCCGACACCCGGATCATCGAACGTCCAGGACAGGCACCGCTGGTTTATTCCCCACGCTCGGCTGGAGAGCGATTGTGAGTTGGCTCAGCATCGTCGGTATCGGCGAGGATGGGTTGGCGGGCATCGGGGAAGCGGCGCGCGCGGCCATCGCCGACGCCGAGATCGTCTTTGGTGGCGCCCGCCACCTTGAACTTGCGGCGCCCGCTATAACAGGCAAAACGCAAGTCTGGCTGTCGCCATTCTCAGGCTCCGTGGATGCCGTGCTGGCCAGCCGTGGCAAAAGTACCTGTGTCCTCGCGTCTGGGGACCCATTTATGTTTGGCGTTGGTGCCACACTGGTCCGACACATTGATGCGGCGCAGATGCGGGTGTTTCCGCATCCCTCCGCATTCAGCCTCGCTGCCAGCCGGCTGGGTTGGCCATTGCAGGACGTTGCCACCGTTTCGCTCCATGGGCGACCGCTCGACCTGATCCGGCCCCATCTTCAGCCGGGCGCCCGCATCCTGACCTTGACCTCTGATGAGCATGGCCCGGCGGCCTTGGCGCGCCTGCTTACCGAAGCCGGCTTCGGCATCTCCATAATCTCCGTGCTGGAGGCCCTGGGCGGCCCCCGCGAAAAAATCCGCAGCCAGGTTGCGGTGAACTTCGGGCTCGCCGACGTCGACCCGCTCAATGTCTGCGCCGTCAGCGTGGTCGCTCTGCCCGGCGCCCGCGTCCTGCAGCTTGCTCCCGGTCTCGATGACAGCCTCTTCGAGCATGACGGACAGATCACCAAGCGCGATATCCGCGCACTGACGCTATCTACCCTGGCGCCCCGCCATGGCGAATTACTATGGGATATCGGCGCTGGCTCAGGCTCGGTCGGCATTGAATGGATGCTGGCCGATTCAAGCCTCCGCACCATTGCCATCGAAGCCGATGCAGAGCGCGCCACACGAGTGGAGCGGAATGCCAAGGCACTCGGCGTGCCTGACCTCAAGGTGGTGCTCGGCTCTGCTCCCGACGCGCTGAGTGGGCTCGAACCTCCCCATGCAATTTTCATCGGCGGCGGCGGCAGCGACCCTGGCGTCCTCGATAGCGCACTTGCCGCCCTGCGGGCGGGCGGTAGGCTGGTCGCAAACGCGGTGACGCTGGAGATGGAAGCGATGCTCCTTGCACGCCATGCGGAGTTGGGCGGCAATCTCACCCGCATCGCCATCTCGCGGGCCGACGCGGTGGGGGGGATGACGGGGTGGCGACCGGCCATGCCGATCACCCAATGGAGCTGGAGCAAGCCATGACAGTGCACTTCATCGGCGCCGGCCCCGGAGCGGCGGATCTCATTACCGTACGCGGGCGTGACCTGCTCGCCCGCTGTCCCGTGTGCCTTTATGCCGGCTCGATCGTGCCGGCCGAAATGCTGGCCTGGTGCCCGCCGGATGCACAGCTGGTCGACACGGCGCCCCTGTCGCTCGACGAGATCGAAGCCGAGTACAAACGCGCGCATGGAGCGGGACAGGACGTGGCGCGCCTGCATTCGGGGGACCTCGCCATGTGGAGCGCGGTGGCCGAGCAAATGCGGCGGCTCGATAGGCTCGGTATTGCCTATACCGTGACGCCGGGCGTGCCGGCCTTCGCTGCCGCAGCAGCGGCACTGGGGCGCGAATTGACCATTCCGGCCACGGCGCAAAGCTTGGTGCTGACGCGTGTGGGTGGACGCGCCTCGCCCATGCCAGAAGGGGAGACGCTGCGCGGTTTCGGTGCCACCGGCGCGACGCTTGGCATTCACCTTGCCATTCATGCCCTGGACCGGGTCGTTGCCGAACTAACACCAATTTATGGCGCTGACTGCCCGGTGGCGATTGTCGCGCATGCATCCTGGCCGGAGGAGAAGATCATTCGGGGCACATTGGGCGATATCGAGGAGCGGTTCTCGGCCGATCCGGTGGAGCGGACAGCCATCATCTTTGTGGGCCAAAGCCTGGGTGCTGAGGACTTCCGCGAAAGCGCGCTTTATGATCCCGCCTATCAGCGCCGCTTCCGCGGCAGGGACTAAGCCAGCTGGGGCCGACTTGCCTGCTGCGTCTTGGTGAGCGCCCAGGCGAGCAGCCACAGCGCCACCAGGCCCGCCCCCAACAGCATTCCGTCGAAGAGCGGCTCGGGCTGCCGACCTTCCTTGATCGCCTGCAGCAACATGCTGAAGACGGTACCGGTGGCAAAGACCGGCAGGCCCTGTCGGCCCAGGAGACGTAACGGGGCCGCCAGAGCCGATCCCGCGGCCTGGCGGACGCCAGGCAAATAGGCGAGAAAGTAGAAGAGTGCCAAGGCGTGGAGCAGTCGCGGCAGGGCCAGGAAGCTCTTGTCGAACCAGGTGATGTAGAATGGCACTCCGAGCTTCGAGAGAGCCCCGAGGCCCTGCCGCCCCAGCTCGCCCAAGGGTGGTATCTTCATCCAGAGCAGCACGAACAAGAGAAAAGCGCCGGCGGCGACCCAGAGGCCGCGCGAGTAGGGAATGAAGCGGCTTCCCACCTTCATTGCGGCTCCCGAGAGCAGGCCGACGACGAAGAGTACCTGCCAAGCCAGCGGATTGAAGAACCAGCCACCCGATTGCGGAAAGTTGGGCAGGTTTAGGCGCCACTGCCCCGCCACCGCCCAGAGGAGCAGAGACAAGCTTAGCACCAGCCATGGGCGCTTGAGCCCGCCGATCATCAAGAGCGGCGTTGCCAGCAGCAGCATCATGTAGAGTGGCAGGATGTTGAGATAGCCGAGTTGGTAGCTGAGCAGGGGAAGGCCGACGATGGCACTGAGCGGCTGCTGAAACAGCGGCGCGATGTTGTTCTTACTCAGAAGCTCGGGCACGCCGAACCATTTTGCCGCCGCCGCGAAAATCGCAAGGCTCAGCAAGGTGATACTGATGTGGACGAAATAGAGCTGCCGGGCACGCGCCCAAACCTTGGCCGTAGCGGCCCAGAGATTGCCGCCCCGGAAGCGGTTCGAATACGCAAGCCCGGCCGCAAGACCGGACATGAAGACGAAAGCCTCCGCCGCATCCGAGAAGCCGAAATTTCGATTGGTGAAGGTCTCGTAGACCGTGCCTGGGACGTGGTTGATGAAGATCATCACGAGAGCCAGACCACGGAACATGTCGAGCCGCGGATCGCGCCCTGTGGGCACCCCGGTGGTGTCTTGACCAGCAGAGCTGGGCCAAATGGATCGCCGCCAGCCTGGGGGCTGGAGGCTTGTCGATGAACGGGGCACCGCGGCCTCAGGCAGCGACATGCTGGGCGGTCCTGGCTATTGGAACCGCGAAAGCAGTTTCTGGCTTGGTCCAGGCTTCGAGCACTGCGGCTTGGTCGCGCATGACCTTGGCAGGCGAAAGCTCGGCATCGCTGAGGAAAAACCACGGCAGGGCAGTCCGGCGCGGCGGGCGCGAACTGAACGAGATCAGGAGCGGCGCAAGCATTGCCGGCACTGCCGCGGGCGCCACCCAGAGCGTAACTGCGGGAGCCCACAGCATGGCCGCGGCCAGCACGAAAGCACCCAGCGCAACGATCCACCAGCTTGCCCGCAGGGCATCAGCGGGGCTGATCCAATTCTGACCTCTTTGGGTGGCTGGCCAGCCGCCATCGAGGCCCAGCAGCACCTGCAGCACGGCGCGCGTTTGCAGCATCAGCATCACGGGAGCAAGGACCGTCGAGAAGAGGATTTCGCCACAGACGGATAGGAGCGCCCGTGCTGAGCCACCGAAGCGCTGATTGCGGCCAGCCAAGCCCCGAAGCAGGATCATGAACTTGGGCACGATCAGCACGGCGGCAACAGCAGCGCCCAGTGTCCACATCGGCACGGGTGGCGTGTTGAATCCAAAGAACGCACGGGGATGGTCGGGAAAAATGGCCGCAAGCAGACTGGTGGCGAGCAACAGCAGCCAGAGCGGAGAGGCCATATAGGCCATGATACCCTGAAGGAAGGTGAAGCGGCTCCAGAATTTGAGACCGGGTGCACCCAACAGACGCCCATGTTGCAGATTGCCTTGGCACCAGCGGCGGTCGCGCTTGGCATATTCAATGAGGTTCTCTGGCCCCTCCTCGAAGGAGCCCCCCAGATGAGGGTCAACCAGCACCGTCCAACCGTTGCGCGAAAGCAGCGCCGCTTCCACGTAGTCATGGCTCAGGATGTGCCCGCCAAAAGGCGGCTTCCCTGAGAGCTCGGGCAATCCGCAACTGGCGGCAAAAGCACGAACGCGAACAATGGCGTTGTGCCCCCAGTAGGGCCCTTCGCGTCCCTGCATCAGGGCCGCGCCGCGTGCGAAGACTGGCGAAAGATAGGCCGAAGAAAACTGCATCATACGGCCAAAGAGCGTCTGCGCATGGATGATGCGGGGCACGGTCTGCAGCAGGCCGAGCTTGGCGTCGGCATCCATACGGCGGGCAAGCTCACCAATCGTCTCGGCTTCCATCAAGCTGTCGGCATCGAGGATTAACGCGTAGTCGTAGGCACCGCCGGAACGGGCGATGAAATCCTCGATATTGCCAGCCTTGCGACCCGTATTGCGCTCGCGGCGGCGGTAGAAAATGCGGCCTGCTGCCTGGGGCTCACGCAGCAGTTGCTCGAACCAGAGCACTTCCTGAGCGGCGACTTCGATTGAAGTCGTGTCCGAGAGGATGGCAAAATGGAAGCGGTCGGAGAAACCCAGCTCCACTAGGCCGCGGTTCATCGCCGCTATGCGGGCAAAGGTCTCCACCGGATCTTCATTGTAGATGGGCACGAGGATTACGGTCATGCCCACAGGCAGCGCAACTTTGGCTACCGGCACCCGTTCGGCGGCGAAGACACCAAGCACCGCGGCCGACGCCCCCCAGATCAGCCAAAAGCCGCTGATCAGCACCAGCACCCCGCGGACGAGGTCGAGGAAGGTCACGCCACCCTGCCCGGTATAGCGCATGAAGAGGTAACTACCGAGCAGGCCCACCACAAAAGCTGCGGCCAACATCAGAGTACGGAGAAGGATGGGCCGGGCCATGGTGATCGGAATTACCTAGCGAACCGCAAGAACCAGGAAGACGTCGCGCAGGGCGCCGAACAGGGAGCGCCGACGTTCCAGCTGCTGCTTGGGCATGGCCATCGGGGCATCCGGCAAGCCGTAGGCGAAAGGAAATTGCCCATCATGCTTCATTTGCGGGCCTCCATTGGTAGAGCCAAGTTTCGGTAAGTTGCCGGCCGTCGCCCACCAGGTAGGCGCGCAGCTCGAGCGGGGTTGTCCCGTCGGATTCTACGTCGAAAACCAGGCGCCAAGCGCCATTGGCGTCAACACGTGAGAGAGCAGTATGCTGGGCTACACCACCGGACACTGTCGCAACGACGTCGATCTGCATACCCGCGGGCCAGTCGGCCAGCTCCCCTCCGACGAAGTCCACCACAAATTTCCGCAGGCTTGCAGCATTCTCAACGCCGGATACTCCGCCCTGCCCGGCACGCGTCTCGGCGACATAGGCGAGATTGGAGTTGCTCCACGGGTCGAGATTGCCCCAGATCAACCGATAGGCATATTCGCGCGACTGGCCGGCCAGCACCGGCTCGGACGGCACGAAAAAGGCGACGATGTTGTCGTCGGCTTCGAGCTTTGCGGGGATTTCGATTAGCCGCACCGTGCCCTGCCCCCAGGATCCGACAGGTTCAACCCGCAGCGAGGGGCGGCGCTCGTAATGGGCGCCCGCATCCTGATAGGTTTCGAAATTGCGTCCGCGCTGATAGAGGCCGAAGGCACGCGGATTATTCTCCCATAAATAGGAGTTACCGAGATCAGCGGAATTGTTGAGCGCCCGCCACATGACCTCGCCGTTCTCCCGCTCGACAAGCAAGCCATTGCTGTCGTGCACCTGCGGCCGATAATCGTCGAAACTGGTTCGGTTCGCTTCGGCGAACAGGAACATAGAGGTAAGCGGCGCAACGCCGATTTCCTGGACATCGCTGCGGAAGAACAGGCGCGCTGTGACGTCCATTGTCGTTTCCTGCACAGTGTCGGAGGCAGGCGTGATGACAAAGCGATAGGCGCCAGTGACGCTGGGGCTTTCAAGCGCGGCATAGATCGTGAGCGGCCCATCGCCCATCGGCTTTTCGAGATAGAACTCGGAAAAGCGCGGGAATTCCTCAGGCACATCAACCCAGGAATTAAGCACGAGGCCGCGTGCGCTCAGCCCGTAGATGTTATCGCGGCCAAGGGCGCGGAAATAGCTCGCACCCAGGAAGGAGACCAGCTCGTCCCAGGCTCCGGCGCGATTGAGCGGATGGTTGACGCGGAAGCCAGCGACACCTGAGAATTCGCCGAGCGCGGCGGCTGCCTGCTTCACCTCGCTGTCATGATACTCGAAATCTCCCGCCGTGAACTCGATCGGGCTGGCCTGCCCCTCTTCGATTTCGAAGAGCTTGATCGGCTCGGGGTAGAGCCAGCCCATGTGGAAGGCCTGGATGCGATAGCCGTTGTCCTCGGCTAGCCACTTGCTCTGCTCGGCGCGGTATTGGATCAGCCGATAGCTGTCGTAGTCGAGCCCCGCAAAGGCGGAGGGCAGCCTGAACTCGAGCGGCGCATGCGGCACCGCAGCCAAGTCCTGCATGCGGGCGCTGAAGCTCTCAAAGTCGAACGGGGAAGCTTTCCCGTTCTCGTCCTGCGCCAAGGCGGCGCTTGTATGCGACGTGGTTGTGAGCAAAGCCAAAGCCGCGGTCCCGAGAAGGACGGTCCGGCGGCTGCAACGGGGGGTAGAACCAGGGTTCAAGAAGGGCTATCCGGCGTAGGGTTGTTCTCTGCTCTTTCGGCAAAGTCACGAACGCCGGATAGGTGGAAAAGTTGATGCATGGAGGCCATGCACCAAACGCGCAGCTCACGCGTGTGTGAATGTCTAAGTTACTGAGCTTTCTTTGCTTCTCCGGAAGCGCTTTGCCGGTGCTTCGCAGCTCGCCGAGGCATCCGTGGGTGCAATGTGCCCTGCCCCTACTCCACTCGTTTTCCCGATTGGCTGTTGAAGGGGTGGATGGCTGAGAGTGGGATGTGGCAGGTGATGGTTTGGGCTTCGGAGACGGTGGCGCGGCCGTGGGTAACCAGGATCAGCGGTTCGGCGAGGGGGTCGAGACGCACATAGAGGTGGCTTTCCCCGCCCACCGGCTCGATCAGTTCAACCACGCCGGTGAGGGTGATGCCTTCGCCCGGACCCAGACGCAGGGCGTCGGGGCGGATGCCGATGATGTCGGCGCCTTGGGGTAGCTGGTCGGGCAGCGTGCCGGCGGCGGCGCGAAGCTGATCGAGGGGGATGAGGTTCATGGGTGGCGAGCCGATGAACCCCGCGACGAAGAGCGAGGCGGGCCGCTCATAGAGGTCCATGGGCTTGCCCTCCTGCTCGATGCGGCCGGCATGCATCACCACCAGCCGATCGGCCAGGGTCATGGCCTCGAGCTGGTCGTGGGTCACATAGACGCTGGTGGTGCCCAGCGAGCGCTGGAGCCGGCGGATCTCGATGCGCATCTGCCCGCGCAGCTTGGCGTCGAGATTGGAGAGCGGCTCGTCGAACAGGAAGGCCTTGGGCTGGCGCACGATGGCGCGGCCCATGGCGACGCGCTGGCGCTGCCCCCCCGAGAGCTGGCGCGGCTTGCGGTCGAGGAAGGGCGTGATCTCGAGGATGCGGGCCGCTTCACTGACGCGGGCGTCGATCTCGGGTCGTGGCGTGCCGCGGTTCTTGAGCCCGTATTCCAGGTTCTGCCGCACGCTCATATGGGGATACAGCGCATAGTTCTGGAACACCATGGCGATGTCGCGCTCGGCAGGTTCCTTGTCGTTGACCACCGCATCGTCGATGGCGATGGTGCCCTCGGTCACCGTTTCGAGCCCGGCGATCATGCGCAGCAGCGTGGACTTGCCGCAGCCCGAAGGGCCCACCAGCACCACCAGTTCGCCATCGAGGATGTTGAGGTCGAGCCCGTGCACCACCTGGGCGCCACCGGGATAGGTCTTTTTGACCCCGGACAGGGTGATCGTGGCCATGGGGTTATTTCTCCGTTTCGACCAGGCCTTTAACGAAGAGGCGCTGCATGAAGATGACAATAAGGACGGGGGGCAGCATGGCCAGCATCACGGCGGCCATGACCAGGTGCCATTGCGGCTCGGCATCGGCCGTGGCGGCCAGCCGCTTGATGCCCATGACCACCGTGTAATAGCGGCTGTCGGTGGTCACCAGCAGGGGCCAGAGATATTGCACCCAGCCATAGATGAACAGGATCACGAACAGTGCCGCGATATTGGTGCGGCTGAGCGGCAGCAGGATATCGCGGAAGAACTTCATGGGCCCCGCCCCGTCCACCCGCGCTGCTTCCATCAGCTCATCGGGGATGGTGAGGAAAAACTGACGGAAGAGGAACGTGGCCGTCGCCGAGGCGATCAGCGGCAGGGTCAGCCCCAGATAGGAGTTGAGCAGGCCCAGATTGGCGACCACTGCAAAGGTGGGGATGATGCGCACCTCGACCGGCAGCATCAGGGTGATGAAGATGATCCAGAAGGCCAGAAGGCGGAACGGGAACTTGAAGAAGACGATGGCATAGGCCGACAGCAGCGAGATGATGATCTTGCCCACCGCGATGATCACCGCAATGATCAGCGAGTTGGTGAGCATGATCCATAGCGGTGGCGCGCCGGCCGTGGAGATGCCCACGGTCAGCATGCGGCCGTAGTTTTCCAGCAGGTGCGGACCCGGCAGGAGCGGCACCAGCCCGCGGAAGAAGTCGCCGCTGGTGTGGGTGGAGGCGACAAAGGCCAGATAGACCGGGAAGGCGACGACAAGGACGCCGGCCAGCAGCACCAGATGGGTGAGCAGCGTCAGCCAGGGGCGGTTTTCGACCATGATGTTTTGTTTCCCTCTGGTCCCTAGTACTGCACGCGCCGCTCGACATAGCGGAACTGCACCACCGTCAGGGCGATGACGATCAGCATCAGCACCACCGACTGGGCTGCCGAGGAGCCGATGTTGAGCCCCAAAAAGCCGTCGGCATAGACCTTGTAGACCAGGATGTTGGTGGCCTGCCCCGGGCCGCCCGAGGTGGTCGCATCGATGATGCCGAAGGTGTCGAACATGGCGTAGTTGATGTTGACGATCAAAAGGAAGAAGGAGGTGGGTGACAGGAGCGGGAAGATGATGGTCCAGAACCGCTTCATGGGCCCCGCGCCATCGATGGCCGCCGCCTCGCTCAGCGATTGGGGCACCGATTGCAGCCCCGCCACGAAGAACAGGAAGTTGTAGGAGATCTGCTTCCAGCTCGCCGCAATGATGACCAGGAGCATGGCCTGCTCGCCATTGACGCGATGGTTCCAGCCAATGCCCAGCCCCCGCAGCAGATAGGGGGCGATGCCGATGGTGGGGTTGAACATGAACCACCATAAAATGCCCACCACCACCGGGGCCACTGCATAGGGCCAGACCAGCAGCGTGGTATAGATCCGATTGGTGCGCAGCACGCGGTTGACCGCCACCGCCAGCACCAGCGACAGGCTCATCGAGAACAGCGTTACCGAGATGGCGAACACCCCCGTGACCCAGAGCGCGTTGACGTAACCGGGGTCGGCAAACAGGCGCTGGTAGTTCTCGAACCAGATAAAGGTGGTGCGGAAGCCAAAGGGGTCCTCGCGCTCAAAGCTCGACTTCACCGCCTGGGCCGCCGGCCAGATAAAAAACACCAGCGTGACCGCCAGCTGCGGGGCCAGCAGCAGATAGGGCAAGAGCTTGTTGGGGAAGATGGTGCGCTTGGCCTGCATGGGCACTCCGGCGGCAATAGGCTGCTATCGAAGGGGGCCTGGCACGGCTGCGCCAGGCCCCTTGGAGATTGGGTGGCTGAGCCGCCAGGGCGGCTCAGCGGCAGCGGCTTAGCTGTTGGCGGCTTCGAAGTCGCGCAGGATCTGGTTGCCACGCTCGACAGCCGCGTCCAGGGCTTCCTGGGCGGTCTTGTTGCCGGCCAGGAGAGCTTCGAACTCTTCGTCGATAACGGTGCGCACCTGGGTCAGATTGCCAAAGCGGATGCCCTTGGAGTTGGCCGACGGCTCACCCCGGGTGATCTGCTCAATGGCCACTTCCGAACCGGGGTTCTCGCCGTAATAGCCCTGCTCCTGGCCCAGCTCATAGGCGGCATTGGTGATCGGCAGGTAGCCGGTCGCCTGGTGCCACTCGGCCTGCACTTCGGGGCTCGAGAGATAGGTGAAGAACTGGGCAACGCCGTCATAGACCGCCTCGTCCTTGCCGTTCAGCACCCACAGGGTCGCCCCGCCGATGATCGAGTTCTTGGGCTCTGCAATCGCATCGTCGTAATAGGGCAGCGGGGCAAAGCCGACCTCGAAATCGGTGGCGTTGGCGATGACGCCGGCGCGCGAAGCCGAGGAGTTCATGTACATGGCGCATTCGCCCGCATAGAACTTCGGCGGCGCATCGGCACCACCCACCGGACCGCCATACTGGAACAGGCCTTCGTCAGCCCAGGCCTTGAGGTTCTCCCAGTGCTGGGTCTGCACCTCGCCATTGAAGGTGAACTCGGTGCCCAGGCCACCAAAGCCGTTCTCGAGCGTGCCATAGGGCTGGTCGTGAATGGCCGAGAGGTTCTCCAGCTGCACCCAGCTTACCCAACCGGTGGTGAAGCCGCAGGGGGCAGCACCCGCCTCCATGATGGTGCGGCTCATCTCCTCGAGCTCGGCCCAGGTCCGGGGCGGGGTCTCGGGGTCAAGCCCGGCAGCCTCGAACACGTCCTTGTTGTAGTACATGATCGGGGTCGAGGAGTTGAACGGCATCGAGAGGATGTTGCCCTCGGTGTCCGAATAATAGCCGGTCACCGGCTCGAGGAACGCCGACGGATCCCAGGGCTGATCATTGTCGGTCATCAGCTGGTAGACCGGGTACACGGCTCCTTCGGCGGCCATCATGGTGCCGGTGCCCACTTCGAAGACCTGCACGATGGCAGGCTGCTCATTGGCACGGAAGGCGGCAATCGCCGCGGTCAAGGTCTCGGCGTAGCCGCCCTTGTAGGTCGGCACCACAACAAACTCGTCCTGGCTCTCGTTGAAGCCCTGCGCAATCGCCTCAAGCTTCTGACCCAACTCGGCATCCATCGCATGCCACCAGCTGATCTCAGTTTGCGCAAAGGCGGTGGTCGACGTCAGGGCAATGGTAAGTGCGGCAAGGGATAGGCGAACCATGGTTCTCTCCTGCATGACAAAAAAGTATCAGCAGGAAACTGCTGCCCCCGCTGGCTCGTCTCAGTGCGAGCGCCGCGTGCCTAACAATGGTGCTTTACGGTTGGGTGACAAAGCCGTGACGGTTCTGTGACACCCAACAGCTATCGCGGCCATTGCCGGATTGATCCTAGGACAGGACCCGGAGCTAGCCTCGAGGGTCAGCGTTTGCTCGTTAGGAGAAAGGAGTGCCACCATGACCGATCTCATCCCCAGTCCCGACGCCACCATCGACGTCGCCCGCGAGATCCGACATGCGGCAGTGCCGCTGCCCGATCCCCGCCACGCACTGGAGTTCGGGCCCTTTTTCGATGAGCTGGCCGACGCCAAGATCGTTCTCTTGGGCGAGGCGAGCCATGGCACATCCGAGTTCTACTGCGCGCGGGCCGCGATTACCCGGTCGCTTATCGAGCATCACGGCTTCAACATCGTGGCGGTCGAGGCGGACTGGCCCGATGCCAACCGCATCGACCGCTATGTCCGGCATCGGGCCGGCGGCCGGGATGACGAGCAATCCTTTGCCCGTTTCCCCAACTGGATGTGGCGCAACGAGGAGGTTGCCGGGTTTGTCGAATGGCTGCGGGCCCACAATGAAGCCAAGGCGCCGGCAACACGCGCCGAGTTTCGGGGCCTCGATGTCTATTCCCTGCGTGGTTCCATCGGCGAGGTGCTCGACTACCTCGATCGTGTCGATCCCGAGCAAGCGCATCGGGCTCGCCGCCGCTATGGCTGCCTTACCCCCTGGCAGGGGGAGCCGGCGTACTATGGCCGTGCGGTCATCACTGGCGAGAAAGACCCGTGCGAAGCGGCTGTCGTTCAGCAGTTGAGCGATCTCCTCAGCCGGCAGATGGACTATGTAGGCCGAGATGGCGAGGACTTCTTCGATGCCGCGCAGAATGCCCGCATTGTCCGCTCGGCCGAACAATATTATCGCATCATGTATAGCGGCTCCAATGACAGCTGGAACCTGCGCGACCGGCACATGTTCGATACGCTGGAAGCCCTGCTTGCCCATCGCGGACCCGATGCCAAGGCAGTTGTCTGGGCCCACAACTCCCATATCGGGGACGCGTCAGCCACCGAAATGGGGTGGAGCGGCCAGTTCAACATCGGCGAACTCTGCAAAACGGCATATCGCGAGCAGGCGATCACCATTGGCTTTGGCACCGATCACGGCGAGGTGGCCGCTGCAGATGATTGGGACGAACCCATGCAGGTCAAGACCGTGCTCCCCTCCCGCCCAGACTCCTACGAACGCATCTTCCGCCATGTCGGGGTGCCCAGGGCGCTCATGGATCTGCGGCACGACGGAGTAGTGCGTGCCGCTCTAGCTGAGCCGCGGCTGGAGCGGGCGATCGGGGTCATCTACCGCCCCGATACGGAGCGCCAAAGCCATTACTTCAAAGCCGTGCTGCCCGAGCAGTTCGATACCTATGTGTGGTTCGAGGAGACTCATGCGGTGACGCCCCTCCCCATCGCACGTCCGCATGGCGTGCCAGAGACATATCCTTTTTGCGTGTAGACGCCTTACGGTCTACGAGTCGCCGGCACGCGCGAGCAGATCGATTACCTCCGCATCGCTCACCTGCGAGAAATCTCGGTAGTGCTGCCCCACAGCCGCGAAGTCGTGAACGCTCAGCAGACACACAACCTCGTTGCACAGAGGCGCCAAACGGTTGAGCGACGAAGAAGCGGCCACCGGCACGGCCAGCACGACGCGTTGCGGCTCCATTTCGCCGAGCACTCGCAGCGCCGCCTCGACGGTGCTACCGGTAGCAATGCCATCATCGACCAGGATTATGGTGCGGCCCAACACGTCGGTTGGCGCGCGACTGCCGCGGTAATGAAGGCGGCGGCGCTCCAGCTCGGCAGTTTCAGTGGCGATGATGCGGTCGAGATCGGCTCGGCTGGGCCGGAAGACGGCGAGCGCCGCATCATTGAACACGGCTCGAGGTGGGCTGGTGCCGGCAATTGCACCAACGGCGTATTCCGGCTGCCCCGGTGCGCCCAACTTGCGAACGAAGAGCAGGTCGAGGCTCGAGCCGAGTGCCTGTGCCACTTCGAACCCCACCGGCACGCCGCCGCGCGGCAATGCCAACACGAGGGGCGCATCCAAATGCAAGCCGGCGCAGGCCTGAGCCAGCTTTCGCCCTGCATCTTGTCGATCTTCGAAAATCTGCGCCATGGCCATCCCTCCGGTTCAGGAGGAAACGCAAGGGCGGCGGCTGATGTTCACGGAAATGGGCTAGCTGCGCTCAGCCGCATAGAGAAGAACACTCTGAGGGGTAAAATCCTCCCGCAGAAACCAGACCTTGGCGCGCAACTGCTTGCCGTGCAGCGCCAGCTTCTCCCGCAAAGCCACCTCACCCGCCTTGACGGGGCAGCTTGCTTTTACCTGGATGCACTCGGAGAGTTCAATGGCGCCTTCGGCCGGCTTGCACGCTTGCACGCTATAGTAACCGGAATCGCTCAATCGTATGGTCCCATACTGCCGTGGTGCCCAGAATTCGGCACATCCGTTAACAAATGGTTTCCGCCGACGCTGCGGACCCCCTTCACCGCTAGGGCGAAAACAAGGCACGCGACAGATAACGTCCCAAAACGGGATAAGCAAGGGCGCCGTTCCGTATGTCGGCTATGCAGGGTTAACGGGGCTCAAGCCCTTGCAGCGCAACGCTGTTCAATGAAGTTCACGGCCGTCGCCACCCCGTCTTCCGAGCTGATCAGGGCGCCCAGTTCAACTGCGCGGGCCTGTATAGTCGAATCCTTGAGGCACCTGATGGTGTTGATCAGATCCACCGGGGTGAGCGTCTTCCGATCGAGCCGCGCCGGTCCCGCACCAAGCGCAGCAACGCGCCGAGCCCAGAAGGGCTGGTCACCGAAAAACGGGCAGACGGCGGTCGGCAGGCCGGCCCGCAGCGACGCGCCGGTTGTACCCGCGCCACCATGATGGATGGTTGCTGCCATCAGAGGAAAGAGCCGGTCATGTGGCGCAGTGCCGAGAACATGGATGTGCGGGGCGCCGGCCGCTGCCGCCAGTGCCCCGCCCCCAGTTGCGAGAATACCCCTGCTGCCGGTCCCCGCCAGTACTTCGACGACTAGGCGGGTGAGGCGCTCGTCGCCTCCCGGCATGCTGCCAAAGCCGACATAGATGGGCGGCGCGCCAGCGGCAAGGAAATGCGCCAACTCGGCGGGTGGCTGCCACTCCGGTGCATCGCGGAACCAGTAGCCGCTAACCAGGACGTCCGGGGTCCATTCAAGAGGCACGGGCACTACATGGCGGCTATAGGCATAGATCGTCGCTGTCGGTTTCCACCCGCCCGACCGGGCAGATAGTCCGAGAGCCTCCTGCCGCCACTTCCGGATCAGCTTGCCAAAGAGCATCCCCGCGCCATGAATGGAGAGAAGATGGCTCGCCCGGTTGAGCGGCCCCAGATCGGCAAAGGGTACAACCGGGCTCGGGAAGGCTGATGTGGGGGTAAAGCCTGGCAGAGGTGAGGCGAGAAAAGCTGGCACGGCGAGCCGCTCCGCCATCGATGGCGCGGCAACGGATTTGGGATGATAAATCATTGCATCGGGCTCAAACGCAGCCGCAGCGGTCCATTCCTGCTCCAGCACCCGCCCCATCAGCGGCCGCACCTTGCGCAAGAGCTTGAGGCCTGCGGCTAAGCCGAGTCCCTGTCCCAGAGCCTTTTCGCCTTCTGGTGTCTTGAGCAGTCCGAGAAACTCAGCCGGCAACGGCACGAACCCGATCTCATTGCCTTCAAACATGGGCGCGAACTGGGCCGGAGCGGCCACCTGAACATTGTGCCCGCGCCGGGCCAGGCCCTCGGCAAGCGCCAGGTAAGGCTGCACGTCGCCTCGCGTGCCAAGGGTATGAATGGAAAGGCGCATGGGGGAGCTTGCCCTCTGCTGGTTGCGCCGAACTCTAGCACAGTCTTCTGAGCTTGCCTTCTTCCAGCCGCTCCCGCTTCATGCCGCCACTGAGATTCTTCTGTCGGGAGCTGGCCCATGAGACACACTGTGGAAAGCGTACTCAGCCGCGCAGGCACTGGTCCATTCCAGCGCCGGCTGCTGGGCGTCTTCGGACTGGTCTGGGCGGCCGACGCCATGCAGGTGTTGGCTGTGGGCTTCACCGCCGCCTCTATTGCGGCAAGCTTCGGGCTCTCGGTGCCCGAAGCTTTGCAGACCGGGACGCTCTTCTTTCTCGGCATGCTGATCGGCGCAAGCCTCTTCGGGCGGCTGGCCGACCGTTTCGGCCGACGCAATGTGCTCATCATCACCGTTGCCGGCGATGCCATTTTCGGGCTGCTCTCGGTGTTCGCACCCAATTTCGCGGTGTTGCTGGCGCTGCGGTTCCTCACCGGGCTTGCAGTGGGTGGCACCTTGCCAGTCGATTATGCGCTGATGGCCGAATTCCTCCCCGCGCGCAACCGCGGCCGCTGGCTCGTCATGCTCGAGGGCTTTTGGGCCATCGGAACCGTGGTCATTGCGATGGCCGCGTGGATTGCCAGTCTCACCGTTGAGACCGATGCCTGGCGCTGGATATTCCTTGTCACGGGGCTGCCGGCCCTCGTTGGCATCTGGCTGCGTCTGTGGGTGCCCGAATCCCCACTTTATCTTCTGAAGACCGGGCGGCGGGACGAGGCACGGGCCGTTCTCGACAAGGTGCTCCGGACCAATGGCAAGGCGCCGCTCGCCGCTGGAGATAGCATCGCGATGGCTCCTCCAGCTGGTGGAACCGGCATCTTCTCACCAGAGCTGCGGCGGCGCACCCTCTTTATCCTCCTTGTCTGGTTTCTTGTTTCCATCTCCTACTACGGCGTCTTTACCTGGATGCCGGCGCGGCTGGCTGCCGAAGGCTTTGGGTATGTGCGCGGATATGGGTTCCTGGTCTTGGTTGCGCTGGCGCAGATCCCTGGCTATGCGCTGGCCGCGTGGGGTGTGGAAGCTGTCGGCCGTAAGCCGACACTCATCGGCTTTCTGCTCCTCAGCGCTGCCGGTTGCCTGCTGTTCGTAGTGGCTGGCGACGCCTACCTCATTGGCGGATCGATCCTGCTGATGAGCTTTGCCCTTCTAGGCACCTGGGGCGCCCTTTATGCCTTCACTCCTGAACTCTATCCTACCGTCTCGCGAGCGACGGGCACGGGTGCAGCCGGGTCCATGGCCCGCTTAGGCGGCCTACTCGCGCCATCGGCTTTGGCACTGGTGGTGACGCAGAGTTTCACGGCAGCGGTCGCACTTTTCGCCGCCCTCCTTTTGCTGGGCGCTGGAGCAGCTGTGCTGGTCGATGCCGAAACAAGGCAGCAGGAGCTGCGCTAACCAAGGCGAGATAGAAAGTCACCGGCAAGGGTGGAGCGAGAGTGGAGCCGTTGTATTCGTTGCCGTTTTAGAGATGCGTCCGGACTAGCTGACAACGCGCTGACAGCCAAAAGCTGTTATAAATCATCGTTCACAAACAAGAGCTTACCGGCAACCTTCCCCAACCCGCCGCGTTTCTTTCGCAACACTGGTCGTAACCAGCAGGAAAAGTGCAGTGCGGAACGAAACGGATCAGGTCAGACCAGCTCGGGCGAAAGTGACGATTGTCGATGACAACGCGTCAGTGGGCCCTCTGGCATTCATCACCACCCTAGTGCTGATGTTTGCGCTACTGGCGCTGATGCTGCCCGGCGGCATCCCTGGCCTCACAGCCTTGGACCTTGCCGGACCTCAGGTCCTCTCGTTCACCGCCGCCAAGTGACAGGAGAAGAAGGTGTCCTTACCTCGCTCGTTTTATCGTCGTCGGCAGCGGAGCAGGCTGCTGAAAGCCGCCGTGGTCGTTACCGCTGCAGCCATTCTGTTTACCCCGTCGGCAGATGACCTCAACCTCGACGGCATTGGCGCAATCGCATCGGCCATTCCGCTCGTGACCACCGTCCAGGCAGAAGACGCAGTCTAGCGCCTCGCCTGCTGAGAGGTAGAGCCTTTTCGGAGCGCCCCGGGGCGCTCCGATTGTTTTTAGCCTCAAGCGGCTTCGACGATATCGAGCAGTTCGACGTCGAAAACCAGGTCCTGTCCAGCAAGCGGATGATTGGCATCGACTTTGACGCTCTCGTCATCCACGGCAACCACGGTAATCGGCAGCATGCCACCGTCGGCAGTGCGCGCCTGGAGCTTGGTACCGACCTGCACGTCGATGCCTGTAGGAACGGCGGACTTGTCGAAGGTCTGCACGGCTTCGGGGCGGTGCGGCCCATAGGCGGCCTCGCTCGGGATGGTGACGGTGCTCTTGCTGCCCGGCTCCATGCCTTCGACATGGTCTTCGAGCCCACGGATCACCTGCCCCTGCCCGAGGGTAAACTCCAGGGGCTGACGACCCACGGAGCTATCAAACTCGGTTCCGTCGGTGAGGCGTCCGGAATAGTTGATGCGGACGGTATCGCCGTTCTTGGCCTTGGTCATGTTGAGATCTTTCGGGTTGGTAGCCCGACCAGACGGTCTTTGGGCCCAATTCAAGTCAGTTGCACGCCCGATCACGTGCAACGGCGTATCCCTAACGTAAGGGCTTGGTCCCGGATGTAAACCGCCTAGGGTGAAAAAGGCCCCTTCTTAGCCTCTGGCAGCGAGGAAACGGTCGATGCCCTCGGCCGCCGCCCGCCCGGTCGCCATGCAAGCGGTGAGCAGATATCCACCGGTCGGCGCCTCCCAGTCCAACATCTCGCCTGCCGCGAACAGGCCGGGAATGGCGCTGAGCATAGAGTTGTTGTCGATGCTACTAAGCTTGATGCCACCTGCGGAGGAAATCGCCTCCGCAAGGGGGCGTGTCTGCAATAGCGTGAGCGGCAGGGCCTTGAGCTGTGCGGCCAGCGCCGGAGGCGCCAGACCGGCAGCTTCAGGCACACATTCGCGCACCAGCGCCGCCTTGATCCCGTTCAGGCCGGCGCCCTTGCGCAGCCTGTTACCGAAGCTTGCCTTGGGCGGTTGTCGCTCGAGATCCGCTGCAAGCCGCTCGTGGCTTCGCTGCGGCACGAGGTCCAGCGTGAGCGTGGCTAGGCCTTCTGCCGCAATTTGATCGCGAAGGGCTGCGGAATGGGCATAGACGAGACTTCCCTCTACGCCCCAGCGCGTGACGACGAACTCGCCCCCAAGCGCTCCGGCACTGCTCGTCGCCGTGACGTTCTTGACCGGCTCTCCACCAAAGCGCTCCACCAGAAAGGGGCTCCACTCGGTCTCGAAACCGCAATTTGCGGGCAGGAACGGCGCCACCGCGACGCCCCGCTCGGTCAGCCAAGGCGCCCACTGCCCATCCGACCCCAAGCGCGGCCAACTGGCACCGCCCAGCGCCAGCAAGATCGCGTCGAAGCGCAATAATTTTTGTCCTGCGGGCGTCGTGAAAACCAGGTCGTCTCCCGAAAAACCCTGCCACCGGTGGCGCGTACGAATGACGACGCCTTGCTTTTCAAGCCGCGCCAGCCATGCCCGCAGGAGCGGCGAGCCTTTCATGCTGGTGGGAAAGACCCGGCCTGAGGACCCTACGAAGGTCTCGATACCCAGCCCCGCGCACCAGTCTCTGATGTCAGCCGCCGTGAAGCCATCGAGCGCGACTCGCAGCCGCTCTCCTGCCGCGCCATAGCGGCCGAGTAGCACCTCGTGCGGTTCGCTATGCGTGATGTTAAGGCCGGACTTGCCAGCCATCAAGAATTTGCGCCCAACTGTCGGCATCGCTTCGAGCACCGTGACGGCATGGCCGCGGGCGGACAGCACTTCCGCCGCCATTAGCCCTGCCGGCCCGCCGCCGATGATTCCGATGTGCGCCATAAGGCCTCCGCCCGTTGCGGCTCCTCGTGGCACCTGATGCCCCGCTTGTCGAGAGGCAGGCAGCGTTGGCGCCACCTGCCCCCCAAGGTCAGTAGTCGAACTGTTTGGCCAAGGTCAGCTTAAACGTCCGCCCTACCGAGCGGTTGGTCGAGAGGTTCTCGCGGTAGTCGGCGTTGAAGACATTGTCGATCGAGGCCTGCAACTCGGTGCCTGCCAAAGCGTCGTAGTCGGGCTTCCAAGAGGCGAAGAGATCGAGCGTCCCGTACCCTTCTGCGGTGCCGTCCGCCCCCATGCCACTCGCCGAACTCGCTACGATATAGCGGCCCTCATCAGCCAAAGTCACTCGCGCGCCATATTCGAGATGCCACTCCGGATTGCGGGCACCGAGTGTCACCACGATCTTGTTCTGCGGCACCGTCCTTAGTGGCGTGTCGGTGACGAGGTCGTTGCCGATGGTCAGGGTGTAGGCCAGATTGGCGAAGACGTAATCGGAACTATAGGCACCCTCGATCTCGAGGCCATAGAGCTCTGCTTCGGCGATGTTGCCGTAGTAGCTCGGCGGCGGCGCGCCGAAAGCGTTCTGCTCGTTAGAGGCGATCATGTCAGTGATGCGGCTATAAAAGGCCGTGGCTTTGAGGCTCGCGACATCACCTGAAAGAGCAAGATCATAGCCGGAGAGTGCTATGCCGCCTTCGATGCTGTTGGCCTGCTCCTTGCGGAGGTCAAGACTCCTGGTCTTGCCCGATGAACCGGCGGGATTCCGACCGCCTGGTCGGGTGGGCCCAGCCGAGGAATAGAGTTCATCGATGGTGGGCAGGCGTTCGGTATGGGCGACTGAACCGAAGATGCTGACCGCATCATTGAACTCGTAAAGCGCTGCGAGCTTAGGGGAAAAAGCGTAGCCGTCACGTTCGGCGATGCTCGAACTAGCCGGATCCACCCAGTGGCCGTCGCCCCGCAGGCCGGCAACAATGGTCAGTCGATCGTCCCAGATGAACTCATCCTGAACGAAAACTCCGAGCCTTTTCTCGGTTCCTTCGGGATGCGTTGGCACCACGGTGGCGCCACTCGGAAAGGTCACCAAGCGATCCTGGCTGCTCGCCTGGAATCCGGCGGTGAAATAGTTCTCAAAACCTTCGCCGATCCATTCCACCGTATTGTCGGCGGTCAGCTGATAGGTGCGGTATTGAAAATCCTGGTCCGCGAAGACCGATGGAGGAGCCGCGTTCGACAATGGTCCGTTCGGCGTGGCGCGGTGATTGCGCTGTTCGTTGATCGTGTCGGAAAAACTGAACGCCACATTGGTGTCGAACCAGGGATTGTCAGTGTCCGGATTGGACCATTCGATCACTGCGGTCCTGTCGACCACCTTGCGGTCGATAAAGCCGAAGGGATCCATTTGCGTCACGCCGGTCTGAGCGTAGCGGCTCTGGTCAGTCTCCGAGTTGAAGTGCTGATAGGAGGCGCGGAGCGTCTGTTCGTCGTTGTCGCCAAAATGCATGGTGCCCTTGACGAGCCCTGACAGGGTGCTGAACTCGGAACCGTCGAGCAGATTGCCATTGGCCTGAGTCACATTCTCTTGCCGGCGCCAATTGCCGGCGGCCAGCACTTCGAAGGTTTCGCTGATCTGCTGGGCCAGCACGGCCGAAGTCAGGGTCTGTAGCCCGTTGCTGGAAAAGCCGGCCTTGACCCGCACCGCGCCGTTGTACCCATCCTTGATGAAGTCCGAGGCGTCCTTGGTGGTAAAATTAATCACGCCACCAATCGCCCCGGCGCCGTAAAGTGTCGATGACCCCGGTCCGCGCAGCACTTCGACCTGCTTATAGAGCTCGGGGTCGGAGAAGAACGAACCCATGCGGTACTGCTCGAAGAACTTGGGCACTCCGTCGACATTGACGACGATCCGCGACCCGTCGGAAGAATTTTCGGTGGTGCCGATACCGCGAATGTTGAAGGCTTCGCCCAGCTGCCGATCGCTGCCCACGATAGTAACGCCTGGCACCGTCTCGAACAGTTCGCCCGTGGTGGTTGCCTGTGCCTGATCGATCTCGGCCTGGTTGATCACGGTTACCGCCTGAGGGGTATCGATGGCGACTTTAGGAGCCCTTCCGGCGCCGATCACCAGCCGCTCAAGCAGTGTCACATTCCCCGCATTTATGTTGCTCTGCGCCGCAGCCCCGTGCAGCGCAATAGCCCCCAGTGTGACGCCACCCAGCAATGCTGCAGCGCGCGATCTAACCAGCCCCATCATAGTCTCCAGTCCAATTGTTTCTACGTTGGCTGGCTGGCGTTTGGCTGGCTCGCTCGGGTGAGAAGTTAATATGACTCTTTCTATCACCTATTGCGCCTAGTAGATAAGCTGTCTAAGAGAGTCAAGTTTTCTTGAACAGCTGGAGAGCACCCGCGGGTGCCATCAAGCTGCTGAATAGACTGGACTATCGATGAACGCCGCCGAAGCAAACCGCCAGGAAGATTTCCACCGAGAGACTCGCGAGCTCGACACAAGGGAGCTTTTTGGCGCGACCGATGAACTGCTCATCGTCCACAAAGGCGTGCGCTATCGGCTGCGTATCACCCGCCAAGACAAGCTCATTCTTACCAAATAGGCTGCCCCGTGACCCACCGCTCCAAGACACCTGCCGAAATTCGGCACCTACGCTCGCTGCAACCGGAAATGCGCGAACGTGACTTTGCCCGCATTCACTCAATCTCAGAGGCCGAACTGGTCGCCGCGCAAGTGGGCAACACCGTGGTGCGCCTGAACCCCGACATCGAGATCCTGCTCAACGGACTTCGTGCCGCCGGCGAGATCATGGTGCTCACCCGCAATGAAAGCGCCGTCCACGAAAAAATCGGCACGGTGGAAAAGGTCGTTGTGGGTCCCAAGGCGTCGATGGTGCTTGGTGCCCAGATAGACCTGCGCATATTTCCCTCCCGCTGGGCCTTCGGCTTTGCCGTGGAGAAGACCGACAAGGAAGGCGCGCTCAAGCGTTCACTCCAGTTCTTCGATGCGCAAGGCAATGCCGTCTTCAAGGTGCATGCTCGGCCCGCCACCAATCTTGAGGAATGGAGTGTGCTGCTCGGCAATCTGCGCCATGCCGAGCAGGGCGACGCTATTGTCGTCCAGCCGACCGAACCGGCAGCGGCCCTTGGAGAACCTGCCGACCTCGATCAGTTGCGGGAGCACTGGGCTGGCCTCACTGACACGCACCAGTTCTTCCCCATGTTGCAAAAGCTCAACCTGCCGCGGCTGCAGGCACTCCAGATGGTGGGTACCGATTACGCCTGGCAGCTGGACCATGCTGCTGTGGCCGGGCTCTTTAATGCCGTCGCGGGCACCGACCTGCCGATCATGGCCTTTGTGGGCAATCGCGGTTGCATCCAGATTCACGCAGGCCCCATCACCAAGACGGCCCTGATGGGGCCGTGGCTCAACGTCATGGACGAGACCTTCCACCTTCACCTCAGGCTCGACCAAATCGCCTCGGCCTGGGCGGTGCGCAAGCCGACGAGCGACGGGCATGTGAGTTCGGTCGAGGTTTACGACAATGCGGGCGAACTCATCATCCAGTTCTTTGGCAAGCGGCAGGAGGGCACTGATGAGCGGCCCCAATGGCGCAGCGTTGTCGAAGCCTTGCCGGTCCTTTCCCAAACCAATGCGGCCTGAGTTGTCATGAACAAGCGCATCTTTATCCGCCTCGCCGCAACGGCCCTCTTGGTGCTCCATTGGAGCCCCAGCCTTGTTGCCGCGCAGGATTTGCATCCTTTCGCCGATACCTCCCGGCTAGTGTCCATCGGCGGCTCGCTCACCGAGATCATCTACGCCCTGGGCAAAGAGGATCGGCTGGTGGCGCGGGATCAAACCGCATCCTACCCGCCGGAGGTGAGAGAACTGCCCGACGTGGGCTATATGCGGCAGCTGGCGCCCGAAGGCGTACTCTCGGTCAGTCCGTCCGCCCTGCTGGTGCTGGAAGGCAGCGGCCCGCCCGAAGCCCTTGAGGTGCTTGCCTCTGCCGGGGTCGAGTATCAGTCGGTGCCGGAAAGCTACTCGGCCGAAGGCGTGCTCACCAAGATCCGGGCAGTGGGCCAGGCACTTGGCGTCGATGATGAGGCGGCAAGCTTTGCCGCCCAGGTTGAGCAGCAATTTGCTGACCTAGCGGCCCATACCGATACAATCGAGACTTCCTCTCGCGTTCTGTTCATCCTCTCTACCGAAGGCGGCAAGATCCAGGCGTCCGGCACTGGGACGGCGGCTGACGGCATCATCAAGCTCGCTGGAGCGGTCAACGCAATCACTGAATACTCCGGCTACAAGGCGCTTACGGAGGAGGCGATCCTTGCCGCAGCGCCTGACGCCATCGTGATGATGGATCGTGGTGGCGATCACGGCGCGTCCGACGCCGACCTCCTGGCCAATCCGGCCATCGCGCTGACCCCGGCCGGGCAGAACAAAGCCATTCACCGCATGGACGGCGCCTACCTGCTTGGCTTCGGCCCTCGTACGGCACAGGCGGCGGCCGAGCTTGCTGACCGGCTGGCGAGCCGGACGCACTAAGGAGTCCGTCGATGTCGCAAGCGCTTCCGCTGCCAGCCTTTGCCCTACCCAGCATCACGGCTGGGGACCGTAGCCGACTCGGCCGTGTCACGGTGGGTGTGCTCGCAGCGGTCCTCTTGGGGGCCATGATCCTCTCTATGACGACTGGCGCTTCCGGAGCCTCGGCTGCGGCTGTCATCAAGGCCTGGTTCGGCTTTGCGCCCGAAAACGAGGCGCAGGCGCTGCGCGACTATGCGGTCATCTACAACATCCGCCTGCCACGAATGCTCTTGGGTGTGCTGATCGGGGCAGCCTTGGCGGTTTCGGGTCTCTTGATGCAGGGCCTGTTCCGCAACCCCTTGGCAGACCCCGGCCTCGTGGGGGTCTCGGCCGGAGCGAGCCTTGGCGCGGTTGGCATCATCGTGCTGGGCACCACAATGCTGGCTCCGCTCACAGCCCTGCTTGGCATCTATACCCTCCAACTCGCCTCCTTTGTCGGTGGCCTGATCACCACCTTCATTCTCTATCGGGTGGCAACGCGCAGCGGGCAGACGGCGGTAGCCACCATGCTGTTGGCTGGCATCGCCATCGGCGCATTGGCGGGAGCCGTTACCGGCGTGCTCGTCTATGTCGCGACGGATGCGCAACTGCGCGACCTCACCTTTTGGGGGCTCGGCTCCCTCTCGGGAGCCAATTGGACCAAGATTGCCGCGTCCGGGCCGATAATCCTCCTGGCGCTCCTCGCATCGGCTTTCCTAGCCAAGGGCCTCAATGCGATGACGCTTGGCGAAGCGACGGCGGCGCATCTCGGGGTGCCGGTGCAGCGCTTCAAGCTCCTCACCATTGTTGCGGTTGCTGCGGCAACCGGCGCCGCGGTGGCCGTTAGCGGGGGCATTGGGTTTGTCGGCATTGTCGTGCCGCATCTGTTGCGCCTCATTATCGGTCCCGACCACCGCTACCTGCTGCCGGCCACTGCCTTGCTGGGCGCATCCTTCCTGCTTCTGGCGGACGCCATCTGCCGCACCATCGTGGCCCCGGCGGAGCTGCCCATCGGCATCATCACCGCTGCAATTGGAGGGCCGTTCTTCCTCTGGATCCTGCTGCACCGTCGCTCCGCTATCGCCTGGTAACGCCATGATCGAAGTCGAAGACCTTTCTGTCGCCATCGGTGGCCGCACCATCCTCCAAGGCATCTGCTTCAGCGCCGCGCCAGGCACCCTAACGGCAGTGGTCGGGCCGAACGGCTCTGGCAAATCCACGCTGATGAAGGCCATGTGCCGCGACTATGAGTATGGGGGCGCGGTGCGCCTCAATGACCGTGACCTTGCCGAACTGACGCCGGCGCAAGCTGCAGCGTTACGCGCCGTGCTCCCACAGGCCAGCACCCTGCCCTTTCCCTTTACCGTTCATGAAGTGGTTGCGATGGGGCTCACTGCGGGTCGCCCCGGGGTGCCACGAGAAATGCTCCGGCGCCTGCCGGCGGATGCCCTTGCAGCTGTCGATCTCGCCGGATTCAGCGGGCGCTTTTTTGGCGAGCTTTCCGGGGGTGAGCAGCAGCGCGTCCATCTCGCACGGGTGCTCTGCCAGGTCTGGGTGCCGGTGCTCGAAGGCGTACCGCGCTACCTGTTCCTCGACGAGCCGGTGTCGAGCCTCGACATCAAGCACCAGCTGATGATCATGGATGTGGCGCGGCGCTTCGCCGATGCCGGGGGCGGTGTGGTGGCCATTCTCCATGATCTCAACCTTGCCGCCATGTATGCCGACCAGATTTTGGCCATTCGAGAGGGACGACTGGCGGCAAAGGGATCACCGGGCGAGGTTTTAACCGATGATCTGCTGACCACGGTCTTTGATTGCCCGATGCGGGTCGGCGCCCTCCCCTCCGGGGGGCAGCCCTTCGTCCTCCCCCAATCTGCCGATCGGCAGTTGCTGGCCGCCGAGTAAGATCCCTTGCGACGGAGGCGACTAGCTGAAGGCTTCGGCCAGGACATCGTAGACGAGCCGGATCCGGCGGCTGGTATGAATTTCCCGGTGCGTCACCAACCAGACCTCCACGGGGAACGGCGCGATTTCGGGTAGCACCGGCTCCATGCCGGGCACGTCTACGACGAAGTCCTTGAAGATCAGCGCAATGCCCAGGCCGCGCTGCAGCAGTTCGAAGCCGACGACCGTGGAGTCAGCTATGCATCGGAAGTTGGCCGCCGCTACCGGTACATCACGCGCGTTGAGTTCGGCGACCATGCGATCGACGGCCGTGCTAAATCCGATAAAGTCGTGATCCGCGAGCTCGGCGGCTGTGCGCGGGCGGCCTCGCCGATCCAGGTATCTGGTAGAGGCAAACAGCTGCGCCGAGGTCGAGCGGCACTTGCGGGCCACGAGGTCTGGTTGATGCGGCCGGACATGGCGGATCGCAATATCAGCCTCTCGCCGCATGAGGTCGCTGATGGCGTTGGACGCGATGATCTCGACGGTGACACCCGGGGCTTCTTCGCGCAGGCGCTCCAACACCGGCGGCAGCAATCGGGCCGCGACCAGGTCGCTGGCACTGATCCGGACGAGCCCCGCGACCGATTGCGACTGCCCTGAGGCGACCAGCGAAACGCGGCTCGCCGCCTCACCCATTTCCCGCACATGAACGAGGAGGTCGCGACCAGCTTCGGTCAGGACCAGCGACCTGCCGACACGGTCGAACAGCGTAACCCCGAGATCCTGTTCAAGGGCCGAGACCTGGCGCCCCAGCGTGGGTTGCGTCTGACCCAGCGCCTTGGCGGCTGCCGAAAGCGAGCCGGCTTCCGCCGTCGCCAGAAAGCCGCGGACCTGGTTCCAATCGAATGAGACAGCCTGCCAATTCATGCATTTATGTATAATGAAGCGGCGCTTTTCAGCAATGTTATGCCCGCCCCCACCGATGTATTCTCCGCACCAGACTGCAACGGGGGATGAGATGACCACAGCAAGCCGGTTCTGGGACAAGATGGCGGTCCGCTATTCCAAGCAGCCGATTGCGGACGAGGACGCTTACCGCAAGAAGCTCGCCAAAACGCGCGAATATCTCAGCCCCACTTCCCAGGTCCTCGAAATTGGTTGCGGCACTGGCAGCACCGCCCTGCTTCACGCCCCTTTCGTTGCGCACATCCGCGCCACCGACTTTTCCGAACAAATGCTGGAGATCGCACGCGGCAAGGCGCAGGCGCAGGGCATCACCAATGTTACCTTCGAAAAAGACGACATCAGCGCGTTGCAAGCGGTTGACGCTCAATATGATGCGGTGCTTGCCATGAGCGTGCTCCATCTGCTCAGGGACAAGGATGCGGCGATCACCAAGGTCTACCGCATGCTCAAGCCAGGCGGGGTCTTTGTCTCGAGCACGGCGTGCCTGGGGGACCGCATGGCATTCTTCAAGGTGCTGGCTCCGATCGGCCGCGCCGTGGGCCTGCTGCCTGTGCTCAACGTCATGAGTCAGACAGAACTGGTGCACAGCCTGGAGGCGACTGGCTTCACCGTCGACCATTTTTGGCATCCCGGAGGGATTGCGGCCGTATTTATCATCGCCAAAAAGCCGGCGTGAGCCTCAGTTGCCGGTCCCCAGCACCGCGACCTTATCGAGCTGAAGGCAGGCTGCGAGGGCGGCAACACAGTCCGGCCCGCTGCCCTGCTCCATGGTCCGAACCAGTTCCTCCCGCCCCAGCAGGCTCCGGGACCGATAGGTCGATACATCGGCATTTTTTGCTTGCAGCGGCCGCGTCAATGCCAGCGCCAGCGTCAATTCGACAACGCCGGTGACCGAGCGCAGCAAGACGTTCTGCGAGCACTCGGCAATGGTGTGGTGGATTTCGAGGCAAGCCAGCCCGAACTGCTCCAGGTTTTCACCGGAGGCATCCATCTGGTGGTGCCAGTACTTTATAATGCGCACGTGCTCAGCGGTGCGATGGCGAACCGCCAGTTCGCCTGCCTGGAGTTCGAGCGCCTCCCGGACCTCGAACAGACTACGGTAGAAGTGCGGGTCGGGCTTGGCCTCGTAGTGCCAGAACAGCACCTGGGGATCGAAGAAGTTCCAGCGCGCCCGTGGAGAGACCCGCGTGCCCACCTTCGGTCGCGCCTCCACCAATCCCTTGGACTCTAAGGTTTTTAGCGCTTCGCGGAGCACGGTACGAGAGACGCCATAGGTCTCCATCATCGCCGCATCGCTCGGCAGCACGGAGCCGATGGCGAACTTGCCGGTGACGATCCCGTGCCCGATCTCATTGATAACAAAGGTATGAAAGTTGCGTGCAGCCGGCCGCCCGGACAGCGAGCGAATAAGGCTGCCTGCTTCGATCATTCCTATGCCTTTTCGGGAGCCTTATCACTCGCCGAGGAAGCCGCAAATATGAGTCGCTGCAGAACGATGAACAAGAAGAGCAGGATGCCGATGACGATCTTGGTCCACCAGCTCGATAGGGTACCGTCGAAGATGATGTAGGTCTGGACGAGCCCGAGCAGCATGACCCCGATAAAGGTACCGAGCACAAAGCCATAGCCCCCAGTCAGCAGCGTGCCGCCGATCACCACTGCGCTGATCGCGTCGAGCTCCACACCAACCGCGGCGAGCGGGTAGCCCGCCGAGGTATAGAGCGAGAAGACAATACCGGCGAGTGCGGCAAGGACGCTGGAGAGCAGGTAGATCTGGATGGTGGTCTTGGCCACCGGCACACCCATTAGTTCAGCCGAGGCGGTGTTGCCGCCCAGCGCGTAGACATAAGAGCCGAAACGGGTCCGGTGCGCCAGAAGAGCTCCCAGGATGAAGACCGCGATCATCAGAAGGCCGATGAAGCTTAGCCGCCCGCCGCCCGGGAGGCGGATAATGAGGTCGGAGATCCAGTCATAGAACTCATGATCAATGCCGACCGAATCCTGGGTGATGACCGAGGCGCCACCGCGCGCCAGGAACATGCCCGCCAAGGTGACAATAAAGGCAGGCACCTGCAGATAGTGGATGGCGAGCCCCATAGCGGCGCCAAAAATTGCCGCCACGCCCAGTGCCAAGGCGAAAGCCACCAAGGGGTGCAGGCCAGCCCAGGAAATGAGCACGGCCACCAGCACGCCGGTGAAGCCGATAACCGCTCCGACCGAAAGATCGATGCCCCCCGAAATAATGACGAAAGTCATGCCGACAGCAGCGATGCCAAGAAATGCGTTGTCCGTCAGGAAATTGCCGAGCACGCGGGTCGAGAACATGTTGGGGAACTGCAGAACGCTCAGGCCATAGGCGATGATGAAGATGACCGCAGTGGCCGCGAGGGGACGAAGGCTCCGGTTCATCGCTGCACCGCTTTTCTGGTGGTCGCCACGGGCTTGGGCCGGTTCGGCACGAGGCGGGTGGCAAAGGGAGACTGGACCAGCAGGATGAGGATGATCATGCCGGCCTTGACGATCAGGTTGAACTCGGGCCGGAAGCCCGAAACCAGAATGCCCGTATTCATCGCCTGAATGATCAGGGCGCCGACCACGGCCATGGGCACCGAGAACCGCCCGCCCAGTAGCGAGGTTCCGCCGATCACGACGGCCAGAATGGCGTCCAGTTCAAGCCAGAGACCGGCATTATTGGCGTCAGCGCCGCGAATGTCGCCGGCAACGATGATGCCGGCCACGGCGGCACAGAACCCGCTCAGCCCATAGACCAGGAACAGCAGCATGCGGCTGCGAATACCGGCGAGACTGGCCGCGGCGCGGTTGACGCCCACAGCCTCGATGAAGAGGCCGACGGCGGTTCGGCGGACGAACAAGGTCACCAGCACCATCAGCGCTATCGCAATCACTGCTGCCATGGGCAGGCCCAGGAAGGAACCCGTGCCGATGAAGACCAGCAGCGGATCGTTGAAGGTGACGATGGAACCTTCAGTGATGAGCTGGGCAATGCCCCGCCCCGCCACCATCAGCACCAGCGTGGCGACGATCGGCTGAATATCGAGCACGGCGACTAGGAAGCCATTCCAAAGCCCGCAAAGAACCCCAACGGACAGAGCGGCCAACACGGCTATGGGCGCGGGGTAGCCTGACACCACCAGGGTCGCGGCTACGGCTCCCGATACCGCCATCACTGCGCCAACCGACAGGTCGACGCCTTTGGTCGCGATGACGCCGGTCATGCCAATGGCAAGGATGGCAACGGGAGCGCCGCGATTGATGACGTCGATCACGCTGCCAAAAAACCGTCCGTCCTGCCAGGTGACTTGAAAGAAGTTAGGGAATAGCAGCCAGTTGATGAGCAGTACGCCCAGCAGTGCCAGAAACTGCGGGCTTGTGAAAAAGGAAAGCGCCCGGCGCATCATGCCACCG
Source organism: Devosia sp. RR2S18 (assembly GCF_030177755.1). Lineage (NCBI taxonomy): Bacteria > Pseudomonadati > Pseudomonadota > Alphaproteobacteria > Hyphomicrobiales > Devosiaceae > Devosia > Devosia rhizosphaerae. Next base: position 3,216,015 of record NZ_CP126539.1, read on the forward strand.
CCTCTTCGTGATGGTTGGCGATGGCCTGCACAATCACTCCTGGGTTGATGTTCTCGCCATGCAGTTCGGCTACGAGTTCGCGGTCGCGCATGACGACAATGCGAGAGCTGTAGGCGACCACTTCATCCAGTTCAGAAGAGATCACGACCAGCGCCAGTCCCTCGTCGCGCAGTCGGTTGATGGTGCGCACGATCTCGGCGTGAGCGCCCACATCGATACCGCGCGTAGGCTCATCGAGGATCAGGAAGGTCGGATCGGTTGCCAACCAGCGCGAGAGAATGACTTTTTGCTGATTGCCGCCTGATAGCAGCTTGACCGGCATGTCGAGCGAAGCCGCCCTGATATCGAGGGCCTCGCCGAATTTGCCGGCGATCTCCATCTGCTCGTCCCGGTTGAGGGCGCGGAACCAGCCTAGTTTACCCTGAAGGGCGATGATGATGTTCTCGCGAACCGAGAGGTCGCCCAGGATGCCCTCCGCCTTGCGATCTTCGGGGCAAAAGCCGAAGCCATGGGCGATGGCGTCAGTGGGGCTATTGATGCTCACCGTCTGGCCGGACACCTTCACCGTCCCGGAATCGGCAGTATCCGCGCCGAACATGATGCGCGCCATTTCAGTACGACCGGAGCCGAGCAGCCCCGCCACCCCGATGACCTCGCCCTTGTGAATGGTGAGATTGAACGGCCGCACACTCCGTTTGCGTCCATAATCGGTGAACTCAAGCAGCACTTCGCCTTCGGGGCGGTTCTGATCGAGATTGGTCGCGCCTGAAAAGGCGATGTCCTTGCCCAGCATCAGCCGAACCACGTCGCCACGGTTGAGACTGTCGAGTGACCGCGTTTCAATCAACCGGCCGTTGCGGAGCACGGTTACCCGGTCGGCAATAGCAAAAACCTGGTCGAGGAAATGGGTGATGAAGACAATGGCGAGGCCCGATTGCTTCAGCCCCGCGATCACCTCAAAAAGGCGTTCGACCTCGTTGCGATCAAGGCTGGCGGTTGGTTCATCCAGGATCAACACTTTGCCCGAGAGGGCTACCGCGCGCGCTATCGCAACGATCTGCTGCACGGCCACCGAGTGTGCCCCAAGTTCGCTGCCTGGATCAATGTCGAGATCATAGCGAGCAAGCATCTCGCGCGCCTCACGCTCCATGCGGCGCCGATCGACCAAGCCGAAACGGGTGGGTTGATGACCAAGAAAAAGGTTCTCCGCCACCGTACGGTTGGGCAGCAGATTGACCTCCTGATAAACGGTCCCGATGCCATAGGTCTGGGCGTGCTGGGGATTGTCGAGCGTCACCTGGACGCCATCGACATAGACGCCGCCGCCATCGGGCTGATAGGCGCCCGTCAGCACCTTGATGAGCGTCGACTTGCCCGCGCCATTCTCGCCCAGGAGAGCATGGACTTCACCGGGCCGGAGCCCGAAATCGACCTGATCGAGCGCAACATGGGCACCAAAGATCTTGGTCACGCCACGTGCCTCGAGTGCGAAACCGCTCTCGTCCACTCTCGCCTCCCCCATTCGCGCGGCCTTTTGCGGCTCTTCGCGACGTTCCCGCCGGCCGGAGCCGACGGGGTTGCACCAAATAGGTTTTAGTAGCCCAGATCCTTGCGGCGATCATATTCGCCCTGCGGATCGTCCTCAGCCGTATAGAGCTTGGACTCGGTGATGATGAACTTCTCAGGTTCGGTACCATCGGCCATGTACGCAGCAAGCGCGTCGAATGCGGGGCCAGCCATGTTCGGCGTCAGCTCGACCGTGGCGTTAGCTTCACCTGCGGCGATGGCCGAGAAGATGTCCGGAACCGCGTCGATCGAGACCACCTTGATGTCCTCGCCCGGCTGCAACCCAGCATCTTTGATCGCCTGGATGGCGCCAACGGCCATGTCATCGTTATGGGCATAGAGGGCGCAGATATCGGCTCCGCCGTTCTCGGCCTTAAGGAAGCCTTCCATCACTTCCTTGCCCTTGGCCCGGGTGAAATCACCCGTCTGGCTGCGCACGATGGTAATGTTGTCGTGGCCAGCGATGGCTTCTTCGAAGCCCGCCTTGCGGTTGATAGCCGGAGTCGAACCGACTGTACCCTGGAGTTCGACGACGCGGCACTCGTCGTCACCGACGTTATCGACTAGCCATTCGCCCGCCACTCGACCTTCCTCGACTTGGTCAGAAGCCACCGAGGTGAGGTAGAGGTCTTCCGGTGCATCGACGCCGCGATCAAGCAGCACCACCGGAATTTCGGCTTCCTGCGCCTCGGTCAAAACGTCTTCCCAGCCGGTGGCGACCACCGGAGCCACGAGGATGCCGTCGACGCCTTGGGCGATGAAGCCGCGGATGGCCTTGATCTGGTTTTCTTGTTTCTGCTGGGCGTCGGCGAACCGCAGATCGACGCCGCGCGCCTCCGCCTCCTGGCGGGTCACTGCCGTTTCGGCAGCGCGCCAGCCGGACTCCGAGCCGATCTGCGAAAAGCCGATGACCTTGCCCTCGAGCGACTGCGCGAAGACTGCGGAAGACAAGGCGGTAGCGAGGCCCGCCGCGACGGCGAGCGTTTTAACGATGTTCATGATGTTCCTCCCGTTAGCCGGTGCGACGTGTTCATCTGCACCGATAAGCAGACGCTAGCAAAAGTACTATTATATGTAAAGCGCATGAATGGGCAGGCGCCCACTCTCCGAACTTCCTCGTACTCCTGCGGCTGCCTGGACGCAGCCCGCAGTTGCAAAAGCGATTCGGCTGCGTTAATCTGTTGTTAACGGGCTCTTCAGCACAGCCCCGTTATGGCCCGGTCGGACTGCACTCCCAGCCGGGCCATGATCTTGTCCGGCTTCAAAAACAGTGTCCATGATGCAACACCAACGCGTTCAACAGCGCAGCGGGACGCCAGCGGCATTGTGGAAGGGCGTTTCCGGGCGTAGCTTAGGCCTACGCAAATCAATGCAGAGGTCTTTCATGTTCATTCGTTCACTGCTGCTCGGCGCTTCGTTCGCCGTTGTTGGTTCCGTTGCCGCTCAGGCCGCTGACCTGATCATCCCGACCACCCCAATGCCGATCTATGAAGAAGCCGGCTTCAGCTGGGATGGCATGTATGCCGGTATCCGCGCTGGCGGTATCTTCAACGACGGTGACGACACTGATGGCGTCATCGGCGGCGTTGTCGGCGTGAACTTCATGGCTGTCGACGCCTTCGTGGTCGGCGCTGAAGTTTCGGGCGACTACGTCTGGACCGACGGCGAGGAAGATTACGGTCAGTTCCTGGCCAGCCTGCGTGCCGGTGCCGTTGTTACGGACGCAGCCCTGATCTACGCAATCGGTGGTGTTGGCGTTAACGTCGCTGACGGCGATAGCGATGCTATCTACCAGCTTGGTGGTGGCGTTGAGTTCCTCGTCACCGAGAACGTCTCGGTTCGCGGTGAAGTTGTTGGTCTCGGCACCTTTGACGATGGCGATGACTTCTTCGAAGGCACCAAGGCCACCGTCGGCGTTTCCTACCACTTCTAAGATCCTGCTGGCTTAGCCAGCACTCAGATCGGAACGGCGGCCAACTTGTTGGCCGCCGTTTTTGTTTGCGCTGGACCCTCAGCTCACCGGCCATACGAAACCTGTCGAAACCAATACGAAACTGAACGAAATCTTGTTTGCTCCCCCCTAAACAGGTGGGGCCACCCCGCTCGGCAGTAGTTAAACCGCCGGCTCCAAACAAATGGAGACCGAAATGTTTAGAGCTTTTGACCATTGGCGCGAGCGACAGCGAAACCGCGCCACCTACCACCAGCTATCCCGCTTGAGCGACACACTGCTTTCCGATGTGGGGCTGACCCGTAGTGAACTCGAGGATCTGCGGCTCGGGCGCGGACCTGCGGGTCACCGCGAGGTGTTAGGCTCATGAGCGCTTCCGCCAATATGAGTCGGAGCCCCCTGCCGCCGCACGCCCAGCCCGATCCACTCCTCCTTTGGACAATCGACAAGCTGGAACAGTCCCTGGTGGTGCTGCGAACCAGCCGCGAGGAAGATGTACTCCTGCGCACCAAGATCGAGGAAGCCATCGAGATTGGCTATGAAGTGGCCTACTCCCGAGCTGCCGCGAGCCGCCCTGCGGGCAAGATCTTCCAGTTCGCGCCACAGGCTGCGCGCGCGGGCGGGTCGTGAACAGGCACTAGGCACATCAGTTATGTACTTCATCCTTACCCGCCGCGGCAAACGCCGCCTGGCGAACGCCTGCACCGGAACCCTGCTTGCGGTGTCGGGCGTCGTCCTCCTCCTCCCCAAGGAGATAGGGCCCCCGGCGATCATGTCCGCAATATTTCCTGTTGACCTGCAAATGTCGGCCGGATTTGACACCTCCGCCGCCCGGTAGCCCGGGCGGCGCCTCTTCAAGCCTCTCCCTACGTATATGTAGGCGCCCGAAGAGCGACAAATTCTAGTGCAGTCTTGCCTGCGCTATACTATTCTCCCGCACCTGTAACCTTGAGACCTTGGCATTGCCCAAGACGAGCTCGGATCGAGGTGTGTTGTGTTGCCCAAGCAAGTCTTACGGTTGCCTCCTGCTGACGCTGACATGTGGTGGAGAAGCTCACGGCAACTGGTGCTGAGTTTAGCGGCTGTCCTGCTGAGCTTGCTCGCTGTTCCCGCTCTCGCTTTGGAGGTCCTGCCAAGGCCCGAAGGCAAGGTGATCCTCACCATCAGTGGGAATATCGCCATCACGAACTCGCCGCGCGGCGCCGAGTTCGACCGGCAGATGCTGCAATCGCTGGGACTGAGCACGATCAGCACCACCACGACCTGGACCGATGGTGTTCAGCTTTTCGAGGGCGTCCTCGTTCGCAAGGTGCTGGAGCGCGTCGGAGCCAAGGGCACTCAAGCGGTGGCTACGGCCCTCAACGATTTCGTTGCCCCTGTTCCCCTCGAGGAGGTGCAACAATACGACGTGCTGCTCGCCATGAACATGAATGGCAAGGAAATGCAGGTCAGCGATTGGGGGCCCCTCTGGATCGTCTACCCGCGCGATAACCATCCCGAACTGCAGGATGCCCGTTTCAATGAGCGTTGGGTCTGGCAGTTGCGGGAGTTGCGCATCGAATGAGCCGGCGACGCTGGATGCCGACCCGGTTTCTAGTTGCCTCCGTAGCCATGGCGATTCTCTTTGCGCTTCTGGTTGCCGCATCGGTGCGCCTGGTCGCTAGCGAAAACGAGTTGGGCGGCGATGTTGCCGAGGACATGGTTTGGCTCTCCAGCCAGGCACAGTACGAGGCAGTGCGCTTCGCGGAAGCTGCCGCGCATCATGCTGCTGGCGGGCTCCCCCTCGATGAAGTGCAACTCCGTCTTGATGTCCTGGCGAGCCGTCTTTCCGTGCTGGAGCAGGGAGAGCCACGTCGCCAGATAGGCGCCCTCGGTTTCAGCGAGGACCTAGCGGGGCACCGCGCCATTCTCGCGGACGCAGCAGAGCGGATCGCCTTGATCGCTGATGACGCCCGCCAGCTGGAGTGGATCCGCGAGAACATCCTCGCCCTGGCGCAAACGCTGCGCGGCACCGCCAACGCGGCTCTCCTCGCCGAACGACAACAGGACGTGGTGCTGCGCGACCAACGCAAGCGCATGCTGCTCGAGATTCTCGGCGCGCTCGCTGCGACTATGCTGACGGGTTTGCTTCTGGCAGTGATCCTGGTGCGGGATCAACGCAACATTGCCAACGCCGAAGCCGCGCTCGAGCGCGAGCGTCAGGTCTCCAAGCTGCACCGGTCCTTCATCTCGGTGGTTTCCCATCAATTTCGCACCCCCATTGCCATTGTGGATGCAAGCGCCCAGCGCATGATCCGCCGGGGCGCTTCGATGAGTGTCGAAGAAATTTCGGTACGTGCACAAAAGATGCGGGACGCATGCCTGCGGCTGACGCGGCTCATGGAAAGCACCCTGGATGCCGCTCGCCTGGAAGAGGGTGAGATCCGGTTCAATCCGCTGCCCTGCGACGTGGGACAATTATTGCACCGGGTCTGCGATACGCGGCCTGACTTCGAACAGGGCCGGATCGAGCTAAGGATTGCCGATCTGCCGAGCTCGGCTCTGGTCGACGAAACACTGCTCGAGCAGGCGGTGCAAAACTTGGTCTCGAACGCCCTCAAATACTCACCACAGGACACCAGCATCACCGTCGAGGGAGGCAAGGCCCGAGAAGAATTGTTCATCCGGGTGCGCGACCGAGGTGTCGGCATTCCAGCGGATGAGTTGGGATCATTGTTCCAGCGGTTTTTCCGAGCCCGTACGGCAGCCAACGTGGCGGGTACTGGTATTGGCTTGAGCTTTGCCGCCCACATTCTCAAACTGCATGGTGGGACCGTGGAGGTGGAAAGTGAAGAGGGTCGCGGCTCGACCTTCACGCTGCGCCTCCCCTATCGCCCGGCGGAAGCTCCCAGTTCGCCATCCGATGTGGCCGTTTCCGAATTGGCGCTCTGATCATGCCGACCACCATTCTCTGCGTGGAAGACGAAGCCGATTTGCGAGCCGACCTCGCGGAGGAATTGCTGGCCGCCGGCTATGATGTCGTTGAAGCCAGCAACGGAGAAGAAGCCCTGGACTATCTTGGCCATAGCCGGCCAGACCTGGTCCTGTGCGATATCACTATGCCGAAAATGTCAGGGCTCGAGCTCCTGGCGCGGGTTCGGGAGCAGCCGGCATTTGCCGACCTGCCGTTCATCTTCCTCACGGCGCTGGCGGGACGCCGTGACGTTATCGCAGGCAAGGCCGCCGGCGTCGACGACTACCTCACCAAGCCCATCGATTTCGACCTGATGCTGATTACAATCGCAGCCAGGCTGGAGCAGGTTGCGCGCATCAAGGGGATCACTCCTCCAGTTGCTCCGGTTGAACCGATCAGCATTGGCTCGGCCCTGCTCGGCGCCAACGAAGCGTTGAACCGAATGGCGGTCGGCATTTTCCTGTTGGACGCCGAGCGCAAGGTGGTCTTTCGCAACCGGCGGGCAGAGGACTTGCTCGGGGAGGCCGACGGCATCACCCTGTCGCGCGACGGTCTGCTGCGGGGCGAAAAGCCTCAGCAGACTAACGCCCTCCGCGAGATGATCGATCTAGCCTTGTCGCGGGCTGCAGCCGGATCGCGCCAGCCGACCCAAGCTCTGGCCCTGTCGCGCAATTCAGGTCGCCGCTCGCTATTTGCAATTGCCTGCCCCGTGGCGCGTGAGCCTGTGGCTACGGGCGAGCCCGTCGTGGCCGTCTTCGTTTCCGACCCCGAACGCCGGCTCAGCCAGGCTGCTGAGGCTGTGGCACAGCTCTATGGCCTTACCCCGGCGGAAACCCGACTCGCGATGGCGCTCTCGAAGGGTCTGCGCCTCGACGAGATTGCGGACGAGTTCGGTATTTCCCGCAACACAGTCAACTACACGATGAAGAACCTCTTCCGCAAAACCGATACAGACCGACAGGCAGATCTAATCAGTCTCTTCATCTCCAGCCCACTGATCCTCGAGAGCGACTAGCTGCTTGGCTGGAACGAAAGGGCGAGCTTCTACTTAACAAGGCTTCAGCGGGAACCAAGTCTTGCCTCAGATCCACCCAACTTTCCGCAGCCGCCAGCGCCGCCCTGCCTTCGAGGCGGTCGCGACTTTCGCCATTATCGCAGCCCTGCTCTATCTTGGTGCCGGCATCATCGTCCCGGTGGTTCTGGCAACCCTGCTAGCCTTCGCGCTGACGCCGCTCGTCACTTGGCTCAACCGGCGGCTCCACCTCCCCGACCCCATGGCCGTGATCCTGGCAGTTCTGCTTGCCGCCAGTGTTTTGGGGGGGTTTGTCTTCCTGGCCGGTATTCAGGTGGCACGGCTGGCGCAGGAACTGCCCGCGTATCAACAGACCATCTCGGCCAAGATCGAGGGCTTGCAGGAGAGCCTGGGCGGCAGCGTGCTGCTCGACCGGATCAACAACACGATCGGCGACCTCAGCCAGCAACTCTCGGGGCCTGAGGAGGGTGAGGCGCTTCCGCGTGGCGAGCCCGTGCCCGTTACCATCTCCAACGAAATTGGCCCGATGGGCATTCTCACCTCCGTGCTGGGCTCGATTATTGGCCCGGTAGCCACGGTTGCCATCGTGACTGTGTTCCTGATTTTCCTGCTGATGGGGCGCGCCGATCTGCAGGAACGCTTCATTCGCCTAGTCGGCGGCGGGGGCTATTCCAAGACCAATATGGCAATTGCCGATGCCAGCAAGCGCGTCGGTCGTTATCTCCTGATCCAACTCAGTATTAACGTCACCTACGGCTTCATCTTCGGGGTCGGCCTATGGTTGATCGGGGTACCCAGTGCCGTGCTTTGGGGCCTGCTCATCATTCTCTTCCGCTACATCCCCTTCGTCGGCGCCCTGATCATCGCTGTCGTGCCGTTCATGCTCGCCTTCGCGGTCGACCCCGGCTGGAACATGCTCCTGATGTCGGTTGGCCTCTTCCTGGTGCTGGACCTCACCACGGCCAACGCGGTGGAGCCACGGCTTTACGGCTCTAGCACCGGCGTTTCGGCCATTGCTATTCTTCTCTCCGCCATGTTTTGGGCGACACTTTGGGGACCGATCGGGCTGATCCTGGCTACGCCGATGACGGTGTGCCTCGTGGTTATTGGCCGGCACTTGCCGCAGTTCCAGTTCCTCGAAACCTTGCTGGGCAGCGAGCCTGTGCTTTCTCCCCCCGAGCGCCTCTACCAGCGCATGCTCAAAGGAGATGCCGAGGACGCTATCGACATGACGGACGAGTATGTGGAGGAGCATGGCGCCGGGCAGTATCTGCGCGAGGTCATGTTGCCAGCGCTCCACCTGGCGAACCGGGAACTATCGGATCGCCCGGAGGCGCTGCATCAGCGGCGGCAATTGGTTCAATCGTTCGAGGCAGTGCTCGAAGAGATCGCCGAGGCAGATCACACCGAGCACAGCAATGTGCTGTTGGTCGGTGGGCGGAGCGAGATCGACGAGTGTGCAGCGCGGCTGCTGGCAATCACGTTGGATGATGCAGGCGTCGGCAGCACTGTCCTTCCACCCGTGGCCGTCCGCCAGGAGGCTATTGGAAGGCTGGATCTCGACGGCGTCGACCTGGTGACGCTGGTCTTTCTCGGCGCCGTCAACCGCGCCCAGACCCGCTACGTCTCCCGACGCATTCATCGCATGGCACCCCGGGTGAAGGTTGTCGTCTGTGCACTCAGCGACGAACAACGCGGTGAAACCATCGAGACCCTGCATATCGACGCCATCTACCGGTCCATGGGAGATGCCGTTGAGGGGATCGCTGATAGCGCCAACTGGCTCGATAAGCCGCCGCGCGGGGAACCGGGCAAGACACGCCCATTTGCAGGTGCCGGTCGCGGCGACGATGCACTGGGCCGCGCCGTTCAGCAGGTCGCCGATAGCTTTGCCGTACCTGTCGCCACGATCAATCTGATCGAAGATGAGCGGCACATGGAAGAGGAAGACGCGTTCCGCCTGACGCGCCTAGTGGTAGATACCGGAGAACCGTTGGTCATTCATTCGGAAACGCCAAACCCCCTGGTGGGGGACAACGCCTATCTCCAGACCAACGGCGTTGATCTTTATGCCGGAGCGCCCCTGACCCTTGCAGATGGGCGTTGCGTGGGTGCCTTGGTGCTTCTGGACTACGAACCGCGCGCCTTCAGCGAGGACGATGTTGCGCGCCTCAAAGAAGCTGCCGAGGATCTGGTGCGCCGCTTCGCCGGGATCTGATTCCACCGTTTAGCGCTGTCTCATGATCGCGGCTTGTTCGCCTCGGCCTGCGGCAGCGGCGACAGCCTGACTTTGCCGTGCTCGAGCCAATCCAACAGATCGTTTAGCGTATTGTAGAAGTAGGGCACTGCGGGTCGCTGCTGCACTTCGCGCACAGGCATCCACGCGCAGGCGCGCACCTCGTCAGGCGCGAGGTGCAGTAGGGGGACCTCCTCCAGTAGCAAGGCAAAGGCCACATATTCGAATGCTGTGCTGCCTTTCCCAACAAGGTAGCTGGCGATCTCGCTGAGGGCGCCGGGCGCGGTTTTGAGCCCGATTTCTTCCCCGAGCTCTCGCACGATGCACTGCCGTGGCGTTTCGCCGTCTTCGATCTTGCCGGTGGGGATGCCCCAATGAAGACCCAGCGGCTTGTGGGCCTGTCGCTGCGTGAGCAGCACGTGACCCCTCACCAGGCAAAAACAGCCTGCAGCTCGGAAAGCCACAGGTTTATCTGACGTCTTGTGCCGGATCATGCCGTAGTAAGGCTAAGTAACGCGCTTTGGCAGGGGCGGAGTTTGAAAGAGCGTGATGCGTAGGCCGCCGTGCAGCACTGGGGGACCGGGCTCCAAAAACGGCAGGCCGGTGGCTCGTGCAAGGCCTGCGTCGGTGGTGATGATGCCCACGCGCCACCCGCCAAAGCGGCTTTTCAAAACCGCGCCCAATGAACGGTACAGCGCAGCGAGCGGTGCCTTGTTGCCGATGCGGGTGCCATAGGGCGGATTGACGATCACGAGGCCCGGCGGGCCTTCGGGACAAGCTAAGTCTTCGATCGACAACTGCTCGAAAAGGGTGAGTTCCGCCACCCCTGCCCGCCCGGCATTCTCTGTGCTCATCCGGATTGCGCCCGCGTCCCGGTCACTGCCGTAGTGCCGAATGGCTGACGTCTGTGGGGCGGCGGCGGAACGCAATGCGTTCCACGCATCGGGATCGAACGTCTTCAGTTGCTGGAAGGCAAAGGAGCGTTCACGGCCAGGCTTCACCCCCGCCGCAATCTCGGCCGCCTCGATCACGAAGGTGCCTGAGCCACACATAGGGTCCAGCACAGGCTCGTTCCCGCCATACCCACACTGCCGCAGGAACAGTGCCGCCATGGTCTCGCGCATGGGGGCGCGGTTAACGGCTTCCTTGAAGCCGCGCTTGTGGAGGGACTCCCCCGTCGTGTCGATGCTGACGGTGACCAAATCGTCTTCGATCCGCACCATCACCCGCACTTCCGCGTCTTCGGCTATGGGTGCTCCCAGCTCTTCCCTGATGGCGGTCGCCACCCGCTGGGCCGCCGCGCCGGCGTGATAGATGCGCGACCGCTTGCACGCGGCCTCTACTTTCACCGGTATATCGGCGCGCAGGACCTCGCCCCACGCGATCTTGCGTGCCCGCTTGTCCAATTGTGCCAGATGCATGGCCCGAAATGACCCGATGCGCGCCAGTACGCGGGTTGCACCACGCAATTCGAGATTGGCGCGCCACACGTCGGGCCAATCTCCAAGGAGGGCTACGCCGCCATCGGTGACCTTTGCACCGGTAAACCCAACCGCATGGGCCTCCTCGCGAAGCCCCGCTTCGAGCCCCGGCGTCGCGACAAGATAGATTTCGAAGGTGCTGGGTTCAGTCATGAGCCACATGGGTAGGGAGAAGGCACCCGCCCTAGCACGCGCAGGCCTAGACCACCAAGGCTCTTGGCGCTGTGCCGAGCCACGGAGCGATCAGTCGGTGAAGCGGCTTCGTGAAGCCGCTTCACCGGTGACTACTTCAGGAGATCGGGCAGCGGCGCTTCGGCGACGTCCAGAATGGCGCCGACCCCTTGCCGTAACTCGCGGCGATGCTGTTGGTCCGAACCCGCCACAAACAGCAGGAACGACCGCCCGGTGACCTCATAGGTGTGGCCGAATGGGAAGCGCGGCGCATCGGTTCGTCCGGGTTGGTTGGTATCGATCAGTCCAACCCAGTCCTGTGCCTCGGGCACCTCCGGCAGCACGAACTCGACCACGTCGTGGTGTGCGTTGAACACCAGCAGCAAGGTGGCGTCCGATCCACGCTTACGGATGCCGGTCGGCTGCGCTCGACCATCGAGCAGCATGCCGAAACACTTCGCGGCTGGATCGCCCCACTGCTCCTGGGTCAGCTCCTCCCCATGAGGCGACATCCAGGTCACGTCCCTGACCTCGAGTTCCTCATTATAGGTGCCGACCAAATAGCGTCCGCGATGCAAGATGGGATAGGCCTTGCGCACCGCGATGAGCTTGCGAGTGAACTCGATCAGGTCCTTGCCAGCAGGGTCGATCCCGTCCCAGTTCAGCCAGGTTATCTCGTTGTCCTGCGCATAGGCATTGTTGTTGCCCTTTTGGGTATGGCCGAATTCGTCGCCGGCCAACATCATGGGGGTTCCCTGCGACAGGAGCAGGGTCGCTAGCAGATTGCGCTTCTGCCGCTCCCGAAGTTTTTGGATTTCTGGATCATCGGTTGGCCCCTCCTCTCCATGATTCCAGGAGTGATTGTTGGAGTGACCATCGCGGTTCTCCTCCCCATTCGCCTCATTGTGCTTGTCATTGTAGGAGACAAGATCGTTGAGGTTGAAGCCATCATGGGCGGTGATGAAGTTGACGCTCGAATACGGCTTGCGCCCGCGCTTGTTGAAGAGGTCGCCCGACCCGGAAATGCGGGACGCCATCTCGGAAAGTTTGCCCTCTTCGCCCTTCCAGAAGGCGCGTACTGTGTCGCGGTATTTGTCGTTCCACTCGGCCCAACCCGGTGGGAACTGCCCCACCTGGTAACCGCCGGGGCCAATGTCCCAGGGCTCGGCGATCAGCTTGACACTCGAGAGCACCGGATCCTGGCGGCAGGCATCCAGGAACCCGCCGCCTTCATCGAAGCCATGTGGCTCACGCGCCAGGATCGTCGCCAGATCGAACCGGAATCCGTCAACCCGCATCTGCGTTGCCCAATATCGCAACGAGTCAGCCACCATCTGTAGCACCCGGGGGTGCGAAAGGTTCACTGTATTGCCGGTCCCGGTGTCGTTTATATAGTACCGCTTCTGGTCGGGCAGCAGGCGATAATAGTTTGCGTTGTCGATGCCCTTGAAACTCAGATGCGGTCCGAGTTCGTTGCCTTCAGCGGTATGGTTGTAGACGACGTCGAGGATAACCTCGATACCGGCAGCATGGAACTGGTTGACCATCTCCTTGAATTCATTGGCAAAGGGCGAGTGGAGATAGCGCGCCTCGGGCGCAAAGAAGCCGATGGAGTTGTAGCCCCAATAGTTTCGCAGCCCCTTGTCGACCAGATAGCCGTCATCGACAAACGCATGAACCGGCAGGAATTCGGCCGAGGTAATCCCGAGCGAGCGCAGATATTGCGCCACACGGCCATGCGCCATTCCCGCAAAAGTGCCGCGCTCCTCTTCCGGTATGTGCTTGTTTAGCTTAGTAAATCCCTTGACGTGCATCTCATAGACAATAGTCTGCTCCCACGGCACGCTCGGCCGCAGATCAGAGCCCCAGGTGAAAGCCGGGTCGATCACCCGGGCCTTGGGCACCAGATGCGCGCTGTCGCGATCGTCGAAGGAGAGGTCCTTGTCTGGAGAATCGAGCTTGTAGCCGAAGAGCTCGGGCTGCCAGATAACGTCGCCGACCAATTGCTTGGCATAGGGGTCGATCAGCAGCTTGTTATGGTTGAACCGGTGCCCCGCATCGGGCGCAAAGGGGCCGTAGACTCGGTACCCGTAGACTGTCCCAGGGCGGGCCTCGGGCAAGTAACCGTGCCACACCTCGTCGGTATATTCGGGTAGCTCGATCCGCTCGAGTTCCTTGGTTCCTTCCATGTCGAAGAGGCACAGTTCAACTTTGGTGGCGTTGGCCGAGAAAATTGCGAAATTGACGCCGAGGCCATCCCATGTTGCTCCCAAGGGGAACGGCCGGCCCTCCCGAATAACCGATCGGTGCATGGGGATTGGGCTACCGACGTCCCCCACGTTGTGAGCGGGAGCGCGACGCCCGGTCGTTTGCGGATTGGTGGGAGTGGCAGGTTTGGCAGGCTTATTGGTGGTCTTGGCTGGTCCAGTAGACTTCATTTGCGCCCTATAGAGTTCACCTGACGTCAGCCGGGCCGGACAAGGGGTTCGGGGCCATGAAGCGGAATGACGGCGTGGATGTGCCAGCACGAAACTCGCCTGTGATGCTTCAGTTCCGCCACCGCTTGGCAACACCAACCGCCAGAGGATTGAATAGCCCCTTGTTCTGTAGACACCTTCGGGGTTAGATTTGGTGCCGCCGTTCGAACTCGACGGGTGAGAGCATGCCGTTGCGGACGTGCTTTCGGGTGGGGTTGTAGAACATCTCAATGTAATCGAACACATCTTGGCGGGCTTCGTCCCGTGTCCGATAGGTCCGACGCCTGATCCTCTCGCGCTTGAGCAGGTTGAAGAAGCTTTCGGCCACAGCATTGTCATGGCAGTTGCCGCGCCGGCTCATCGAGTGAACCAGATTGTGGTGTCGCAGGAAGCTAGCCCAGTCCATGCTGGTGAACTGGGAGCCCTGATCGGAATGGACTAGCACCGTGTTCTGTGGCTTTCGGCGCCAGACAGCCATGTGCAGGGCCTGAAGGACGACCTCACTGGTCTGCCGGCTTTGTAGTGACCAGCCGACGACGCGGCGCGAGAACAGGTCGATGACCACGGCCAGATAGGCAAAGCCCTCCATGGTCTTGATATAGGTGATGTCGGTCACCCAGGCGGTGTCCGGCGCATCGACGTCGAACTGACGAGCCAGGGTATTGTCGACCACCACAGATGGCTTGCCTCCATAGGCACCAGGCCGGCGCCGGTAGCCGATCTGAGCCTTGATCCCGGCCAGTCTGGCCAGGCGCGCAACACGATTGGCGCAACTGGTCTCGCCCTGGTCCAGCAGGTCGTCATGCAGCTTGCGGTAGCCATAAACCTTGCCGCTCTGCTTCCAGGCCTCTTCGATCAGCTCGGTCTGGCGAATGTCTTCCCGCGCCCTTTTGCTCAAAGGGCTTTTGAGCCACGCATAATAGCCGCTGGGATGGATGGAAAGGCACCGGCACATGGTGCGCACACAGAACTGCTGGCGATGCTCGGCGACAAACGCGTACCTCACTTTGCATCCTTGGCGAAGTACGCGGCCGCTTTTTTTAGGATGTCGCGCTCCTCAGTGACCCGCGCCAGTTCTCGCTTAAGCTGCCGGATCTCATCGGCCTGATCCCCACCCTTGGAAACATCCGATGCATACTTCTTGCGCCACTCGTAGAGCGAATGAGCACTCACCCCCAGACGCTGCGACACCTCCGAAACGGGATACCCCCGCTCGGTGATCTGACGCACCGCGTCCCGCTTGAACTCGTCGCTGAAATTGCCTTTGCCCATGTAGGCCTCCTTGCCTCAAAATTAGGGAAGAAGGCGTCTACAAATCTAGGGGCTATTCAGATCTTCCTTGGTTGGTCTCCTACGTCGTGAACAGGAACCAAAATCCCCGACGGCCCCTTCTTGCGGAGGCAGGCGACAGGGTTGCGCGCCCGGATCGAGTTCATCAGCCCTTGGCTGAGCTCGGCACCGGGTCGAACCTATCCAGAAAAGAGTGGACGTGAGTAGTACTACGGCAGAACCAGCGGAGATCTCTCCTGACATCGTCAATCCCGAACAGGCGGCCGAGGCAGCAGGGCTCGTTTATGTCTCGGAGGAACACCCTGGCATTCGCCGCCGTAAGTCGGGAAATGGCTTTAGCTACCGGTCACCGGAGGGCACGGTCGTCAAGGACAAGGACGTGCTCAGCCGGATCCGCTCCCTGGCAATCCCGCCTGCCTGGACCGAAGTGTGGATCTGCGCCGATCCCAACGGGCATATCCAAGCGACAGGGCGAGACGCCAAGGGCCGCAAGCAATATCGCTATCATCCCAAGTTTCGGGAGGTTCGTGACAGCGCCAAGTTCGAGCATGTCGTCGAGTTTGCCCGATCGCTTCCCCAAATTCGCAAGGTCGTCGCCGAACATATGAAGCTCAGGGGCTTACCGCGAGAGAAAGTGCTCGCGGCGACGGTCCACCTGCTGGAATCCACCCTGATCCGTGTCGGTAATGACGACTACGCCAAGCACAACAAGAGTTATGGCCTGACTACCCTTCGTGACAGGCATGTCGCTTTGAACGGCTCCGAACTGCGGTTCCAGTTCAAGGGCAAGAGCGGCAAGATGTGGCGCCTCAACCTGCGTGACCGGCGGCTCGCCAAAATCGTAAAGGCCTGCCAGGACTTGCCGGGCCAGGAACTGCTGCAATATGTGGACGAGAATGGCGACGTTCGCGACGTGACCTCGTCGGACGTAAACGCCTACCTGCGTGAGATTACCGGCAAGGACATCACTGCCAAGGACTTCCGCACCTGGGCAGGAACAGTGCTCGCGGCGCTGGCGCTCGATGAATTCGAGGGCTTCGACACGGCCGCCAAGGCCAAGAAGAATGTCCGGGCAGCGATTGAGCGGGTGTCTTCACGGCTCGGCAACACGCCAACAATCTGCCGCAAGTGCTACGTCCACCCAGCGGTCCTCGACTCTTACCTCAGCGGCTCGCTGGTGCTGCAGGTCCGTGAAGAAATCGAAAGCGAACTGCGCGACGACCTCCCCGGCCTGCAACCGGAGGAAGCCGCCGTTATGGTGCTCCTGCAGCAAAGGCTCGCAGATCGCTCATCCGAAGCCGCCTGAGCGTCGGATGAGCTAGACCGCCCTAGCCACCGAAGTAAGGATTTTCCGGAAAGTTACCCTCGAGGCAACGGGAGAATTCACGGGTTCCTTCCTCGTAATCGAGCCGCACGCATGCTGCGCGACGTTCAGCCTCCGGGAAGGCCGCGATATAGGAAGCGCCCGGCTCTAGTCTTGCCAGATCGTCCCGTGGTGAGGGGCTTGGCGCCGCCGGTGTCTGGGCCGGTTGAGCCTTAGGCTGGGCCTGAAAGGCCGGCTGAGGTTGGGCAACTACCGCTCTGGTAGTAGGAGCAGGCGCTGTCGAGATTACAGCGACAACGTCGTTGCGTGGAGCTGTGGCACAGCCGGCGATCGAACAGGCTACGACTAAGGCAGTCAGGGTCTTGTACATGGGTCACCTCGCGAAAACGACTTAATCAAGCAGGACCGAATCTGTTCCAGCGCATCACCTCAATGCACACCCGTGTTGATGATCGTTGCAGGAAAGGCACTGCCGTCACGTTAACCTTGCCTTAACCTTTTTCTTTCGCAGCATCGAAGAAGGTGGCAAAGGAGGTTCGACTCGCTCGCAGTGCGAGAATCCCCAGGAACCAAATGCGTACCACCCGCCAGAAGCGTCGCCGTGCATTCGTGCTCAAAGGGGGCCTGGTTCTGGCCACCGCGATTATCATTCTGACGCCGAAGTTCGAACTGGACCTGAGTGGCATTTCCAACCCGCTCGTGACTTCCGCGCAGGCTTTTGAGTAGGCTGAAACAGCAGCGGTCGTGCAGCCACTTGTAAGCCGCGCCGCCAGCTATGCCGATACGATAGTCGGCTTTCGTCCGACCCGTGTTCCCACTGCGCAGGCAGCAATGATGAGCCCTCCTCCGATCCACAGGGGCCATCCGGGGAACTCGGCGAAGAACACAAGGCCAAGGACAGCGGCCCAGATCAGGCCTGTATAATCGACCACGGCAAACACCGAAGCGGGCACTCGCCTCAATCCAGAAATGAGTAGCAGAAATCCCCCTGCGCCGAGGAATCCCACCAGCACCAACTGCCACCAGACGCCTGGGTCAGGCAAGCTGAACCCTGGCAATGCCAAGGGGATAAAGATGATGGCAGCAATCACCGATTGCGCAAAGGTCATCGCCGCCGCGCCGTCGCTGGCTGAGTGATGTTTGAGCAGGACAATCGCCGCTGCATAGCTGATCGGCGCCAGAATGGCTGCACCCCAAGCGAGCAGGTCAGAGCTTCCGGTGACCCGCACCGGATCTCCGGCGAAAACGATTATCAGCGACCCGGCCACACCCAAGGTCACAGCCAGTAGCAGCATGGGCGAGAACGGCTCCTTGAGCAGGAAAATGCCGAAAAGGGAGATGTAGAGCGGTGCGCTCATCGCCAAAGCGGTGGCAACCGCCAGCGGCAGGTGGACGACACCGTAGAAGAAGAACACTGCGGTCAGCGCAACCAGAGCCCCGCGCAACAAATGGCGCGGCATGTTCTTGCGGGACGGCCACGCCCGCCCCGTCAGGAGGATAAATGGCACCAACCAGAGCGCGGCACTGAGATTTCGGACAAAGCCAACCTGAAAGGTGTTCAAGCTAGCGCCCAAGGCTTTGGCCGTCGCATCCATGGCGCAGAGCATGGCCACACCGCCAGCGCCAAGCAGAATGCCTGTTACCCCGTTCTCGAGCTTCATTTCACTTGGGACCGCATGAGATTATGGATGGCAAACCGCAACAGCAGAGCGCTGTATCGGGGCATCCGACTAGAGGGCCGCCGCAGCGGCGAAACTTTTTCGGCGTAGACGCCGTACCTGCACTGGTCCCTACCATACAATGGAGAGAACCGATGATGAAACGTGCTGGACTTGCTGTGGGCCTTGTTGCCATCACCTTGGCTGGAACAACGCCTTCCTTTGCCGACCACCTGAACATCGACGTGGATGGTGCCATGATTGAAGATGGTGCCTTCGTGTTTCCCGCGGTGAAGATCGACCAGGACGGCTATGTCGTTATCCATGCGGTGGAAGACGGCCAGCCAGTGCTGCCCACATCCATCGGTCACACCGCAGTGCCCGCCGGCGACAGCGAGAATGTGGTGGTCGAGGTCGAGGGTGGCGCCATGGAAGGCACTGAATACGTTGCCATGATTCACTACGAGACAAACGACAATGACACCTATGATTTCGGTGAGGGGAACACCGATGTCGATACGCCCGGAATGCGCCCGGACAACACGGCCTATGCACTGCCCTTCTCGGTAGCAGGCGGCATGTAAGAAGTCCTGAGGGAGGGCAAATGTGCCCTCCTTCGTCTTTCAAAAAGGTCTTGTCAGAGCTCAATCAGCAAAGTTGCTATTTCGAACGGATGCAAGGACAGTTCGATACTGTTGTTGCGTAGCTCGAATAATCTGCCCTCGCCTTCCTCCATCAAATTGACCGCGCGCACGGACTTCACGGGCACCCCGAAGTATAGCGTTGCGTTGGCGCGGATATTGGCGTTTTCAAAGATGCGCAGAACCACGGCATCGGACCTCTCCGCTTTCTTGACGGTTTCGATGGTGACGTTGGCCTGGTCGACCTGAACAAAACTGAAGTTTGCTTCCTGAGATGAAGTCCCGGGCGATGGTTCAGTTGAGCCGATCACCGCAATAGGGTTGTTGAAGCGCTCGGCGGCGCGATGCACCTCCGCCAGATCGGCCAATCCTTCATGGACGAACAGGGCGTAGCGCAGGCGATGCTCGCCCAAATCCGCGTCGGCACTGGGGAAATTCGAACCGCGGACGAGGGTCAGGCGGATCGTTTGGTCGTGGGCATCATAGGCGTATTTGCAATCGTTGAGGAGCGCGACGCCGAAATCGGCTTCGCTCATGTCGACCCAGCGATGCATCGAGGCCTCGAAGCGAGCCCGGTCCCAGGTGGTATTGCGGTGGGTCGGGCGGGTGACGTGACCAAACTGAATCTCGGAGCGAACTTCGGTTGCGTTGAGATCGAAGGGGAACAGGGTCTTGATGACAATCGAGCGCTCCTGCCAGTCGATGAAGGTGTCGAACTCGATCTGGCGCTGACCTGCAGCAAGTGAAATTACCTGCACGAGCGAGGAATTCTGGTACTTTCGGGCGATGCGAATGGCGGCGCGATGGGGGCCGGTTTCGACCACTGAAATCTCGGCCTGCTCGTCGGCGAGGGGCCAGAACTGCTCCTCGAAATAGCGATCGATGTCCCAGGCATCCCACTCCATTGGTTTGTCTTCGTAGGCGATGAGGCGGTTGGCCTTCTCGCCCGCTGCAAGCGTCTCGCGCTGGCTGGTCTTGTCGAAGATCGAGGTGATTTCGACTGCGGAATCAAAGGTGATCCGAAGCAGTTCATTCTCGAGATGGGTCTCGGAGACCGAGAGTGAAGCGGCAGGAAGGGCAGCTGCGCCGGCGACGACTTGCCCGGCTGTCCAACCCAGCGGCACAACCGAGACCGGGGCCATTTGTTCGCTGCTGCCGTCGGCGCGCGTGATTGTCTGGAGCGGCAGAACCGTGCCTCCGCAGGCGAGCGAAACGCCTTCCTGAACTGATTCAGCGCGAAAATGGACGAAGTCTGAACGGCTTTGCGAGGTGAAATTGAGCAGCCGCAACTGGTCTTTGCCCGGCTGGGCGAAGGCTTGTGCGGCGGCATGCCAGGGTCCGTTGGCGGAACTCAATGTCGAGAAGATGCGGCCATAGTCTACGTCGCTGTCGACATAGACCTCGGGGATCGAGGTGCCGGGCAAGATATCATGGAACTGGTTGATAAGGACAAGTTCCCAGAACTCGGCCAGCGTCTCACTCGGATAGGAGGCGCCTGCTTGCGTCATCGCCATGATGCCCAGGAACTCAAGCTCCCGCAGCAGGCGCTCGGAACGGCGATTATTCGCCTTGTTCTTGGCGACCGAGGTGAGCGTGCCGCGGTGATATTGCAGATAGAGCTCACCATTCCAGGTCGGGAACTTGCCGGGCACCGCATCCATCTTCTTGCCCAAGCGGTCGAGGAAGGGAACAATGCCTTCAAGCTTCACTTTGGGCGCGCCGGGTATGCCGCGTTCGAGGCGCGTGCCGCGCTCGATCATGGCTCGGGTGGGGCCGCCACCACCATCGCCATAACCATAGGACATGACGACCTCGTTGTGCGCGGCCTTCGGCTCGTAGCGCTTCCAGGCGCCCATGGTTTCGCTGACCGAGAGATCACCATTGTAGGTGGTGTAGATCGCTTCGTTTTCAAAGCGCTGGGCGGTAATGAGCTGAGCCTTGGTGACCGTGCCGTCGATGCCGCGCCAGAAGAAGGTGTCATAGGGGTGCCGGTCGGTATCGTTCCAGCTCAGCTTGCTGGTGACGAAGTATTGGAGCCCGGACTTTTCCATGATCTGCGGCAGGTTGGCCGAATAGCCGAATGTATCGGGGAGCCAGACCGTCTTGGGATCAACCCCGAAATGATCCAGATGGAAACGCCGCCCGCGCATGATCTGGCGGACCAGGCTCTCACCCGAGACGATGTTTACGTCGGGTTCAACCCACATCGCCCCCTCGATCTCGAACTGGCCCGATTTCACCCGAGCGAGCATGCGCTCCCAGAGCTCGGGATAGTCCTGCTTGAGAAAATCGAACAGGACCGATTGATTGTACATGAAGATAAACTGGGGGTACTCCTCCATGAGGTTGAGCACGGTGGCAAAGGAGCGGGCGGTCTTGTCGCGCGTATGCAGCACCCGCCACAGCCAGCCCACGTCCAGATGGGTCGAGCCGACTGCCGTGATCTGCGGCTGTACTTCGGTATCGACGAGCTCATAGATTTCACGGGCGATCTGCTCAGCCCCGCCCAGGCTCGCTTCAAAGGCTTCGGTGTAGGCGCCACGCCGGTCCAGGGCACGGAGCGCCCGGTCCACGATATTGAGAATGGCGTGCCGGCGCGGATCGGATTGGTGGAGCCGGATTGCGACTTCGAGGGGCGTTTGCAGGTCGTAGTAGAGTTTCTCAGCGCGCTCGTTGCGCACGAACGCCTCGACGCCGAAGCCAACCAGCGGCCGGTCGAAGAAGGTGAAGGCGTTGACCAGCAGAGTGTGCCGGTTGCCCGGCTTGGCATCGCGCTCAATCACCAATTCGGTGTGATTGCCATCGAGCGCCTGGACGATGTGCCCGTCCAGATATGCCAGGCACTGAGGATCAGTGGAGCCGGGGCGATCCTGCCACTGGCTGGTAAAGCGGAGGAGGAAAGTCTTGCCCCGTGCCCCCTCTGGAATTTCGACTTCGGCAGCAAACCAGGTGTGCCCCTGCTTCTTGGCCCAGACTGAGTGGGAGCCGAACGCTTCCCACTGGTGCCAGACGGCGGCGAGCGCATCGGCTGCCGACATGTCAGCGCGCTGTACGTGCCATTGCCAGGGAAACTTGTCGATTGGTGTCAGGATCTTCTGCTGCAGGTCGGCGCAGAGCCGGAGGAGCTTGCCCTCCATCTTGAGATCATCGTCCAGAAGGCCGAGCTTGGATGAGAGGGGGTTGGAATAGGTCATCTGCGACTCCGGCGCCTACTGGTTAGTTCGGGTCGCATCCGTGGGTACGACACCGCGGCAGAAGAGCACGGGTTGTGCAACGTTGCAATGACAGCCAACTCAGCAACGGAGGCTGTTGAGACAGTTCCTTCTACCAGTTGGTTTCCAAGGCGGCGGTTATCTCCTCGTCCGTCCAGTGCTCCGGGGCCCACACGCCAGTGCGGCGGCCTTCCTGTTCCACATAAGAGTGCCGCAGGCGCATGCCCCCGGCCGCTTCTTGAGGGGAAGAGCCATGGTGGTACTCTGGGGCTGAGTGGCTGAAATCGCGGCCGCGCTGTTCCCCTTCGTGCAACCAGATGCCGGAATAAGTGTCGTTCTCGCTCATGGTGGGCCTCGCTCCTTGTCTCTGCTCAACGCTCAACCAGAAGCCAGGCTCCATGATATGGGCAACAAGGCACCTAGAGTGACGAAACCTGCTTTGACCAAGTAAATTGCAGTTGATGAAAATTGCACTTGTTCGTTAACTCTGTTTGTTAGGGTAAATGAATGGTTGTGGTTGGATTCATTACAGCTTTCAGACTTCATGCACAGCGTCGATCAACTCATGCCGGTTGGGGCGCCGGAAGCAACCATGGAGACGTGAATGGCTGTACGCGCTAAGACCACCCTCAAGGTGGTGGACAATACTCATGAAGAAGCCGAAGCGGCGTTTGCCGAAGCGGCCAAGCAGACTGCACCAATGGTCGAGCGGTTTTCGGCTCATCGCGAACGCATCGGCCTTGCAGTAAAGGAACTCGAGGGTGAACGATTTGAGCTCGTCTCGCGTCGCGACCTGCTGCGCCGTCAGGCCGAAGCGATCGAAGCAGGCTTTGCATCGCATCTTGCCGACATCGAAGCGACCCTCAAGCTCTACGAGGCGGGGCTGAACTCGACCGAGATGGTTGATTAAAAACCGGCTCTGCTTTTTTCCCGGCAGCCTGGACCTGTGTCCAGGTGCCGGGCATGCAGCATCTAAGACAATCTGCGTAGGGCAAAGACCCTCGTGATTTCGCCGAATTGATCTCGGCATTCCCTTGCCCGCATTGTTGTTGCTGACCCGGTGGACACACGGTTCCTCCGATGGAGGAGGCAATGCAGGACAAAGCGCATTTGCATCACAGCTTGGTTCGTCACGCTGGCGCAAGGGTGCCGCGCGGTGTTGTGCTGATCGCACTCACACTTGCCGCTTGGGGCATTGTGTTGCTGGTGGGCTGGGGAGCGTTCGCCCTACTCGCTCCGAGGACCTGACTGACCCACATAAGCGATCCAGCCCCTGAAGCCGAGGGCGGCATAAAACAGGCTAACCTCCGAAAAGCCCGCCTCCTGCATCATGGCTTCCTCCTCCTCCGGTGCCAGAATTGTCAGTCTGGTGGCGAGTGCATGGCGCGCCTGTTCCACTTTCGAAGGGTCGGTTTGCGCATAGGCCACGTGCCGCGCGATCCAGGTCGATCTTGTTTGCTCCGGCATGCTGATATGGGCGAGCACCAATGGCGCCCCCGAATTGAGCCGCCGCCGCAGGTGCAGCAATGTCGGGAGACGCTGCGCACGGGCAATGAAGTGGAAGGTGAAGAGGCACACTGCGGCGTCGAACGGCCCTTCGGGCGCTGTTTCCACATAACCCTGATGAAGCCGAATGCGATCCAAATGCCGGCCGGCGGTATGCTTGGCCGCGTCGAGCATGTCACCCGAAGGATCCACCCCATCGAAGGTCCAGCCGGGGTGGTCGCCGGCGAGGGTGTTAAGCTCAAGACCGCCGCCGGCGCCAAGCACCAGGACCTCCCCGCGCGTTGGCACCGTTTCGGCCAACAGCATCGACATCATCCGCTGGAGGCCATCAAAGCCCGGGACCAGGCGTGGCGGTCCCGCGGCATAGGTCTGTGCGTGCGCTTGGTTGAAGGGAGTATCGGCGCGGGACATTGAATGCTCGGTCATGCAACTATCATTGTTACATGAATGTCGACTGTCAAGCTGCCGCTAACGCGGGTCTGTCGTCCCCACTACGCTCGCCATATCGGCGGTTCTGGCGGATCGGCCAGAGGACCGCGCCAGCCTGGTGGTGAAAGCGAGCGGATTGAACCGGCTGCGCCTTGGGGTGAGGCGGCCGAAAGCGTCGTAGGTGAACATCAGCCCGCGCCGGGCAAAGACGTGCGCCATCCAGAAAGTAAACGCAGCACCGACGGCCCAGCCCATCAAGGTGTCGCTCATCCAGTGCATGCCGACAAACTGGCGTGACGCACAGATGAGTACACCTGCTGCCAGAAATAGGGCCCGCAAGCGCGGGAATACCAGCGCCAGTGATACCGCCATTGCACCGGCTGTTGCCGAGTGACCGGAGGGGAAGGCCGAAAAATCGGAATGCATGGCAAAAGGCTGGAAGTGCAGATTGCCGTGAGTATCAAGTAAGGAAGGCCGGGCTCGACCAATGGCGTATTTCAACGTCAGGGCGGCAAGCCCGCCTCCCGCAACGGACAGGAAGACAAAGGCTGCCCCGGCGTTGAGGGCGCTGACGCCAATCGCGACCCGTCGGCGCCAGAGCGCAACCGGCGCAAACAGACCGAACAGGAGCAGTGCCCCACTGCCTACGAGCACCTGCACCCCTTCCCCCAGATCAGTGACAACATGGGCGAAGGGTTGCAGTTCCTCGGGAAACTGCTGCATCCAGCGCCCGACGGGGTAGTCGCTCCCCATCATGAGCGGCCAAGAAAGGACTAGAAAAAGCAGCAGAATGATCGCGGGGCTCTCGAGCGGCGCTGGCCGAAGCTGCAGATGGTAGCGCGGAGCCGAACGCAGGCGAGACCACCCCGCACCGAAACGCTGACGAACACCCCCACCCAGCATTGAATCGCACCACCTTTGCTTTCTTGGATCCCAGTACCACGGCCAAAGTGGCCCTATCGAGTGTTATTGGCGTAAAGAGGGCTGGGCTCAGAACATTGGGCGGGTAGACGCCGAGATGGCAAGCGCGTGCGTTTCGCTTCAGACGATCTCATGGAACGCTTTGGGGCTGTCGGCCTTGGAGTCGGATGGGGTGGCGTCGGCTAACTAGACGCCAAGTGGCAGGACGAGAAGGAGGCAGCGTGTTTCAGCGCTTCATCATCAACCCACCAGTTTTCTACGGCGCCATTCTGGTGATCGGGCTCTTTCTCGTTGTGGGGGTGCTATTCCCCAGCAGCGCTGCCGAATTTTTTGGCACGCTGCAGAGCAGTATCCTCAACAGTTTCGGCTGGCTCTACCTGCTGGCCGTGGGCATTTTCGTCGTTTCCGTGCTGCTGCTGTCGTTTGGCCGCTATGGCCGTCTTCGGCTCGGCCCGGACGAGTCGACGCCCGACTTCAAGTTCATCTCGTGGATTGCCATGCTGTTCGCGGCCGGCATGGGCATCGGGCTCATGTTCTATGCGGTGGGCGAGCCGATGACCCATTACATGGCGCCACCCACGGCCGACCCGCGCTCAGTTCAGGCGGTGCGCGAAGCCATGTCCGTGACGTTCTTTCACTGGGGCATCCACGCCTGGGCCATCTATGCGGTGGTGGGCCTGTCGCTGGCCTATTTCGGCTATCGTTATAACCTTCCGCTGACCATTAGATCGGGTCTCTATCCGCTGCTCAAGGAGCGGATCAACGGGCCGATCGGGCATGCAGTGGACATCTTCGCCATTGTCGGCACGATGTTCGGCATCGCGACCTCCCTGGGCCTCGGCGTTTCGCAGATAAATGCCGGACTGAGTTACCTCCTGGGCTTTCCGATCGGGCTGGAAGTGCAACTGCCGCTAATCGTCGGGATTACGGCGCTGGCAACCGTGTCGGTGGTGACGGGGCTCGACAAGGGCGTGCGCATTCTTTCGGAGGCAAACCTCGTTGTTGCAGTCTTGCTGATGGTATTCGTGCTGGTGATGGGGCCAACGGCCCAGCTCTTCCGCGACTTCGTCCAGAATATCGGGCTGTATCTCGACACCCTGGTGCTGCGCACCTTCAACATCTACGCCTATGAGCCGACGCCCTGGGTCGATGCATGGACGCTGTTTTACTGGGCCTGGTGGATTTCCTGGTCGCCCTTTGTGGGGATGTTCATCGCGCGCATCTCGCGCGGCCGCACGGTTCGTGAATTCGTCGCGGCCGTGCTTTTCATCCCGGCCGGCTTCACCTTCTTTTGGATGACGGTGTTCGGCAACACGGCCATCTTCATCGACAAGGGGGTCGCGGCTGGCGCATTGGGGGATGCCATCGCCGCCGACATCTCGGTGGGTCTCTTCCAGTTTTTCGAATATCTACCCCTCTCGGGCCTCACTTCGACTTTCGCGGTGCTGCTGGTGGCGATCTTCTTCGTCACCTCCTCGGACTCGGGATCGCTGGTGGTGGACTCCATCGCCGCAGGGGGCGAAACGCAGACCACCACCGGGCAGCGGGTGTTCTGGTGCGTGATGGAGGGCGTGGTGGCCGCAAGCCTCTTGCTCGCGGGCGGCCTTGGAGCGCTCCAGTCGGCGACCATTGCCAGCGCCCTGCCCTTCACTTTTGTGATGCTTGGGCTGGTCTGGTCGTTATTCGTGGGCATGCGGACCGATCTCGCGCAACAACAGGCGCATAGCGCGACCCCACAAGCTCCTGCGGCCCAGCCTGCAGCCGGGCTCACCTGGCAGCGACGTTTGGCGCTGATCCTGCATGCGCCGAGCAAGGCGGAAGTGGAGCGCTTTATCGCCCGCGAGGTGCGCCCGGCCCTGGACCAAGTCGCCAAGGAACTGAGTTCGCGCGGTCGCACCAGTCATGTGGTGGAAGAGGACGGTGCGGCGATTGCGCTGCGCTCGCCGGCCGAGGGTGTGCGCGACTTCGTTTATGGTGTCAGCATCAGCGCGCAACCCACCGCCTCGTTCTCGCCCATGGCGGTGAGCGGACCAGAATATCGCTACGAGGCCCGCACCTATTTCTCGAGCGGAGATCGCGGCTATGACATCATGGGCATGCACACCGATCAATTGATCGCCGACGTGCTCGGGCAGTTCGAACGCTATCTGCTGCTGGTCAATTCACCCGAGTTCAGGCTGGTGCAAGGTGCGCCGGAACACGAGCGCGACAGCTAGTGACTATCCGCGTCCAACAAAAGGCATCTGCGTGGCCATGACGGTCATGGTGAACGTGTTGGCTTCAAGCGGCAGGCTGGCCATGTAGCTCACCGCTCTGGCGATGTGGTCGACCTCGATGGTAGGCTCGACGGCCATCGACCCATCGGCCTGGAGCACGCCCTTGGCCATACCGGCAGTCATCTCGGTACCGGCATTGCCGATGTCGATCTGACCCACGGCAATGTTGAAGGGGCGTCCGTCCAGCGCGGCCGCCTTGGTGAGACCGGTGATTGCGTGCTTGGTCGCGGCATAGGGCGAAGACTGCGGCCGCGGCGTCGTGGCTGAAATCGAGCCATTGTTGATGATCCGGCCGCCCATGGGCTGCTGCGCCTTGAACTGGCGGAACGCAAACTGGGTGCAGAAGAAAGCACCCGATAGATTGGCACCGACGACCTGATCCCACTGCTCTGCCGTGATGTCCTCTAGCGGCACCGAGGGCGCGCCCACCCCGGCATTGTTGACCAGCAGGTCCAGCCGTCCCCAACGCTCGATCACGGCAGCGAAAGCGTTCTCGACTGCGGAGCGCTTGCCAATGTCGACGGGCACCGCGAGCGTCCGTTCGCCATCTGGATCGATGGACCGGGCTGCGTCGTGCAATACCGTCTCCCGACGCCCGAACAGTGCGACGGAAAAGCCGTCAACGAGAAGCGTACGCGTGACAGCCTTGCCGATACCGGAGCCGCCGCCCGTGACAATTGCAACTTTCATTGGGGCAAGTCTCCGCCTAGCTCGTCTTCAATGTGGATTTGGATGATCTCGTCGAACGATGTCTCCGCGGCAAAGCCGAGCGCCTCGGCCCGTGAGGCATCGAAGTTCTTGGGCCAGCCTTCGACCATGTCGATGATCATCGGGTCCGGCTCGCGCCGGATCAGTGCCACGGCGCGCTCACCCGCCACGCGGCGCAGTGCTTCGATCTGCTCGCCAACGGTTGCCGATAGCCCCGGCATGTTGAGATTGCGACGATTGCCGAGCACGGCCGTATCCATCTCGGCGGCGTGCAGCAGGAAACTGACTGCAGCCCGCGGGCTCGCATGCCAATGCCGCGCGCTTTCCTCGACTGGAAGCACCGCTTCCTTGCCGACCAGCGGCTCGCGTAAAATGGAGGAGAAAAAGCCCGAAGCCGCCTTGTTGGGCCGCCCGGGCCGAATGCAGATGGTGGGCAGGCGAATACCCACGCCATCAAGAAAGCCGCGGCGCGAATAGTCCGCCAGCAGCAGTTCGCAAATGGCTTTCTGTGTTCCGTAGCTCGTCCGTGGCGTTTCGAAAAACTCGTCACTGATTTTGTCGGGAAAGGGAGCACCAAACACCGCGATGGAGGAGGTGAACACCAGGCGCGGGCAGTAGGCTCCCCCGCTGCTGGCCTGCCGGATAGCCTCGTACAGGTAGCGCGTGCCATCGAGGTTGATGGCGTAGCCCTTCTCGAAGTCGAGTTCGGCCTCACCTGAGACAATGGCTGCCAAGTGGAAAACGACGTCGGGCCGGGTCACGATCAGCTCTTGGGCCGCTTCGGGCCGGGAGATGTCGGCAGCAAGAGCAGCGACGGGGATCGAACTCCCCTCGAGCACGTCCGGTGCCACGATGTCCACCAGCGTCATGCTGGTGATGGCTTCACCGCGCATGGTGCCACGCTGCAGCAGAGCTGCGGTGAGCTTGCGGCCGACCATTCCGGCGGCACCGATTATCAGGATGTTCATGTGTCCCCTCCTCGCCCCGGGCTTATCCTCCAATAAGCCCTTCTTGTCGTCCAGCGTTTCGGCGTTTCGGCGGCCCGCCAGTTCGGCGAGCCGACCGAATCAGCTTAGCCGCCGCGGACCAAGGATGGCGCGCGAACGGGCGCGCTGCGCTTGGATTTGGGCGCCTCGATCAGGCCCTCGCGAATGGCCTGCTTGCGGGCTGCCTTTCTGTTCCGACGCACGGCTTCGGCATGCTCGCGCACGCGCCGCTCTGATGGCTTCTCATGATACTTCCGGAGCCGCATTTCCCGGAACACGCCTTCCCGCTGAAGGCGCTTTTTCAATACCCGTAGGGCTTGTTCGACGTTGTTGTCGCGAACCGATACCTGCAAAAATTGTCCTGACTTGGTTTGGGTGTCGCCGTTAACGGCGTGATGGGGGGCTGGTAAGCCGCCGCCGGCGTTCTATCAGTAAATGCTACCAGCGCCTAATTGGTGCCATGAGCGGCACCAATCTCCCCCAAGAGCCTTGCAACCCGGCGGTCACCGAAGCGTTGGCTGTGGACAACCGAGGAGGCAAATCATGGGTCGAATTCTCAAGACGGTGGTGCTGGGCTGGCTGATGAAGCGGCTGTTTCGCCGGGGTCGGCGATAACCGACTGAGAGCAGGTGCCTAGTTTAGCGCCCACTCGATACTGTTGGCAGGAACTATATTACGACAAACTCGGCCAGTTCGCCTACTGTTCGCGCAAGGAAGTTTGGCGAAGCTCCAAGCAGGGCCTGCTCTGTCGCAAAGCCCCAGGTGACCGCGGCTGAAGCAAAACCTGCAGTCTGCGCTGCTTCGACGTCACGGATCTCATCACCGATGGCGAGGATTTCCCCCGGTGGAAGTTGCAGGTGTCGGCGTAAGCTTTTGAACTTGGCAGCTTTGCCGAACAGCGAGACACCGGCGCCGTAGTAGTCGATCAGATCGGCGGAAGCGCCGAGAACGTGGCGGATTGTTTCCTCTCCATTTGAACTCACGATGGACAACTGCATCCCCGCTGCTTTCCAGCGCGCGAGCAGTTCCGGCATGCCTTCAAACAACCCGATTTGGTTCGCATCCTCGGCACTGCGGCGCCGGACGTCTCGAGCGATGATCGGCAGCTGCCAGGTCTTCACCCCAAGGTAGCGAATGATCTCACGGTTGGAACGGCCCCGCAGCATCTCGATCTCATCGCCTTCTACCTTGCGAAAGCCATGCACATCGGCGACCTCGTTGATGATGCCCAAGAACCACGGTCCACTGTCGGCAAGCGTTCCGTCGAAATCGAAGATAGCAGCGCCATATTTAGTCATAGGAGCCTCTCGATGCGTGCCGCGCTAGCGCGACCGCGTCCTGGTGCAAGGTCAGCTTCGGCATCGCGTAGTAGCAGATCCATCCGGCAGAAACGTTCCTTCGCCCTTAACCTGGTGTTCACCCTACCTGGACATTTAGCGGTTCGATCAGCGCCGGAGAGGCCCCGGTTTAAGGACAAAGACGTTAGCTGGAAAGGCAACCGAGGAGAGTCCGTGCTTACCTCCCCAAGCTCAACTATGACGAGCATCTATCCCAACGATTGGCTGGCACTTTGTGTGCCGCGCCAATCATTGGCACGCGGAGTATCTATTCCAGGCACGGGCTCTGGAGGGAGCAAGCATGAGGGGTAGCTCAGTTATTCAACCAGCCCACCGCACACTCCCACCGGCAGACTACGTGTCGATGATCCGTTCGCTCTATGCTGACGGATGGTCCATGTTGTTTGGCGCCTTCGGCTCTGCCCTTGCCGCCGCGGTGGCGGGCGTCGAGTCTCAGTCGATGATCCTGGGCGTAATAGCGGTCCTGTTCGTTGTCATCGGTACGATCCGCGCCATCGACATGCGCTACTTCGATACCGTCGAACTAGCGGACACCGATGTCCAAACGGCGACACATTGGGAGCTGCGGGCGACGATCGGTGCTGCGGCCATCGCCCTGCTCTATGGCGTATGGTGTTTGGTGAGCTTCTGGGTGGTTGATGACCCATTCGCCGAGCTTACTGCGGCATCGGTTTCCGTTTCGGTTTTGGTCGGCGTTGCGCAGCGCAATTTCGCGATTGATCGCCTGATGACAATTCAGGTGCTGTTTATAGCGGTGCCGCTGAGCATCGGGCTGTTGCTGGTTGGCGACGTCTACTACGCTCTGCTGAGCCTGCTCCTATTGCCGTTTTTCCTAAGTTTGCGGCGGATTTCGGGAAATGCTCGCAGCGTCTTCCTGCGAGCGATCCATGGTCGGATTGCAGCATCGGCTCTCGCGACCCAGCTCGACACCGCTTTGGCTACGCTCGAGCATGGCCTGCTCATGCTGGACAAGGCTGGCCGTATCGAAGTCGCCAATGCACGCGCAATCTTTGCCTTCCGGCTAGCGGAAGCAAAGGCCTGGGTGGGGCACCCGGTCGAGGAACTGCTGGATGCAGCGCTGGAGAATGGGCAGGTTCCGCAGAGTGCCCACGATCATCTTCTGGGCCTTATCCAGATGCGTGGCAGCGGCAAGGTGGTGCTGCCACTGCAAGATGGAAAGCACTACGAGATTTCAGTGTCCTCTCGCCGTGACAAGACGGTCCTCCTGCTCGAGGATGTGTCAGAGCGCGTGCTGGCCCAGGAGCGCATGACTTATTTGGCCCGGCACGATGCGCTGACAGGCTTGCCCAACCGCGCCTACTTTGCTGAGCAGGTACAGCGGGCTCTCCGAGCCCGGCAGGTGTCTGGTGCGCCTGATTGCGCGGCTCTGTGGATCTTTGATCTGGACGACTTCAAGCACATCAACGACACCATGGGTCATCTGGTGGGCGACAAGGTGCTTGCTGAGGTTGGGCAGCGGCTGCGGCAGGCCTTGGGCCCCGATGCGCTCGTCGCGCGTCTCGGCGGGGATGAGTTCGTTGCCTTTCAGTGCGATGGCGCGTCGCGAGAATTCCTCGAGGGCCTGGCCGATGAAGTGCTGCGGGTGATGCGGGAAGACCTCTTCATCCCAGACCTGCAGCTTGCCGTCGCCGTCAGCGTTGGTGCAGTCGTCTCCGATGATACGGCCGATGAACTTGACGCGTTGATGATCAAGGCGGATCTTGCAATTTATGCTGCCAAAGCGGTGGGCAAGGGACAAACGGTCCAGTTCCACGACCGCATGGACCAGGAGTACCATCAACGGCAGCAGTTGAAGGCCGATCTGCGAGACGCCATCAAGGCTGGGCAACTCACACTGGCCTACCAGACCATCTTTGATCCTCGAGAGAACAGGATCTTGGGTTGCGAGGCGCTCGCCCGGTGGGTTCATCCGCAGCTCGGACCAGTGTCCCCAGCGGTATTCATCCCGATTGCCGAGGAAGCTGGCCTCATCACCGACTTGACGCGCCAAGTACTGTGCATGGCGACGCGTGAGTGCCAGTCTTGGCCGGACAGCTTTACCGTCGCCGTCAACATCTCGGCACGCGACTTTCGCGCTGGGGATGTCGAAAGCATGGTGGTGTGCGCGCTGGAGCATTCCGGTTTGAAGCCCGACCGGCTCGAGATCGAAGTCACCGAGACTGCCCTTATTGAGGAGCGCGAAGCGGCCAAGGCTGCGCTCGCCGCCCTGCGCGCCCGAGGTGTGGGCGTAGCCCTGGACGATTTCGGCACCGGATACTCCTCCCTCAGCTACCTGCGGGAGTTGCCCCTCACCAAGCTCAAGATCGACCGGAGCTTCCTGGCCAATGTCGAAACCGATTCGCAGGCGCTACGGCTGCTGGCAAACGTCGTGCAGTTGGGCAAGGATCTCGACCTCACCGTAACCATGGAAGGGGTGGAGACGGACGCTGAACTGCAACTGCTCATGGCCGAAACGAGTGTCGACCAGGTTCAAGGCTTTGTTTATGGACCGCCCCTGAGCGCTGAAGGAATGACCAAGCTGTTGCAGGCCCGCTGCCCCACCATGTCCAGGACACAAGGCACAGAAAACCGTCGCATCAGGTGAACCGCCGCCGTTAACCTCGTCGCCAAGCGCAGTTTGACTAAAGTTAACGAGCCGTTAACATCCCGCCATTCTTCAATTTCTGGTGGGGCGGACCATGTTAGTTGACTCGGATAGCGCAGCTGCAGCGGATGCAGGGCCACCCTCTCGCTTTGCTGGAGCGTTGCTGGATGTCCTCGATCGCGTGAGCTACGCCCAGGTGGAGCCGGGGGTAGTGGAAGACCCGATCTACAAGTTGCGCTATCGCGCCTATACGCGTGAAGGCTTCATGGATCACAACCCAGAAGAGATCTGCGTCGACGATCTTGACGCTGAACCCAACGGGATGAGTTTCGGCGTCTTCATCGATAATGAGCTGGTGAGCTCGATCCGATTGCATCACCTGACGGAAA
The DNA here is from genome assembly GCF_030177755.1 of Devosia sp. RR2S18. Classification (NCBI taxonomy): domain Bacteria; kingdom Pseudomonadati; phylum Pseudomonadota; class Alphaproteobacteria; order Hyphomicrobiales; family Devosiaceae; genus Devosia; species Devosia rhizosphaerae. The sequence goes on from NZ_CP126539.1 coordinate 3,249,186, forward strand.
AGACTCGGCGCTCCCCTAGCATGAAGGTATGCCCCGACATCCTGGAGCCAATGCTCGACCAAGGCATGAGCTTCATCGATCCCAGCCGTTTCACCGCAGACCACGAAGCTTCCCTGGCCTACCCGGCACTCCCATTCCTAACCCTGCGCATGGCCGCGATGGCTTCGGTCCACTTCAATGCGAGCCAATGCTTGGCCTTGGTTCGGCCCGAGCACGGGGCGTTCTACAAGCGCGTATTCGGGTCCGAACCCCTGTGTAGTGCCCGTACCTATCCGGGCCTGCATTTCCCGGTATGCCTGTTTGGCGCGAGCGTGGACATGATCCGCTCCCGCGTGGCGCAGCGCTTCCCCTTCTTTCTCTCGACGGCAGAAGAGCGGAACGCACTGTTCAGCAAGCCGCTGGTCACCGGAGCGCAGCGGCGCATTGCAGCCAGTGCTAGACGGGCGCTCGACGCTGCCCGAGTTGCCCGGGATAAACAGATTGAGGCAGCCGTCTAGCTCTCCCGGCTTTTGATGACCGTGAGACCTGCCGCATCTACATGCGGCAGGTCTCTGTCTGTTTGGGCGTCTCCCGCGCCGGAGGTGCGGCTGACCTCCCCGACCGCAGTTCTGCGCTGCCGCTGATTCACCTAGCTTGTTCAAGGAACAAGCGGGCGGCTTAGCCGTTTACCGGTGTACGCTGCAATTGGGAGTGCCGCGTGGAGCCGCTCGTTGAAGAACTAACGACCGAATTATCGGCGCGCTATGTGCAATATGTGGAGACTCTCCTGATCGATCTGAACACGGAGGAGAACGCCGCCGAGTTCAAGGTCGGCTTCTCGCTACGCTCCGACCACGAACTACGTCAGGTCACCATAAAGGCCACCTCGGACCTCGACGACGAGGAACTTGGGCAGGAAGCCATGGTGCGGGCGGTGTTCGAGGAAATCGAGACATTCATCGATCAAGCGGTCGCAACCGAAAAGCACAAGACCAACTAAGCACAACTACCATCAGGGTTCGGAAAGCACGCAAAACGCGGACATTGTCAGCTTTGCGTCAGCCGCTCCGGCATAATGTTCCGCAGAAGGAGAAATCAATGGACAAGGAACGATTCAGGGAGTGTCTGCAGACGCTACACTGGCCAAGTGCAACGCTCGCAGAAGTGCTGAACACGCCTCTCTCCACCTGCATGGACTGGCTGCTGGGCCGCGCGGAGGTTCCGCCACAGGTCGCGCTCTGGCTCGAAACGCTGACCCGCGCCCACATGGAAGCCCCGCTCCCGTCGGTCGAAGCTGCCCCTGCTGAAGACGACACGAGCGAAAGCGAGCAGGTCTCCATCGACGAGGAAAATGACTCCAGCGAAGAAGTAGTGCCAGCCGACGCCCACTAGGCGGCAGGCGAACCATCGTCTGAAACCGCATCCCCAGCCCACTCTAGACGGCAGCAGCCCACCCCTACCAAGTTACGTGATTGTAATGTCTGACGCGCGCGACCGCTGATATGGTGGCGGCATTGCGCCGGCCTGCATTCGTGCACCCGGCACCCGGGCATTATTGAACGTCTTTGGTGGATAGATTGCTGCGTCAGCTGACTGCGTGTCTTGTCGTTCTTGTGGCAGCCGGCTTGGCCTGGGTCTGGTTTGTGCCAGGCTCCACCAGCACACTTGCCAATATGGGGATCACCCTGCCCTTCGCGGTCGCCTCGGCCGATGGCGGAGCCGCACAAGGCACCGCCTCGAGCCGCGGCGGACGTCCAGGCGGGCGCGGCCCCGGCATGCGGCAAGCCAATGTGGTGACCTCCGCGGTTACCCTCGCAACCATCAATGACCGGCTCAGCGCCATCGGCGAAGCCAGCGCCGAGCGGTCGGCGACTGTGGTCTCACCGGCTGGCGGTACGCTGGCGGAAGTGATGGTGCGGCCCGGCCAGATTGTCTTTCCCGGGGATACCATCGCCCGGTTGGACGCCGATGCCGAGCAGATCGCCTTTGACCGGGCGCAGCTCGCCGCAGCGGACGCCGATGCAGCGCTGGAACGAACCCGCGGACTGGCTCAGTCCAATGTGGTGGCCAACACGGCACTGACCGCCGCGCAACTGGCCGCCGATACTGCGCAGCTGGAGCTGCGGAGCGCGGAAATGGCACTGGCCCGTCGGACAATTTTGAGCCCAATCGAGGGGCGTGTCGGCCTTATCCAGGTGACGCCAGGCAATTACGTGCCAGCCCAGACCACCGTCACCACGGTCGATGACACCACCTCCATTCTCGTCGATTTCTGGGTTCCCGAGCGCTATGTCGGAGCGGTCACCCAGGGCATGCCGATCGCTGTTTCACCCACAGCTTTGCCGGGTCAGGTATTTCGCGGCGAGGTGAGCGCCATCGACAACCGGGTAGATCCCAGCAGCCGCACCCTGCGCGTGCAGGGCGAAATCCCAAACGACGCGGGGGAGTTGCGCGCTGGCATGTCGCTCGCTGTTAGTTTGGATTTTCCTGGCGACCAGTACCCGGCGGTGAACCCGCTGGCGATCCTCTGGTCGGCTGAGGGCTCCTATGTTTGGAAGTACAACGCCGGCAAGGCGGAGCGTGTGATGGCCGAGATCGTACAACGCAATAGCGATGGGGTTCTTGTACGGGCCGATCTCGAAACGGGCGATGCCGTCATCACCGAGGGGCTGCTGCAACTAAGCGAGGGGGCAGAGGTCAACCTCTTGGATGGTCCGGACGGGAGCGGCGAGCCAGCCGCGCAAGTGGCAAGCTAGGGGGCAACGGCATGTCGATTGCGCGAAAGAACGAGCGTGGCGGCGACATAGCGGGCCTCTTCGTCCGCCGCCCCATTTTTGCTCTGGTGGTCAACGCCCTCATCGTGGTGGCAGGGCTGGCGGCGCTACTCGGCGCCGAAGTGCGGGAGCTACCGCGCGTGGAGCAGCCGGTGCTCTCCATTTCCACCAGCTTTCCAGGCGCGGCCGCGCAGACTGTCGATCGCGAGGTGACAGCCCTGATCGAGGGCGCCGTTGCGCGCGTTCAGGGCGTAACCGGCATCTCCTCGAGTTCCTCCACCGGCAGCAGCCGCGTCACGCTGGAGTTTTCCGACAGCACCAATCTCGACGTCGCCACCTCCGATGTCCGCGACGCCTTGAGCCGGAGCGTGCGAGGCCTCCCCCAGGGCGCCGAAGAGCCCACCATCTTCAAGGCCGATAGCGATGCACAAGCGGTCATTCAGCTGGCGGTTACGGCCAGCGACCTAACGCTGGGTGAACTCAGCGAATTGGTCGAGGACGTCATCACCGAGAGGCTGGCGGCGGTCAACGGGGTGGCTGAGGTGCAAGTTTACGGCACCAGCAGCACCTCGTTCGAAGTGGACGTCGATCCCGCCAAGCTCGCCAGTCTCGGTTTGACCGTCGCCGATGTCCGCACTGCGCTCTCGACCATAGCCCTTGATGCGCCGGCCGGGTCCATCAACGGCCCCAACCAGAATATTTCGGTACGGGCGATCTCTGAAGTCACACAGCCCGAGGATTTCGAACGCCTGGTCCTGCGCGACAATGTCGTTTTGAGCGACGTGGCCACCGTCGTCTTCGACGCCGCCTCCGGCACCTCCGCCCTGCGCTCGGACGGGCAGCCCGGCATCGGCCTGGGCATCGTGCGGCAGGCCCAATCCAACACCATCGAGATTTCCAACGGCATCCACGACGCCGTTGCGGCCCTGAACGAAAGCCTCCCGCCCTCGGTCACAATCAAGGTGTCGAGCGACGACGCGGTGTTCATCGAAGGGGCGCTGCACGAGGTGCAGATCGCGCTTCTCGCCTCATTGATCATCGTAGTGCTGGTGGTGTTCCTGTTCCTGCTCGACTGGCGCGCCACCCTGGTGCCAGCCATTGCCATGCCCGTCGCCCTGCTGGGCGCTGTTGCCGGCATCTATCTTGCGGGCTTCTCACTCAACATCATCACCCTGCTGGCGCTTGTGTTGGCCACGGGGTTGGTGGTGGATGATGCCATCGTGGTGCTCGAGAACATCGTGCGCCGCAAGCATATGGGCGCCGGGCCCCGCGCTGCGGCCATGCTAGGCACCCAGGAAGTGTTCTTTGCCGTCATCGCCACGACGCTGACGCTCGCGGCGGTCTTTGTGCCGCTATCTTTTCTAGAGGGGCAAACCGGCCGGCTGTTTCGGGAGTTCGGGTTCACGCTTGCCATTGCGGTGCTGCTCTCATCGGTGGTCGCCCTTTCGATGGGGCCAATGATTGCCTCCCGATTGCTGCGGGAGGGGGGCGGAGACAGCCGCGGCGGCCCCATTGGAGCGGTCGGCCGTGCCTTTGCCGGCTTTTACCGCTGGACCTTGCGGCTGGCGCTCAATAGCCCCCTCGTCGTGATCCTGATCTCCGTGCTCTTTGCCGCCTCGGCCTACTACGTCTACGGCAACCTACGGCAGGAGATTACGCCGGCAGAAGACCGCTCGCAGCTGATGCTGCGCGTTTCGGCACCCAACACGGCTAGCCTCGACTATGTGCGCACGCAGATGACGCGGGTGGAGGGGCTGCTGCAGCCCTTCGTCGAGAGCGGTGAGGTGGAGTCCATTTTTGTGATCTCGGGCTGGGGGGCAGGCGGCATGCTGACCCTGAGCCTGGCCCCGTGGGGCGAGCGTGAACGCACGCAGCAGGAAATTGCAGCCGACATCAACCAGCTGCTGACACAGGTTCCCGCCGTTCGCGCCTTTGTCGCCCAGGGCAATAGTCTGGGCATTCGCGGCGGCGGCTCGGGCCTGCAGTTCGCCGTAGTCGGTTCCAACTATGATGTCCTGGCCGAAACCGCCCAAACGATTGCCGATCGCCTGGAAGAGGATGGCCGCTTCGGGCGCACCTCGGTCAGCTATGACACGACCCAACCGCAGCTAACCCTGACCGTCGACCGTGGCCGCGCTGACGCGCTGGGGATCGACATCAACGGCCTTGCCACGACCATGCAGGCGATGATCGACGGCGCTGATGTCGGTAATGTCTTCATCAATGACACCAGCTACACCGTCCGCATGGTCTCGACGGCGAACCCGGTCAAAGATCCGCGTGATCTCGAAGCGCTGTTTGTGCGGACCGGCGATGGGCGCTACGTCCCCATGTCCACCATCGCAACCATCACCGAATCCGCCGTACCGCCCTCCCTCCGGCGCGAAGAGCAGCGGCGGGCTGTCCCGGTTTCGGCGAGCCTGGAGAGCGGCCTTGCACTGGGGGATGCCTATACCGAGTTGCTGGAAATCGCGCGCCCGATCCTGCCCGAGGGCACGTCCATCATCCCCATGGCCGAAGCCAAGACCCTGGGCGACGCCACCAATGGTCTCTTCATCACCTTCGGCTTTGCCCTGGTGATTATCCTGCTGGTGCTTGCCGCTCAATTCGAGAGCATCTGGAGCGCCATCATCGTCATGACCACGGTCCCGTTCGGCGTGGCTGCGGCGCTCTATGCGTTGTTGCTGACGGGCGCCAGTCTCAACATCTACAGCCAGATCGGGTTGGTGCTGGTAGTCGGCATCATGGCCAAGAACGGCATTCTGATCGTTGAATTCGCCAACCAGTTGCGGGATCGCGGGCTCTCGGTGCGTGAGGCGGTTGAGCAAGCCTCCAATATCCGCCTCCGCCCCGTGATGATGACCATGATCGCCACCATCCTGGGCGGCTTGCCGCTGGTGCTTGCGCAAGGGGCTGGGGCCGAGGCGCGATCGGCACTGGGCTCTGTCATGGTGGGTGGACTGAGCTTTGCCGCTACCTCCACCCTCTATCTCACGCCGGTTGCCTACCTCCTCCTCGCCCGTTTCAGCAAGCCTAAGGCCGAAGAGGAAGCGCGGCTCGAACGGGAGTTGGAGGCGGCTGACGGAGCCGCAGCGCCGGCGGAGTAGCTATGGCAATGGTCATCAAGTCAGCAGCCCGTCTGAGATAGCTGACCCGACATCCACCGTGTCATCTGCCTACCGATGGAAGAGTTCGGGCCACCATCTGGCAGCCCCGAAATTGTTAGAACTGTGTCCAGTCGTCGATCTTGGCCGCAGCATTGCCGTGCGAGGAGAAGGACGTTGCCGCCGTCCTCACCTTTCTCTGCAGTGCCTGGACCGGATTGCCGCGATCACCTCTGGTCGCAGCTGAGGACGATCCCAAGCGCTGTTGTCCTGCCGCGCCGATCCTGAAGATGTCCACGATGCGGTCGAGTTCGACTGCCTGCGCCTCCGTCTTCTCGATAGCCGCGTTGGTTTGCTCAACCAGTGCGGCGTTGTGCTGGGTCATCTCGTCCATTTGCCGAACAGCCAAGCTGACTTCATCGATCGAGTTCGATTGCTCCTGGCTGTCAGTTGCAATCTGGCTCATCAGGCCGGTCATGGTGCGGACTGACGAGACGATGCCTTCAAGGCCTTTGGCCGCCTCGGCCACGAGCTTGGTTCCGGATCGCACTTCGGTGCCCGACTGCTCGATCAGCGCCTTGACATCAGTGGATGCCTGAGCTGCGCTCTGAGCCAGACGACGAACTTCGATCGCGACGACAGCGAATCCCTTCCCAGCCTCTCCCGCTCGCGCGGCTTCCACTGAAGCATTCAGAGCGAGGAGATTGGTCTGGAACGCGATGTCATCGATCATGCCGATGATATTGGAGATCTTTGCGGAAGAACTCGCAATGCGCTCCATCGCCTGGGTGGCATGCTGCATCACTGCGCCACCATCCTCAGCAGCTCTTGCCACCTGACCCGCAGTACTGCTCGCTTCCTGCGCCCGCGTCGCATTTTGTGACACGGTGACTGCAAGTTGCTGGGCTGCGGCGGACGTCTCCTCCACCGTTGCCGCCTGTTTGGTCGTGCGTTCGCTGAGATCGTCGGCACCTGACAGGATCTCGCCAGTCGCAACCTTGAGAGACCCCGACGTGTCCCGCAACTGCCCAACAATTTCGGTCAGCTTCTCGGCCACGGCATTGGTGTCCTGCTTGAGCTGAAGGAAAGCACCTTTGTAGTCGCCAGTGACTCTTAGCGTTAGATCAGCTTGCGCCATTGCTCCAAGGACGTGTCCGGTCTCGGTCAGACCCTTGTTCACCGTTTGAACGAGGCTATTCACCGAGCGAGCCAGTTCGTTGAGCTCGGCATCGGGAAATTGCGCCGAGACTTCCTTGCTGAAGTCGCCGGCAGTAGCCGCGTCCACAACATCTCCGAATGCCAGTTGCAATTCCTGCATCATAGCTGCCCGCTCAGCGGCGCGCCGTGCCATGGCAGCTTTTTCCTCCTCGGTAAGGTCCCTGACCCTGATGCCGTTCTGGCGGAAGACCTCGACAGCACGGGCCATCGCTCCAATCTCATCTTTGCGATCGGCAGAGGGCACTTGCTGCTCGAGATCTCCCTGCGCAATGAGCGTCATGGTGTCAGTCATGCGGGAGATTGGCTGTGACACGCTCCGGTGGAGGAACCAGACGATGAGCAAGCCGGCCAGAACCGCCGCACTAACAGCAATGCCGACTTGCATCATTGCGGATTGGTGCTCGGCGGCGCTGTTCTCCATCCTCTGGCTCGCCCGCTCTACGGAATAATCCATCAGGCCGTTGGCCGCTTCGCGCGCTTCCCGGAATATGTCTGCACCGGCGTCACGCGCCGACGCTTCGGCCGCTGCGTAGTCGCCTGCGGCGATCGGAGCATAAACGTCGCGATCGATCAGACCAATATATGCAAGGGCGTCTCGCTCTAGTATGGCAAGCAGTTCGGCCTCTGTTTGCGACAGACGAGTGGCCCCGATCTCTGCCAGACGCGCCAACAGGCGGTCGTATTGTTGGCTGATCTCCTCGCGTAGGCGGGTGTGGCTCTCTGGGCGCTCCGCCAGTACATACTCCAACGAGTCGCCGCGAATGCGGTAAAGCGATGACTTGGCATCATCGATCGCCTCCAGAAGCACCAGCTCCTGCTCGTACATGTCCACGAGCCTGCGGTTGCTTTCATTAAGTGCGCCGATGCCAACGACGCCGACAATCAGCAGAGCACACAGCAAGGCGCCCACGCCAAGGAGCACCTTGGCCGAAATCTTGAGGTTGAAGATAAACATGGTGGTTCCGGGACAGAATACTCCGCACCAGAATTGATGCCATGATGGTAGTTAATGAACATGCAAGTGCGAGGGCTGATCCCGGCGGCTCCGGCTTCTATTCTGAAGTTTCACTGCGCTGGCAGGCGCATGGTTGAGCAAGTCGGGGAGCGCAAGAGTAAGCCGAGCCTGAGCGGGCAATGCAGGTCGGAGCTGCGGAGCCGGCGGAGTAGGATCAGCTTTAGGCGCGGTTTTTGATTGGGATCAAGGCGAGCACGTTCAAGCTCAGCTAGGTCTTCCCTATCAATGGAGGATCCTTGCTGTGCTCACCGATGTGCTTGTCCCTGTCATCACCTACCCTGAAGACGCTGCCACGGCGTCCCTGACGAAGCTGACGAACCTCCTGGGCTCTTTCGCTGACCATGTGACCTATTGTGCACTCGAGATCGATGTTCCCGCCCTCAATGATCACTGGGGTTCCGGCTTGCTCGGGCTGGGCCAAATGGCGGTCGAGATAGAAGAGCGGAGCCGAAATCGCGCCGCCGATCTGCTGGCGGCTCTCCAGGCGGAGTCTAGAAAGCTCAGGAGTGAAACGGTGTCCTTGCGCGCCGCGCCTGGAACCTTCGGCCTAGGCGTTGCGCGGCAGGCACGCCATCATGATCTGACGGCTATCTCAATGCGGGAAGGCAGCGCCGACCAGCAAGCGATTGCCGAGGACATCCTCTTCGGCTCGGGGCGTCCACTGCTCCTGGCTCCAGAGGCACTAGAATACGATGCCGCACTGAATCGGCTCGCTATCGCTTGGGATGGCGGACAAACTGCGGCTCGTGCCGTCTACGACGCCATGCCTCTCATCGTGAAGGCCAACGAAGTCGTCGTTCTGACAGCCAATGCCGACAAGCCCATCCAGCAGGTGTCAGTCGCGGCCTTGATGCGATACCTAGAGCGCCATGGCGCGAGTGCTCGGCTTGTGGAAGCCAATTCGAGCGGCAGTGGCATCGGCGCTGATCTTCAAAGCGCTGCCAAGGCAGAACAGGCGAGCCTCTTGGTCATGGGAGCTTATGGCCATAGCCGACTTCGGGAGTTCGTCCTCGGCGGCGCTACGGCAGGCGTCTTACGAGGGCCCACCCTGCCCGTGTTCATGTCCCGCTAAAGGGCGGGCGGCATGAGGGTTGGTCCGACGGTGCAGCACTGCGGTCGGACCTATTGGGCGGGCTCGATACTCTCGACACCGCGCTCCATAAGCGCCAGCTCAGTGTTGCTGGTCGAGTAGCCGGTGGCGCGGCGCTGAACCACCACAAAGCCCTCATGGGCCAGTTGGGTGGCGAGGGCAGTCAAGCTGCGATGGTCCTCAACCGTCAGGATCTGCCCAGATCGAAGTGTGACTTTGAACGTGTTCATTTCTCGCCTCTATGGTCGATGCGGGCATATCATGCTCTGCAAAGAGCGCAAGGGGAGGACAAAAGGGGGCGGCGCACTAGACCGCGACGGCATTCCCGTTTTCCGCCGCCGAAAGCTTGATCGCATCCCACAGTTTGGCGAAGCGCAGGCCATCGGCGACCGTGGAGGGGTTGGGGTGCCTGCCCTCGCGCACGGCCATGAACGTCTGGATGGGTGTATCGCGGGTTTCGCCCTCTTCACGGGCTCCGGCGATCTCCCGCCATTTGCCCCAGGCGTCGATCCTTACGATGACCTTGGAGTAAAAGAAGGTGATGGCAGAGGCGCAACCTTGCGGTCCATCGCCGGCGGCATTGAAGGTGACGAGCGCCCCATTGCTGAGCTGCGCTGCAACGACGGTCACCAGGTCCACCATTCGCCCGCGATTGTTGGCAAAGGCTGCGACCCGCACAAAATCACTGTCAGCCAACATACAGACCGTGTTCATCATGTGCGCGCCCGTGTCGAACATGAATCCGCCACCCGAAATGGCGGGATCCTGCTTCCATTGCCCGGCATAGCTGTGCGCCCAGCCCTCCCAGATCGCGGCATTGACGCTGACGAGGTCCCCGAATTCGCCACGGCGGGCTCGCTCGCGGGTATCGTGGACGAGCGGCGAGAGCCCCCCTTGGAACGCAACCACAATCGTCCGATCCGTGCGGCGCTCCGCATCCTGGAGAGCCAGCGCCTCCGCTTGCGTGGTGACCATGGGCTTTTCCAGCAGCAGATCATACCCAGCCTCCACCACCGCCACGGCATTGGCACCGTGCAACACGTGCGGCGTCGAGACGTAGACAGCGTCCATCTGCCCTCGCATGGCAGCCAGCATGGCGTCGGCATCACCAAAGGGGCGTGGTGGCGATGCGCCGGCGTTTTCGCAGACTTTGCCGAAGCGATCGAGCGCTGCCGGATTGACCTCCGCCGCCGCCACTATCTTCACCTCCGGCATGGCCGCCCAGCCCTGCGCGTAGTCGGCAGCTTTCAAGCCGGCGCCGATGACGCCAAGACGTAACAACATAGTGGGCTCCTGTTCACGCGGGGACGAGCGCCGCTTCGGGCGCAACCGGCCGCAATCGCAGTTCTTCGGACCGAATGCAGGCGTCCAGATGCTCCGGCGGGCCCTCTAGCTCCGGGCGCACCGCCCGGCAAGCGCTGATTGCATAGGGACAGCGATCGGCGAAGGCGCATCCCTTGATCGGCTCTGCGGCATCGGGCACGTGCCCGCCCAGGCGGATGCGCGCCCCCTCGGCGCGAGGACGGCGACCGGGAATGGCTGCCAGCAGGGCTTCGGTGTAAGGGTGGCGCGGATCGCGGAAGATGGCCTCGGTCGGTGCCAGTTCCACGATGCGCCCGGCATACATCACCGCGACGCGGTCGCTGATATTGGCAATCACCCCCAGATCGTGGCTGACGAAGAGGTAGGTGAGGCCCATTTCTGCCTGCAATTGCTTCATCATGTTGATGATCTGCGTTTGGACCGAAACATCGAGGGCGGACACCGCTTCGTCCGCAATCACCAAACGTGGGTCCGAAGCCAGCGCCCGGGCAATGGCGATGCGCTGTCGTTGACCGCCGGAAAAGGCATGCGGGTAGCGCTCGGCATAGTCAGGACTGAGGCCGACACGGGCCAATAGCGCCTGCACCTTGGCTTCGATCTCGGCCTCGCGCAACCGGCCACTGACCTGCAAGACCTCGCCGATGATGTTGCGCACCCGCATCCGGGGATTAAGGGAGCCCGTGGGGTCCTGGAAAACCATGCGAATATCGGTGCGCATCTGGCTGGCCACTGCGCCTCGGGCGCCAAGTACGTCCACTGGCGGCCGCGCACCGTCGGCGAAAGCAATGCTGCCAGCGTCGGCCTGGTGCAGGCCGACGATGGTCTGGCCGAGGGTGGACTTGCCGCATCCGCTTTCGCCCACAAGCCCTAGGGTCTCACCGGGGTAGATATCGAGCGAGACACCGTCCACGGCCCGCACTGCCCCCACCCGGCGCTGGAAAAAACCGGCCCGAACGGGAAACTGCTTGTGAAGGTCGCGGATACTGAGCAGCGGCGGCCCTTCGCGGCCTCGTCGCGGCTCAGTAGCCAGCGCCACAGCGACCGGCGGGTCGGTCCGCTCGAACTTGAGCGCTTGAGGACCATAGGCGTGGCAGGCGACCGTGTGCTGGTGGCCCAAATCGGTTTCCCGCAGGTCCACCAGTGGGCAAAGATCAGCCCGAGCCCAGTCGCAGCGCGGATGAAAGGAACAACCGGAGGGCCGCAAGGCTGGCGGTGGCACCATGCCGCGGATGGCGCGTAACGGTGCCTTGAAGTCGCCCTCGAGCCGCGGCATCGAAGCCAAAAGCCCGCGGGTATAGGGGTGCTTGGGGTGCTCCAGCACCTCGCCTACCGGGCCCCGCTCGACAATCCTGCCCAGATACATCACTGCCACTTCGTCGGCGATCTCGGCCACCACCCCAAGGGCATGAGTGATAAACAGGATTGCCATACCCGTTTCGCGCTGCAGCTGCGCCAAGAGGTCGAGGATGTTGGCCTGAGTGGTTACGTCCAGCGCGGTGGTCGGCTCATCTGCGATCAACAGCCGCGGCTTGTTGATCAACGCCATGGCGATCATTGCCCGCTGCCGCTGTCCACCCGAAAGCTGGAACGTGTAGCTGTCGTAGCGCCGTTCAGGGTCGGGCATGCCGACCTGGTGGAGCATGCGAATGGCCTCTTCGCGCGCTTGCTTCGCGCCAATCTTGCGGTGGAGCGTCAGCGCTTCGCTGATCTGGTTGCCGATCGTACAGAGCGGCGACAAGAAGCTCATCGGCTCCTGGTGGATCATGGCTATATCGGCGCCGCGCACCTGCCGCATGACCGAGCTGGTTGGCTTGAGGCTCGCGATGTCGAGGGCGGCGCCATCGGGCTGGCGCAGGGTGATCGATCCACCCGATACACGTCCAGGATGATCGATAACCTGCAGGATCGATTTGGCGGTCACCGACTTGCCGCAACCCGACTCGCCGACGAGGCACAGTGTCTTGCCGCCGGATACGTCGAGGTCGAGCCCGTTCACCACCTCGACCGAAGGGGCGAAGGAGATGCGCAGATCGCGGATTGCAACCAGACTGTCCATGGGCCTTAATCCGAATAGGGGTCGGCCGCGTCGCGCAGGCCGTCGCCGAGAAAGTTGAGCGCGAGGACGGCGATCACCACCGCGACCCCAGGCATCAGGAGCCAGGGAGCAGAGGCAATGGTTCGCACGTTCTGGGCCTCCTGCAGCAGCACGCCCCAGGAGACTATCGGGGTGCGCAGGCCGATACCGAGATAGCTTAGCGCCGTTTCCGCCAGGATCATGCCAGGAATGGCCAAGGACACGGTGGCGATGATGTGGCTCAAGAAGCTGGGCAGCATGTGCCTGAAGATGATCCGCACCGGTCCGCAGCCATCCAGACGCGCCGCCTTGACGAAGTCTTCATTACGCATGGCGAGGAAGCGCCCGCGGACGACGCGCGCCAGACTGGTCCAACCCAGCACCGACAGTATGATGGTGATCAGGAAATAGACTTGCAGCGGTGGCACGGTTGTGGGGATGGCTGCCGCAAGGCCGATCCACAGCGGAATGGAGGGAACCGACTGGATGAACTCGATAAGGCGCTGGATGAGGTTGTCCACCACCCCGCCAAAGAGCCCTGAAATGCCGCCGATCAGAACACCGAATACGAGGCTCAGCGCAACCCCGATCAGACCGATTGTCATTGAGATGCGGGTCCCGTAGATGGTTCGGCTAAGAATGTCGCGCCCTAGCCGGTCGGCGCCGGCTAGAAAGACCGGTTGCCCTTCAACAACCGGTCCGAACAGGTGCCAGTCGGTGGAAAAGAGCCCCCAAAGGCGATAGCTCTCGCCTTGCACAAAGAGGCCGATCTCGATTGGCTGGGTGGGGTCTTCGACAAAGGTACGGCGCCCCGAGTTATAGTCGATTTCGGATTTGTAGGCGTTGACGTGAGGCGCAAAACGCCAGCCCTCGCCGTCGTCGCGTCCCCAATGGATCGGCTGTGGCGGCGCGTAGCTATAGGCCGGGTTGTAGGCCTCCAGTGTTACCGGCGCCAGGAATTCGGGGATCAGCGCCACAAGGTAGGCAAGAATAACGACGATGCCGCCGGCGACGCCCAGCCGATGGCGGAGAAATTTCTGCCACACCAGCCCCCAGTGCCCATCATAGCCACGGCCGCGGCGACGCTGGTGCTCCGCTGAACTGGAAGCGAGCTGGGTTGCCGTTGCCTCGACGGTGCTCATCGAGAAGTCTCCGGTAGGCTCGGGCAATCACCCGTTCTTGTTCCCGTCGTGCCGAGCCCAGGGCGAAGCGCCCGAAAGGACAGAGTTGCGGTGTGCAATGCTGAGGACCGCATCATTTCACTAGCCCTGCTGATGCCGAATGCGGGGATCGAGCCAGGCGAGCAGCAGGTCACTGAGCAGCGTGCCGACCACCACAAGCACGCTCAGCATCAGAATGAAGCTTGCCGCCATATACATGTCCTGGTTCCGCAAGGCATTGAGCAGCAGCGGACCGGTGGTTTGCAGACCCATGACGATAGCCACGATGGTGCCGCCCGAGACGATGTCGACGAAGATGTCGTTCTGCCCTGAAACAAAGGGATTGAGTGCGTGACGCACGGGATACTTCATCAGCAGCGCGAACTCGCCCTTGCCCTTCGCCCGCGCCGCCATGACGTAGGGCTTGTGCAACTCGTCCATCAAGTTGGCGCGGATCACCCGAATGACGCTGGCAGTTCCGGCGGTGCCGAGCACGATCATGGGCAGCCAGAGGTGGTTCAGCAAGTCGAGCACGCGCGGCCAACTCCACGGCGCCTCCACGAATTCGGGCGAGAACAGGCCACCCACATTGATGCCGAACCAGGCGAAAGCGATGTACATGGCCGCTAGCGCGAGGAGAAAATTGGGAATGGCCAGGCCGAGAAAGCCGAGAAAAGTGGCCACGTAGTCGCCGGCCGAGTAGCGGCGTACGGCCGAGTAGATGCCGATAGGGATGGCGATGACCCAGATGAAAAGAAGGCTCGCAACTGAGAGGACGACCGTCAGCCCCAGGCGCGGCCAAATGACATCTTTCACCGGCAGGTTGAACGAGAAGGAGTAGCCGAAGTCGCCGCGCAGCACGACGCCGGTGATCCAGTTCCAGTATTGCACCATGATAGGCTGATCGAGACCATAGGCGCGCCGCATGGCTTCCTGTTCGGCCAAGGGCATGATGTCGCCTTGCGCGGCGGCGAGTTCGGCCGTGCGGGTGACGAAATCACCTGGCGGCACTGCGATGACGAGAAAGGAGATCAGCGACACCGCGATCAGGGCGGGGATCACGTAAAGGATCCGGCGGAGCATGAACGATCCCATCTGGTCTCCTTTATCGCAGAAGCCCCGCCCTGCTCTGAAGTTTGCTCGGGCCGGCAGGACTTGGCACTGGTGAAGAAAAAGGGCCGGCTCGGGAGGGAATAGACCGAGCCGGCCAGTTGGATGGCTCCTCGGGAGGGGCCATTCTGCGCAGGGAGCCTATTGTTTGAAGAAGAAGGTGGCGAAGTTGGCAGGAGCGGGGCCCGGATAGAGCCAGCCTTCGATCAGCTCGGAGGGCACGTTGCGCAGGTCGTTCTTGACCGAGCGGTAGTAGCCCGCCGGGTTGGCGATGCCGATGGTCAGGAACTCCTCGGCCAGCAAGTCGGTGAACTCAGCCATCAGCTCTGCCTGCTTCTCGCCGACTGTTGTCGGGATGGTCTGGCGCAGTTCATATAGACGCTGCACATTGGCTGGCGGCTCGACCGGGGTCACGCCTTCAGCAAGTTCTGCCTCAGGATTGATGCGGCGCGCGTCCCATGCTGCCCACCCCGACCAATTTCCGAGCGACCAGTAGCCATAGTCGTTCAGGAAGCGGCTGAGATTGAGCAGCGGGAGCTGCCCACAGCCATTCTCACCCACCCACACCGCAGCGTCGGCGTCTGGCTTTGCCCGGGCGTTCCCGAACAGCTCGTCGGAGTGATAGTTCACGGTGACATTGAGTCCGGCCTGCTCCCAGGTCCGCTCGATCAGCTGAAAGGCATCGACGGTGTCGGGCTTGAAGTCGGCGTTGATTTCGACGGTGAATGCGAACGGCTGGCCGTCCGGCCCGACGCGCACGCCGTTGGCGCCCTTGGGGATGATCTTATCGAGGTGTTCTTCGGCCTTGGCCAGATCGAACTCGGTGAATTCCTTGGCCAAGGTCTCATTGTAGAAGGGCGAATTCGGCAGCGGTGCCGGCTGGAAGGGCTCACCCTGACCGAGATAGATGGTGTCGATGATTTCCTGCCGGTTGATCGCATGCGATACGCCGGCGCGGAAGTCCTTCGAGCCGAAGACCTCGGCCTTAACGGGATCAGGATGGTTGACCGAGAAGCCGAGCACGGCCGTATTGTAGTCGCAGCTGGTCGCTGGAACGAGACGATAATCCCCTGCTTCCTGGTTGTCGAAGAACACGGCACGGTTCTGCGGCGTGGAGATGTTGCGCGGCGACATGGTGATCTGGCCCTGGATAGCCTGGAGCAGCGTGACTTCGGGATCGGTCGCAACGGCCCAGACGCGTTCACCGATATAAGGGAGTTGCTGGCAAGCGGGATCAACGGCGAAGTAGTAGGGGTTGCGGACGAACGTCACCCGCTCCCTGCCCAGAATGCTGTCCGTGCCGATCCAGGCGTGGATGGAGGGGCGCTTGGGATCGTTGAACTGAGCTTCGTCGCCATAGGAGCCGACGCTACCCTTCCACCAGGCGGCGTAGTCGGTGGCCGCGGCGGCTTCCATCATCTCGGCGACCCCTTCGGGGTTGGCGTCGATGTCGAACTGTTCCATGTAGTGCGCCGGGAACTGCACGACGCGCTGTCCATAGGGACCAGCCATGTTCTGCAGGAACAGCCCGTTGGGCTCTTCGTAGGTGAAGGTGACGGCATAGTCATCGACCTTGGTGACGGTCGGCTTCTTGCCATTGTTCATAACTTCGGCGCGCGGGCCGCCAGTCATGATTTTAGGATTGTTCTCGACCCTTTCCCACCAATAGACAATGTCGTCGGCGGTGAATGGCTCGCCATCGGACCACTTCATGCCTTCGCGCAGGTGGAAGGTGTAGGTGGTGGCATCCTCGCTGATGTCCCAGCTCTTGGCGATGCCCGGCACGACTTCGGAGCCATCGACACTCCAGCGTACCAGCGGCTCGTAGCCGAAGTGACGGAAGTCGGCGACGTTGCGGCAGCCCCAGCTGTCAATGAACTGACCACCATAGGTGCCGATCTCCTCGGCCGGCTGGATCACCAGCGGCTCAGTTGGCAGGCGCTCGGCCACGGGCGGCAGGCTGCCGGCGTCAACCATCTCTTTGAGTTGAGGAGCCTCCACGTAGCCGCTGGCGCAGGCATTGGCAGCGGCGTCTTGCGCCCCTGCGGGCAGGATCAGGGTACCCGGCATTGCCGTGGCGCCAAGCAGCACTGACGTCGTCGCCAGCAGCCGGGTGATACCGAAACGATTGATCTGCATAAGCTCTACCTCCCACGAAATGAACTTTCGCATCCTCCGAGGTGCCGGCTGGTGGGTTTGAGCCGGAAGCCTCATCCATCCGAGGATGCCTTCCGCCCTCCTCAATAGTACTCACGCTTATCGGTTTGGTGACGCCGTTCTTGTAAACGTTTTCAAAGATGGTTAGGATTTGGACGTGGCGGCGCGCTGTCATAACTGACGTATCCGCCTTTGTGGGCACAGCAAATGTTAGCAATGTGACAACAATAAAGGACGTTGCGCGGCACGCGGGCGTATCGATTGCGACTGTTTCTCGCGTGGTGAATGGCTACGCACATGTCCGGCCCAATGTGCGCGATGCAGTCAACAAAGCCATCGAGGAATTGGGCTATCGCCGCAACGAACTCGCCAGTTCGTTTCGAACACAGCAGAGCAATATCGTTGGCGTCCTGCTCCGGCAGCAGCGCACCCCGTTCAGCAGCGCTCTGGCCTATGCCATCGAAACCACCATGTTCGACCAGGGTTATCGGGTGCTCCTTTGCTCCACCAATGGCGAGGCGCAGCGTGAGGAGGCGTACCTCGAGACCATGCTGGACATGCGCGCACAAGGAGTCATCATCCGTCCCTCAGGTAGCAGTGCCCGCACACTCAAGCTGGTGGACAGCCTGCGTACCCGCGGCATTGCGGTCGCTTTTGTCGATATGAAGCCCAGGCTGGCCGCCGTCAGTTCGGTGGTTTGCGACAACTTTTCCGGCGGGTATCAAGGCATGCGCCACCTTCTTGGGCTGGGCCACCGCAAGATCGGCATCGTCGCCGGGAAAGTCGCGCAAAAGGGTGGCAGTTCCGACGTCGGTAGCGAACGGGTGCGCGGCATCCGTCAGGCTGCGCAAGACCTCGCGGTCGATGTGGACATCGTCTGGTCCCCTCCCTTCGAAGTTGCCAGTTTTGAAGTCGGCCGCGAAATGGGAGAGAGCATGATCGCGGCCAATCCCGGGATCACTGCGGTTTTCGCCACTACCGACATGCTGGCCATCGGCGTCATGCACGCAGCGCACGCCCTCGGCCTCACCCTGCCGCGCGATCTCTCGATTCTGGGCTATGACGGGGTCCTCGAGTCGGCCGTCACCTTTCCTACGCTCTCCACGATTGCCCAGCCAATCCACGAAATGGGCCAGATCGCCGCCAGCACGCTCATTGACCACATGAGCGGCGCCAGCACCTCGCCGCGCCAGGTGGTGCTGGAAAACACGCTGGTGCACCGCGCCTCCACCATCCCCCTCGCCTAACCTTCTGGCCCGTCCGCGCAACTAGGAGCTCCGCCGGCATGAATCGCCGCCGGAAGACCCAACAATTTCTCCCCTGGACTGCTTGCAGAGGCGGTTTGAAAACGATTACAAGATCCCTGAATGTGGAGGGGGATAGATATGCTGCCAGATCAAAACGCGCTCGCTTTGGCGCGCCGCCTAGCGCCGATGCTGCGCTTTGCGGACAATGAGCCGTTCCTGCCCACGCGCGTCGGCGTTACTCTCCTGCAGCAGCCGGGCCGCTCCCCTTCGGCGCCGCTTCATATCGACTTTGCACCCGGAGCTACCCGGGTGATCGAATATGCAATCTGGTGGGACTGGGACATCCAGCACCTCTACGAACTCGAGCATATCTGGCTCCACATCGATGCCGACGAGGCCGTGGTCCGGGTGGAGGCGAGCGCCCATGGCGGCAAGTTCCCGATGATCGACGCGAATGGTGACCTACCAATATTTGGCGGCCGGATAAGTCTCGTCTCCGCTCCTGGGAAACATGCCTTCACTGCCACCGTCGCCGACCAGGTGCCCCATTCGGAAGGCTTCCGGCTCGCCTGTCAGGAGCTTGCCGGCCGCAGCGGCATCCTGGTTAGCGACATGTTCACGGAGGCGCTGGAGGGACTGACGGCCGAGGATCATCGAGCCGTCAAACGCCATCTGCAGTTGCGCGCTTTTCTGCCCGCTTCGGACTTCAACCAGCACCTGGACCTTGCCGCACTGGATTTTTGCCCCTGGTCCGATCTGGCCGATTGGATTCCCGGACGGGTCCGCGCAGTCGTCGCGGACGTTCGAGAGAAGCAGCCGCTTCTTAAAGCGGTATTGCTCGACAGCGGCGACACTCTGGTCAACGAAGCAAGCGAGATATTTGACGCTGAAGGCTATGTGGTCGAGGCCGGGTTAATCCCGGGCGCGCTTGAAATGGTCCAGTCGCTGGCTCGCGAAGGTTATCGCATAGTTTTGGTCGCAGACGGGCGCGTCCGCAGCTTCGCTACTGTGCTGGGTAGCCATGGCATTGCCCCTCACTTCCACGCCCAGGTAATTTCGGAAACTGAGGGATGCGAGAAGCCTGACCGCCGCATGTTCCAAAAGGCGATGGCCTCGCTTGGCCTCAGCGACGGGGATGCGCAATCCACTGTGATGGTCGGCAATCACCTTGAACGCGATATCGGCGGCGCCAACCAACTCGGGATCATCAGCATATGGCAAAGCTGGTCCACCAAGCGCAGTCATATTCCGGCCAACAGTCACGAAGTTCCGCGCTACACCATACGCACCCCTGGCGAGTTGCCGGCGCTGCTCCAGGAAATCGAGCAGCAGATGGGGCGGTTCAGCCAGAACCCCTCTATAGCCTCGGGCTGACCTCTTGCAGTCGCCATAGCGTTGCGAGGTTCGAGACGGGTTTATGTGGCTTGCCGGTGGTCTGAGGCGAAACACCTCCGCACGAGCCTTCCTGCGCCTGTTGTAACCCGCCCGCCGGGATTGTCGACTTCCTCAACACAATAGACCAGCAAACCGCGCTTAAGCGCCACTCGGCCGGCATTGCTGATAACGCCCGGGCGCGCGTAGAGGCGCTGCGGCGGCATGGGCAAGGGATGAACTGACCGGAAATCGAGCAGAACAGCTGGTCGCTTGCCAAACACACTATATATCTATATTCCCAGATATATGGACAAAAACGAAGCCATTGACGTATTCAGCGCGCTCTCTCAGGCAACTCGGCTCGACACATTTCGGCTGCTCATGCAGCACGAGCCGGAAGGTTTGGCCGCGGGGGAGATCGCACGTCAGTTGGGCGTGCCACAAAACACCATGTCATCGCACCTGGCGATTCTCACTCGTGCCAGGCTGATCGAGCCTGAACGCCAAAGCCGAACGATCATCTATCGAGTGGTCGTCGATCGCATTCGACAGATCACGAGCTTTCTTGTTCAGGATTGCTGCGGTGGCCGCTCAGATTTATGCGACCCCCTCGTGGCCGAATTTACCCCCTGCTGCACCTCCAAGGACCCGAGCCATGCCTGACCGCGTCTACAATGTCCTGTTCCTTTGCACCGGCAACTCTGCCCGTTCCATCTTGGGCGAAGCCCTGATGAACCAAGTTGGTCACGAACGTTTCCGCGCATTCTCGGCAGGCTCCACGCCCAAAGGGGCGGTCCACCCGCTCACGTTGCAGACGCTGAGCAAGGCAGGCATACCGATTGACGGGCTTCGATCCAAAGCTTGGGACGAGTTCGCTGCGCCCGATGCGCCCAAAATGGACTTTGTGTTCACCGTTTGCGATAATGCGGCAGGCGAGGCTTGCCCTGTGTGGCCCGGTCAACCCATGACCGCGCATTGGGGCATTGAGGACCCCGCTGCGGTAGATGGCTCCGATTTCAAGAAGCAGGCCGCCTTCGAGGACGCATTGCGCTACCTTCGAAACCGGATCACAGCCTTTATGAGCCTGCCTTTGACCAGCATCGACCGCATGGCGCTGACTTCCAAGCTCCAGGACATCGGCGCCATGGATGGCGCTACCGGTCCGAACAAGGGCGCCGAATGATGTCAGTTTTTGAACGATATCTATCCGTCTGGGTGGGCTTGGCAATTGTTGCAGGCATTGCCTTGGGTCAGTTGCTGCCAGGCGTTTTCTCGGGGCTCGCCGCGCTAGAAATCGCACAGGTGAACTTGCCTGTGGCGTTGCTGATCTGGGCCATGGTTTACCCAATGATGATCGCGGTGGATTTCGGCAGCCTCCATCGCATCGCAGAACAGCCCAAGGGCCTAATTGTTACCCTGGTGGTCAACTGGCTTATCAAGCCCTTCACCATGGCACTGCTCGGGGTGGTGTTCTTCAAAGGGCTCTTTGCCGCCTGGATCCCTCCGGCAGACGCCGAAGGCTATATCGCCGGGCTGATCTTGCTGGGCGCAGCCCCATGTACGGCAATGGTGTTCGTCTGGTCTCAGCTGACTCGCGGCGACGCCAACTACACACTGGTGCAGGTTAGTGTAAACGACGTGGTGATGGTGTTTGCCTATGCACCTATCGTGGCCCTGTTGCTGGGCGTCACCGACATTCCGGTGCCGTGGACGACTCTGATCCTTTCGGTGCTGCTTTACGTCGTGGTTCCACTCGCCGCCGGTATTGTGACCCGCCGCCTGCTGCTCGAAGCAGACGGTGGCACCGCGCGGCTCGACGCGTTCACCACTAAGCTCAAGCCCGCTTCCATGGCAGGCCTCCTAGCCACGGTGGTGCTGCTGTTCGGGTTTCAAGGGAACGTCATTCTGGCGCAACCACTAGTGATCTTGCTGATCGCGGTGCCCCTGCTGATCCAGTCCTATGGCATCTTCGCCATTACTTATGCCGCCGCCTGGACGTTGCACATCCCGCACCGCATAGCGGCGCCGTGCGCCATGATCGGCACTTCCAACTTCTTCGAGCTGGCGGTGGCTGTGGCTATCAGCCTTTATGGTCTGTCCTCGCCGGCGGCCTTGGCGACAGTGGTTGGGGTGCTGGTCGAAGTACCGGTGATGCTCTCGCTTGTGGCGCTCGCCAACAGAACCCGCGAGGCCTTCGACGCCAACGCAAACGAGCAGCCCCAGGAGCGGCCAGCCCAATGACGACAATCATCTACCACAATCCTGAATGCGGCACTTCGCGCAACACGCTCGACATGATCCGGCAGAGCGGGGTGGAACCCGAAGTGGTGCTTTACCTTGAGAGGCCGCCCCATCGTGACAAGATCAGGGAGTTGGTCGCTGCGGCTGGTCTCACCTTGCGCCAAGCGATCAGGGAAAAAGGCACGCCTTTTGCCGAGCTGGGCCTCGAAGATCCCTCACTGGACGACGAGGCGCTGCTGAACGCCATTGAGGCGCACCCTATCCTGCTGAATCGGCCTTTCGTGGTGACGTCCAAAGGCACTCGGCTGTGCCGCCCTTCGGAGGTGGTGCTCGACATCCTGGAGAACCCCGACATCGGTCCTTTCACCAAGGAGGATGGCGAGGTGATCATCGACGCTGAAGGGAAGCGGGTTGCCTGATCTGCCCAACATTGTTCCGGCCGCTCTACAAGTTCCAGACCCATCCCGCCTCTTTGTCCCTCCTCCCCAGCACAGGCCGCGCATTCTCATGCTCTATGGCTCCCTGCGCGAGCGCTCCTATAGCCGGTTCCTGACTTTCGAAGGGCAGCGGCTGCTCGAAGCATTCGGGGCAGAGGTCCGCGTGTTCCATGCCAACGGCCTGCCACTGCCGAACGATGTTCCGGATGATCATCCCAAGGTGCAGGAGCTTCGGGAGGCGATGCTCTGGTCGGAGGGGCAGGTCTGGACTAGCCCGGAACGCCATGGCGCCATGTCGGCGGTGCTGAAATCTCAGATCGACTGGATACCCTTGCCTGGCGGTGCTATCCGGCCCACGCAAGGCCGCACATTGGCTCTGATGCAAGTGTCGGGCGGTTCGCAGTCATTTAACGCCCTCAACCAGATGCGCATACTCGGCCGCTGGATGCGGATGGTGACCATCCCAAACCAGAGCTCCGTCGCCAAGGCCTGGCAAGAGTTCGATGAGGCTGGACGGATGAAGCCTTCCAGCTTCTACGACCGGGTGGTCGACGTCATGGAGGAACTGGTCAAGTTCACGCTGGTGAACCGCGGCATAGCTCCGTACCTCACCTCCCGCTACAGCGAGCGAAAGCAAGCGGCGGCGAAGTTGGAGGCAGGAGCCTCCAGCTAGTACCCAAACATCCAAACGCCGCCCGACTGACCGAGTCTAACCCCGTTGCGATGGGACTGTAATGCGCCGCTGAGGCAGCACTACAACCAGATCTGACGTCGACGTGACACGCCGTCCCGCGAGCAGGAGCCTCGGACTGTTCTCTGTGCTCGTTATGCTGGTGGAGGCGTTGCTCAAGCGGCCTAGTCAGCACTATGACCATCCGGTAGGGAGGCGCTATTCGCAAGCCATTCCTTGCAGACACTGTTGGTACAGCCAACACTCGCAGTGCCTCCCCCTCAGCGTCACATGCGTTCATCGGAGTAGACCGACCAAAGGAAGGTATCTTTAGCATCATGAGCAAGCGCATCGTCTTCACCGGCGGCAGCGGCAAGGCTGGCCGGTACGTAGTTCCGTATCTGCTCGATAAGGGGCACCAGGTGCTCAATCTGGACCTCATGCCGCTCGAACATCCCGGGGTGACCACCCTGAACGTAGATCTCCGCGACAGCGGTCAGGTGTTCAACGCCCTTTCCATGCACTTCGACTTTGAGGGGTTGGAAAGCGGAACTGGTCCTGCCCCGGTGGACGCCGTGGTGCACTTTGCGGCCGTGCCCCGAATCCTGCTGCAGCCGGACAACGTCACCTTTCAGGCCAATGTCGTCTCCACCTACAATGTCATCGAAGCGGCGGTGAAGCTCGGCATACGCAAGATCATCATCGCTTCCAGTGAGACGACCTACGGCGTCTGCTTTGCCGAAGGTGACAAGGACTACCATAGCTTCCCGCTGGACGAGGACTATGACGTCGATCCCATGGACAGCTATGGGCTTTCCAAGGTCGTCAACGAGAAGACCGCCCGAGCCTTCGCAATGCGGTCAGGTGCGGACATCTATGCGCTACGCATCGGCAACGTCGTCGAGCCGCACGAATATGATCGTTTCCCGGACTTCATCGCGCACCCGCCATCACGAAAACGCAACGCGTGGAGCTATATCGATGCGCGGGACCTCGGGCAGATGGTGGACCTTTGCGTTGCGCGCGACGGTTTGGGTTTTCAGGTCTTCAATGCGGTGAACGACGAGATCACAGCCGACCAACCCACTGCGGAGTTTCTCGCCAAATGGGCACCCGGTACCCCGATTACGCGTCCGATCTCGGGGCAGGAAGCTCCCATCTCGAACCGCAAGATCAGGGAAGTGCTGGGTTTCCGGGAAGAGCACAAATGGCGCCGCTATGTAGATCTGGGGCACTGAGGCACATGGCGCCACAGGGGAAGAGTATCACGCCCCTCCCCTGCCCGGCTTTGCCTCAAGCAATCCCCTCCGCCTGCGCCACCGACTTGATGTGGGCAAGCCCGCGCCGATAGGCAGGCACGTCGAAGTGCTCCAGCATCAGCGGCACCTCGCGCCCGAGCCGTGCGATCTCGGTGACATAGGCGACATAGTCGAGATTGCCTTCGCCCGGCGGCACCTCATCGAAATGGAACGAGATCGTTCCTGGCCCGCCCTGCATGACGATATCTTTGGCATGGCACGAAACCACCCACGGCCCCAAGAGCTCGAAGGCCTCGCGGATCATGCGCCCGGATTTGAAATAGAGCCGCGGCGTGATCACCATGTTTACCGCATCGATATGGGTACCGAATTGCGGCCGATCGATCGCCCTGAGGAGCTTGAGGTAGTTCTCGGGCGTGTCGGTCACGAGCCACGGAACCATTTCGAGCGAGAACTTGGCTCGTTTTGGCTTCACCGCATCAATCACGTAGCGGGCAGTTTCAACAGCCCGCTCAAAGCCGGCTTCCGTCTGGTTGTCCGGATGGGGACCATAGTCGTAGTTGTCGCTGAGCTGCCAGGGATCTCCTGCATGGCCGACTGTGCCGTGGAACGCAACACAGGCCCGTGCACCCATCTCATCAGCTAGAGCGAGCTGATGAACGGCATAGTCCAGGTTGGCCTTTCGCACCGTCTCATCATGAGCGATCAGGTTGCGCCAGGCGCCACCCTCGGCGATGACCACGTCCGCATCGGCCATCGCCCTGACGATGGCAGCGATCTCGGCACGGCTCTCGATGCTGATACTGGGCATGTAAGCGGCATTGTAGCCGAACTCTACATGCGCTCTCGCATAAGCCTCTGGGTCACCGGTGTAGTCGATGCCATATCCACCGAGCCTGAACGTCATAGGGCAGGCTCCACTTCGGCCGTGTGCTTCGCGGGCATCTGGTCGGGCACCCCTGCTGGATAAAGGAGCACCTTGCCGCATCTGCCTGTCTCCTGAAGAGCAAAGGCGTCCGCAACATCAGCAAGGGCAAATCGGTGGGTGGTCAGTTGGTCTAGCAGCGGGCGAGCATCCCGCACCCGCTCCATCATGCGGTCACCAAACTGCTCGTGGTTCCAGTGCCAGCTGCCGTAGATCTCAACGCCCTTGCCGGTGATGCGCTTGACCGGGAGTTCGCCCGACCAGGTAACGAATGCCAACCGTCCTCGCGCCCGCAGCAGTTCGAGGACCACCGGCGGGGCTGCCGGATTGTTGCTGGTTTCGATCGCGGCATCGGCGCCATAGCCGCCCGTGAGTGCCCTCACCTGCTCGATGAGGTCGGGTGCCCGCTGATCGAGAACATGTTCGGCACCAAGAGCGCGGGCGAGTTCGGTGCGATAAGGATGGAGCTCCAGAGCAACCACCCGAGCGCCGATGATGCGGGCATTGATGATGGCTCCAAGCCCAACTGCACCGCATCCCGATACGAGGACCGTGTCGGACGGGGTCACCTGCATGCGCTCCATCGCCGTGAAACTCGGCCCCAGAGCGCACACCGCCATGGCAGCGTGATCGGTCTCGACGTCGTCAGGCACTGGATGGAGCAGATAGTCGGGCTTGAGCAGGTATTCTGCATAGCAACCGATCCCGCTGGAGGATCCAGTCTCAGCCAAAAGGTCCCGTTGCTCCGTGCAGTGGATGTGCTCGCCCGCAAGACATGCTGGGCAAGTGCCACAGCCGGCATGCGGCATCACCACAACCCGATCACCGTTCTTGAGGCGCTTGGACTGGGCAGCATCGACCACCGCTCCGACAGCCTCATGCCCAAGTTCGCAGGAGTGCTTACCCTCTCGCCAGGACTGCCACTCCGTGCACATCGGCGCAACCAAGACCCTAACCTTGACGATGTCTCCTGCTGCCCGTGGTTCTGAATGGTCAGAAACTATGGCGTCACGCCCACCCTTGATCTCTACGCTGCGAATGGCTTCCTCCTCACCACAACATCTCACTCTCCCGGTGAGTCACTAAAAGGTAGCGCGCTGAGGTACGTAACACAATCAGGGGCGCGAATTCGGTAGATGCTAATATTGCGGGCATTAGGGTTTAGCGAATATGCGCGACGGGAGACTTGAGCTGCGCCGCCGGCTACGATGAGTTGCTCTCCTACAGACTGTCCTCAAGAATTTGGCGGAAGTCATGTGCGCTGACGGGCCGCGGATTGGAAGCGGTCGAGTGGTCTTGGACAGCATGTTGGGCGATCTGGTCGAAGCAGTCGGCGGTTACCCCCATCTGACCGAGCGTCGCCGGTAGGCCTAGCCGTTGCGAGAACTTGGCCATCTCCGCGGATATGTCCGCAAGCTCTGACAGACCCATTGCTGCACGGATGCGCGCATACTTCTCTTCGCTGCCCACCGCATTGTAGCGCAGCACCGCTGGCAGCAGCACGGCGTTGAGTGTCCCATGGTGAAGCTTGACCGACTTCAGTCCCCCGAGCGGATGAGACAGCGAGTGTACGGCACCAAGTCCCTTCTGGAAGGTAAGGCCGCCTTGCAGGGCAGCCATCATCATCTCACGCCGCGCCGTAGCATCAGAGCCGTTGCTTGTGGCGATCTCAAGCCACCTCATGGCCCGGGCGAGACCATCGAGTGCAATGGCATCGGCCACCGGGTTGAACCGCGGGCTGAGGAAGGTCTCGATACAATGGGTGATGGCATCCATGCCGGTGGCCGCCGTCAGATACGGTGGAAGGCCAAGCGTCAGCTCTGGATCACAGATTGCAGCGCTCGGGATCATGTGAGGGGAAATGAACCCCAGCTTGCGTCCGTCCTCAAGGGTCAGCAGGGCCGCGCGTCCGACCTCGCTGCCGGTGCCTGCGGTGGTCGGCACCGCAACGACTGGTGGCTTATTCGCACCAATCCGGTCCACCCCGCCCAGAATGGCAGCATAGCGTTCCAGCGGTCCGGAGTGCGTTGTTAGCAGCGAAACCGCCTTGCCCAGATCAATAGCCGAGCCGCCGCCAACCGCCACGATGCTGTCGCAGCCGGCCGTCCTGAACAGTTCAACCGCTTGATGGGCGGCGGCTTCAGTCGGGTTCTCCGGCGTATCGTCAAACACGGCCGTATCTGGCTGAAGGCCGGATTTGGCCAGCACGGTTGCGAGCAGACCCGCAGCAACAATCCCCTTGTCCGTGACCACCAGGGGTCGCGACACACCCAGAAGCCTCAGTTCATCCGAAAGTAAGGAGACGGCTCCCGCTTCGAACTGAATACGCGTGAGGTATTGGATCAAGGCCATAGGGTTTCTCCTGTTGTCGCTGAAGGTTTAGACCCTCGGCAAACGCTGCGGAACCCGGCTCAGCAGCGATCCGCGACAAACGTCGTAGCAGGTGGTTGTGCGCCATGTGTCGGGTCAAACAAGGGCAGCAGCCACGCGGTGGATAGGCCCCGCATGCAGAATGGATGCGGGGCAGTACGATTATAGCGACTTTATCGGGTTAAGGCCGTTCTTAGAGGGCACCAGGGAGATGGCGTTGCTTAGCGGACGACCAAATTCGGGGATGCTGATCTCGAAGACGTCGCCAACCTGGGTCTTGATGCCGTCACCGAACGAGGCAACCGAAGTGCCCATGAATTGCACATGCACATCGCCGGGGCGCAGGAACTGATCGTATTTGAAGTGGTGATATTCAAGGTTTGCGAGGGAGTGGCACATATTGTCCTCGCCTGTGGGGAATGACTTTTCCCAGAGGGTTTCGCCGTCACGCAGAATACGCACGTTGCCGACCAGGTTTGAAGGCAAGTCGCCGATGAACAGCTCTGGGCCATAGGCGCAGAAGCGCAGCTTGGCGTGAGCGAGATAGAGGTAATTCTTCTTTTCGGTAACGTGGTCGGTAGTCTCGTTGCCAACCGCAAAGCCGACGCGCCAGGGCGTACCGTCCGGGGCAATGACGTACAGGCCAACAACTTCGGGCTCTTCGCCAGAGCCTTCGGCAAAGTCGGGCATGGGCAGCTGCCATTCGCGTGCTGCCATTAACCCTGCGAACCCGCTCCGAGCCCTACATGCTGGTGACGCGCCTGGACCGCACGGAGTCGCCGGTCATGCGCATGATCATCGAGGAACTTGTCGGCGTCGGCGCCACTCCCCAGCTGCAGTTGGGCATGTCTGAACCGATACTGGCATGATGCCATAGGCGGGAATCGGCGCAGGCTTTGACTGAGTTTGAAGATCACCTTGCACCTTATCCATAAGGCGCTAGCTACCTAGTGGTATGGCAAGATATTCGCTATGACTTACCCCGGCGCGTAAGGCTGCCGTGTCCCGGTGCCCAGCTGCCTTAGCCGTGTACTGGGTCTGGAGCCGACAACTGTCAATCGGCCCGGAACATTGACCCCTTGTCGGCGTCCAATGTTGACCCCTGATAGCGGTGATGAGCTGATCCGGCGCGGCGAAGCTGGTCAGGTTTGCGGCGCCGTGCCGGATCGGCGGGTGGGAGTCAGACGCGGTTCTTGAAGCGCCAGCTCTCGTTACCAGTCTCGACGATGTCGCAGTGGTGGGTGAGCCGATCGAGCAGCGCGGTGGTCATCTTGGCGTCGCCGAAGACCGATGGCCATTCTCCAAAGGCTAGGCTGGTAGTGACGATCAACGAGGTCTGCTAGTAGAGGCGACTGACCAGGTGGAACAGCAACTGGCCTCCGGATTGCGCGAAGGGCAGATAGCCCAGTTCATCGAGTACGACGAAGTCGAGCCGGCTCATATAATCAGCCATTCGCCCCTGCTTGCCATTGCGGGTCTCGCCTCGAGCTTGTTGACCAGATCGACGACGTTGAAGAACCGTCCGCGAGCTCCATTGCGGATGCAGGCCCGGGCAATGGCGATGGCCAGATGGGTCTTGCCGGTTCCGGTGCCGCCGATCAGCACGACGTTGCGCTCGTGCGCCAGGAAGTTGCCATCGGCCAGATCGTGCACCAGCGTCTCATTGATGCCGGTCTCGGCGAAGCTGAAGTCGTCGATGTCCTTGGCCAACGGCAGCTTCGCGATGGTCATCTGGTACTTGATTGAACGGGCCTGCTTCTCAGTGATCTCGGAGGTAAGCAGGTCGGCGACGACGCGTTGGGGGTCGTGCTGGCGCTTGATCGCCGTGGCGATGATCTCGTCATAGGCGCTCTTCATACCATAGAGCTTGAGCGCACTCATGGTGGTCAGGATCTCGGAGCGTTCCATTATATAGCCCTCCTCAGGCTGTCATAGCGGGCACAATCGACCAGCGGCTCCTGGCGCAGGCGCAGGTTCTGCGGCGTGGTCATGATGGTCAGCGGCGCCGTGGGCTCGCGCTGCCGGGACAGGATGTTGATGATGACGTCGGCCGAGCAGACGCCCTCGCGCATCGCTTGGCTGCAGGCCGCCTCCACGGCGGGCAGTCCATCATGCAGCACAGCGCCCAGGATGCTCACCATCTGCCGGTCGCCGTCCTTGACGCCCGCAAGCTTGCGCCTGACGCGGGCGATGCCGGCGGGCAATACCCAGTCCTTGAAGGGAGCGCCATTGCGCAGTGCACCGGGCTTGCGGGCCAGCACCGGCACGTAATGCCAAGGGTCGTACACGGTCTGGTCCCGGCCGAAGTTGCGTAGATGCTCGCTGACCATCCTGCCGTCCTGGCGCAGCTCGATCCGAATGGCGGCGGTAGAAACTTCTATTCTGGCGGATGAAGTCAATTTTCCACTTTGGAAAAGTCTCGCCATGACTCCGCGCATAGGCCGGAAGGGCACCCCTGACTTCCTCCTCGGACAGTCCAGAGAGGGAGCAACCGAGGGCGCCAGAGAAACCATGTAGGTTCCTCCACCCGATAGAGTACGGCGTCGCGGTGTCGTACGGGTAAGTCGCCCCGAACCCCATTGCCCAGATAGGAAATGAGGGCAGCTGTTCATCCACGGGAAGCCTGTCTAGCAGCAACTGCCAAACTTCGAGATACTGGAGCGCCATCGCAGACAGCGGACGAGCGTCTGCGGGCGCTTCGTCTAGTACATCCCTGATAGATATCTCGTCCGCTGTGTGTGTGGGAACAGGCCAGGAGAAGCCGTCAAGACCTAAGCGATCTTCAACGATGATCGCCCGCTCTCTGGATTGTGGCACACCGAACATGTGCGGCGAAAGCTTGTTGAAGTCGATTGTGTATCCGCAAGCACGCAGCCTTTCGCACACGGCCTTCCACGTCTCTCCTCCTGCGTGGCGGAGCAAATTTGGCACGTTCTCAATCATTAGAATTCGAGGCTTCCGCCTCTCGATTATCTTTACGAGGTAATCGAACAGATCCCCCCACTGGGGACAGTCGAAGCCCAATTGCTACCCAGCTTTAGAGAAGGGCTGACACGGAAACCCCGCACATAGGATGTCGTGCTCAGGGACGATCTCCCAGGACTCGCGGATGTCACCGGCAGGCCGTAATCCAAAGTTCTGCTGATAGAGATCTGCGAGTTCTGAGTTAATCTCGGAAGCAAAAACACACTCATGCCCGAGCTTGCTCAGTGCCTGATGGAACCCACCCAGCCCCGCAAATAGATCTACAAATCGCATACAGTGACGCTCAACAGTATTATCTAAAGGAGCCGATGAGGAATCACGTCGACTCAAGCACTTGAGCCATTTACGCACAACGGATGAGTCTGTCATCACTGTGAGACTTCCGTGCCAATCAGCAAAGCTGACCGTGTTGAGCCCAGGTATGTATGAATCTCGAACTTCGGAGGAGGGAAGCGAACGTGTACCACCAGCGTGTACTACCGGATGAGCCGCTCACTCCGTAAGCCTCTGTAATATAAGAGGTCTGTGAAACTGGCTGGGGCGCCAGGATTCGAACCTGGGAATGGCGGTACCAAAAACCGCTGCCTTACCACTTGGCGACGCCCCAACTTGGCGCGGTTCCTACACGCTTTGTAGGCGCTTCGCAACACGCCCTGAATGCCATCAAAACGCAGTGCGAAAAGCTTGAACGGCAGCACGGTCGCGGCTATAACCCGGCCCATCGCGACTGGCTGGCCTTGTGCCCGCCACCATTCCCGTGTCGCACCCGGTGACGGAGTATAGCGCAGCCTGGTAGCGCACCTGCTTCGGGAGCAGGGGGTCGAGTGTTCGAATCACTCTACTCCGACCAATCAAGCCCGGTCTCTTCGGAGGCCGGGCTTTTGTTTTCCCTTGCGGGATGTCCCTAGCGATTGCTCCGGATGGCCGATGCACTCGCTCTGGTCTAACCTGCTCTTGCAGTAGACTTGCAGAATTTAACTGTCTATAAAACTTGAATAAAATGCCATTGGAACAATCAACCGCTTGAACGGCTTACCCAGAAGCTGAACCGTGGGAGAAACGATCATGTTCGACCCCGCCCAATCCGACCCGCTGCTATTGTGGACGATCGACAAGCTCGAGCAATCCAAGGTGGTGCTCCGCGCCGAGTGCGATGAAGAGGCGCAGGTCCTCGGCAAGATTGAGGAGGCCATCGCTGCTGGCCACCAGTTGCTGCGATCACGCTCGCAGCCGCACCCCAGTGTCGCCAACGTCATTCCACTTCATCCGGTCCGCCGCGCCGGCTAGCCGCGACGCTTCTCTATGGGATCGAGCGGAACCAACCGCCGCTCAGGCTGGTGAGATCGCCGTGGCGCGTAAGGCGCGTCCGCAGCATGTCGAGTTCGCTCTCGGTCCAGCCCGCCGGCGCGGTCACCGCAACCCAGCTATCGAGGTAATCCTGCGGCGCGTAGACATGGCCGAAGCCCACGGGCGAGGTTTGCGCCAGCACCATGTCGAGCAGCACCTGCATGAAGGTAACGACGGGGTACCACGACAGAAGCGGTGAAACGTCCCGGGCTCTGGGACCCTCGAGCCAGGCAGGCGGGCGATAGAGAATGCTCGGCTCGAAGAACACGACCGGGTCGCTGGCATATTGCAGATAGACGAGCCGCACCGGTCCCCAGCCCTGGTCGTAGTCTTCCAGCCCGCGATGCTGGTTGACGAAGCGAATGGCCGAACGGTCCTCGAACTGGGGGAGCCATTCGGGCGTGCCGGGCTCGCGGCTGCTGGTCGCCCAGCGCCAAACGTCGCTTTCAAAGGGCGGGCCGACCCAGAGCGCCCCCTGAAAGGGATCGGAGAGGATGGCGTAAGGGGAGACCGAGGCCTGCGAGGCGTAGGCGCCCAAGCTCAAGCCATGGAGGTAAAGCCTGGGGCGGCCGTCGCGGGGCAATTCGGTCCAGTGGCGATAGACCGTGCTGAACAGGGCTCGGGCGGTGTCGGTGCCGACCTCGGGTTCCGAGACCAGGGAGAGCCAGCTGGTGAGATAGGAATATTGCACCGCTACGCTGGCGACGTCTCCACCATGCAGCATTTCGAGCGTGTCGATGGCGGGCGGGTCAACCCAGCCGGTACCCACCGGCATGATCAGCACCAAAATCGATCGGTCGAACGCGCCGATCCGCTGCATTTCGGCCAATGCGAGCTGGGCACGCTCGTCAACGGTGTCGGCCGAACGCAACCCGACATAAACCCGCAACGGCATTACGGCAGGCTTGCCGGTGATCGCAGCGATCTCCTCGGCGCTGGGTCCCGACTCCACATAAGCCCGCGCTTCCTGGCCGATCGTGTCCCAGTCGATCAGGGAGGCGGCACTGCCCGATTGCAGCGGATGGAGCGGCGGGTCCTCGTACTGACCTGCCAGGGCATCCACCTCCGCGTAGAAGCGGTCGGCGGCGCTCAGCACGGAGCGGGCAAGCACGCCATTGATGAGGATGTTGGTGAGCACCCCCACAATGATGAGGCTTCCCACCAGAGCCACGCGCGGCGGGATGGCTTGTGCCAAGAACCGGGACACCGCCCGCACGCCAGCGGTGATGATCGTTCCCAAGATGATCAGGATAGCCGCCGGCCCAAGCGCAATTATGGTGACCCACACCGGCTGGTTGGACTCCACGGGGGGCAGCCCCATGATCTCGCGGACGGCGTTCTGCCAGCCGGTGGATTGCCAGAGAAAGACCAGCGCCACCAATGCCGCGGCCGCCAGACCGCCGATCAGCACGGCGCGCGACAGCCGCTTGTTGGGAAAGCCGAGGCCCATGAAACCCCAGAGCCACTCGATGAAAGCGCCGATGCCATAACCAGCCGCGAAGGCGACACCGCAGAGGATACCCTGCAAGACGAAATTGCGCGGGATCAGCGAGGGTGTCAGGGCGAGGGAGAAGAAGATTAGCCCCAGAAACACCCCGCCCATAGGTACGAGTTGGCGCAGACGCTCGAGGGTCGTGGGGTTAGGGCTCAAGGCAGGTATTCGCATTCCATTGCCGACCATCATGGCCAGAACGACAGCGCAGGCAAGGGCTAGAAGAAGCTGCCGGCGTTCATCGCCAGGGTCACAAGGGTAATGATGACAGCCAGGTCGATGATCACGCCAATCACGCCCACCACAAATCCCGCCCCCATCAGCGCTCCATCATGGTTGAGGCGCGACAGGCACATAATGGTCAGGCCCACATTGGGAATGGCATTCATAAATGGGATCGGCACCACCATGGGCAAGCACATCAGCATGATGATGATGCCAAGCGGCTTGGTGGATGCCTCGGCGGCGGCAAATTCTAGTCGGGGGCGGGAGACGCGCCCGAACTGACGCGAGAAATTTTTCAGGCGCTTGAGCGTGCGTTGCAACATTCGGCGCGGCACCCGTCGCTCGCCGATAAAGCGGGGCAACCGGATGGGCTGGCCCAGCACCATGGTCAGCGCCAGGACGAAGATGGTGATGGCGATAGTGCCGCCAAATCCGGGAGGCCCGGGCAACATGTTGAGCGCGCAGAAAAATAGGATCACCACCATGTGCGATTGGGTGCCCAGTTCCTCGATTAATTCCGCAAAGGTGAGACGTGGCTCGTCACCGGCGAGGTTTCGCGCCAGCACGTTGGAAATGCGGAAGAGGTGCCGGTCGAGCGGCGTGCGATTCATCGACCCAGCTATTCTGCCCTTGGACAGTGTCATTCCCTCCGTTCGGGCGCTCTAACGCAAAAGGCCGGTCAGTACGACCGGCCTTTTCGTTCTTCTGTCGCCGGTTAGCGGCGGGCGAAAAGGTTCCAGGCTCCGGTGACGGTCAGCGCCGCCAGGGCCATTTTAAGAAGATCCCAGACGATGAAGGGCTGCACGGCGCCGGCAAAGGCGGAGGCGACCACATTGTTCTGGTCAACCCAGCCGGCCTGTCCCGAAAGGGCCAGGAGCCAGGCAAAGCCGAAGCCATAGAGCACCACGCTACCCGCAAACATCACCGCAAACAGCATCGGCAGGCGGGCGGTGGCACCGCGGTCCGCAGCCCAGCCGATGATAGCGGCCATGGCGAGGAAGCCGAGCAGGAAGCCGCCCGTTGGGCCAGCAAGATAAAGCAGGCTGCCGCCGGTGGCGAAGACGGGTAGCCCGAGAGCACCCTGGGTCAGGTAAAGCGCAACGGTGGCAAGGCCAATCCGCAGGCCAAAGGCTGCTGCCAGCCCGGCAATGGCAAAGCTCTGCAGGGTCACCGGCACCGGCCAGACCGGCACGTTGATCTTTGCCGCAATCGTGATCAGCAGTGAGCCGAGCACCACCGTAGCAAGGCTCGCGCCCAGTTTGGCTGCATCACTCTTGGGCTGAACAAGGCCAAGGAGCGTGTTGGGCGTGGTCAAAGTCACAGCCATTTCATACCTTCCATACTTGCATCGACCCAAAGACGGCTTACGGCTGGCTCAAGGTCCGTTGCTTCGACTTCTAGTCTCTCGCCAAAGTGAGCGCAATGGCATCGCCCGCCCCTGCCCCCGTATTCGACACCGACTTTTATCCCCAGACGGGCACCGCAGTTGCGGTGCAGCCGGGACTGGTCCGCATCACCGCCCCCAATGCCAGCGCCTACACCTTCACGGGCACCAACAGCTTTCTTGTCGGGCACGAGAAGGTTGCCATCATCGACCCCGGCCCCGAGGACGCCAGCCATCTTGAGGCCCTTCGGCGAGCCATCGGCGGTCGGGAAGTCGCCAGCATCATTCTCACCCACACCCATCGCGATCACAGCGCCCTGGCCCGAACGGCCGCCGCCGCGTTCGATGCTCCGCTCTGGTTTGGTGGACCGCACAGGCTAGCGCGCCCACTGCAGCGATGGGAACGCAATCCGATCCATCGGTCAGGCGATTGGGGTCTCCGGCCGGACCGGACTCTTCACGATGGCGAGGCGATCATTGCCGGGGACATGGAGATCACTGTTCATGCAACGCCAGGACACTGCGCCAACCACCTGGCATTTGGCTGGGACGACATGCTGCTCAGCGGCGATCACGTGATGGGCTGGAACTCCACCCTGGTCTCGGTGCCCGATGGGTCCATGGCGGACTATTTCGCTTCGCTCGACAAAGTCATCGCCCTCCCCAACCGGCGCTATCATCCAGCCCATGGCGGACCAATCGGCGACGGACCCGCTCACGCCCGTGCTCTCAAGGCCCACCGGGAACGTCGCAATGCGCAGATCCTCCAAGCAGTCGAGCACGGCGCCCGCAGCATCGGCGCCGTGGTGAAGTCGATCTACCCTGCCCAATCCCTGCCCGTGCGCATGGCGGCCCGCATGACGATCGCGGCACATCTCGAATATCTGGGGGCGCTGGGGCTGTTACGTTTACGCCGTAGCCCCTTCGGGATGCGCATCGGCCGCTAGTCGGGTTCCGGCTCAGGCGGCAGGTCTGATTCAGGTGTGTCGCGCAGCAAGGTGGTGACCTGATCGTCGAGCGCCACCAAAAACTCTTCGATGCGCGTACCATTGCTCCCGAAATCATGTACCGCGTGCAGCGACACCGAGCGCATGTCCACCGTCGACTCGGTTGCGCTGCCTTCGACCCGCAGCACGGCCTCCTCACGCCAGCCCAGCATGGTCATGATCTGCGCGTTGATGCGTGCTGCATCCGGCTCCCCGGAAGGGCTGACCAGGCGTACGTCCCAACCGCGCTCGGCAATCATCTGCTCCACCAGAGCATAGGTCTGGGCCACACCCAGGGGATAGCGACGCGTTTCAACATTTGGGAAAACCTGCGCGCGCAAGGTTGCGGGCAGCACCTGTGGGGACGGCATGGCAACTGTGCCAGGCTCAAACACCAAAGGCATGATCCGGCGCTCTGCCGTGGCGATATCGGTCACGGGCGGATAGCGCATGGCCAGGCTGCCGAACCAGCCATAGGGCAATAGACATAAAAGGCCCAGAAACAGCCCACCAAGCGCCTTGCCCCACCCCAGATCACCCGAGCGCCAGATATGGACGAGGGCAATGAGGCCCCAAAGGACGGCGAGCGCCGCCACCGCTCCGGCAAGCAGGGCTGCTGGAATGAAGATGTCGCTGGTCATCAGACGCTGCCGGTGCAGCAAAACCGGGATGATCACCAACGGCACGGCCAGGCTGCCCAGCCGCTGCGCCCAAATGGCCCATTTCGAAGTCTTGATCAGAATGCGCAAACGGAGCCGTCGCCTGTTCTATTCGGGAGCCTTATCGGCCCGGAGGGAAGTGAGTAGTTGAGGTGACGTCAATAGGGGCAGAACGTTCCACTGGTATAGAACGGCTCCGCCGATCAAGGGTAGAGCCGGGTGCTCGTCCAGCCGTCACCCTCGCGGGTGAAGCGGACCCGGTCATGGAGGCGGAACTGGCCGTCCTTCCAGAACTCGATGCTGGTTGGCATCAACCGGAACCCCGACCAGTGCGGCGGGCGCAGGGCCTCGCCCTCCCTCACCGACTGGGTCAGCGCCTCCACTCGGTCCAGCAGCACCTGCTTGCTCTCGAGTGGCCGCGACTGCGCCGAAGCCGTTGACGCGATGCGGCTCCCGGGCGGGCGGCTGGAGAAATAGGCATCAGCCTCCTCGGGCCTCACCACTTCCACGGGCCCGCGCATGCGTACCTGCCGCCGCAGCGACTTCCAGTGCATCACCATCGCCGCTTTTGGGTGAGCCAGCAATTGGCGCCCTTTCTCGCTTTCGAAATTGGTGAAAAAGCAGAAGCCACGGGCATCGCGCGCATTGAGCAGCACCATGCGCACATCGGGCAGCCCCGCTTCGTCGACACTCGCCAGCGCCATGGCGTGAGGATCGTTCGGCTCGGCTTCTTTCGCCAGCGCAAACCATTCCTCGAACACGGCATAGGGGTCGAGGTCGGAACGATCTCCATCGTCGAACAGACGTTCGGTGAGGGTCTGCAGCATCGGGGATCACCCTTCCTTTGGTGGCTTTTGGTGCAAAACTGGACAAGGCGGGGGGGCGTCGCCATATAGGACGGGAAAACCGGGCGAAGCAACGCCCCTCACGATGAGAATCGATAGGACCAGATGCGCGATCCATATGCCGTGCTCGGGGTATCCCGTTCGGCCAGCGAAAAGGATATCAAGTCCGCCTACCGCAAGCTGGCTAAGAAGTATCACCCCGACCAGAACCCAGATGATCCCACCGCCCACGCGAAATTTGCGGAGGCGACCAATGCCTATGACCTGCTCAACGACAAGGCCAAGCGCGCCCAGTTTGATCGGGGCGAGATAGATGCCGACGGCAACCCCAAATTCGCCGGTTTTGGTGCTGGTGGGTTCGGTGGCGGTGCCGCCCATGGCGCCCGCTCGACGCAGGGCGGTTTTTCCGCCGAGGACATCCTCAAGGAGTTCATGAGCGGCTTTGGCGGGCAGCCGCGCGGCGGCGGTGGCCCCGGCCGAGGGCCGACCGGTGGGGGCCAATGGGACCCCTTCGCCGGGACTGCTACCGGAACGGGTGGACGCGGGAGCATGAAAGGCGACGACATCGTCGTCAACGCCACCATTTCGCTCGAAGACGCGCACAAGCGCGCTTCGATTCCCGTGCGCATGCCCTCGGGCAAGGTGCTCTCGGTCAAGCTCCCCGACAAGGTCGAGGAGGGCCAGCAGATCCGCCTCAAGGGCCAGGGATCGCCCAGCCCCTTTGGGGAAGATGGCGATGCCCTCGTCACCATTCGCTTCGAAAAGAACAAGCAGTTCCGCCGCGACGGTGCCGATCTGCGCACCGATGTGTCGATTACCCTCTATGAAGCGGTGCTCGGGGCCAAGGTACGCGTGCCGACGCTGGATGGTTCGGTGGAGCTCAACCTGCCGCCGGGCGTCGATACCAGCAAGGCGCTCCGCCTCAAGGGCAAGGGCCTTTATGGCAACGGTGATCTCTACGTAAACCTGCGCGTGGTGCTGCCCGCGGGCGGCGATCCGGACCTCGAGGCATTGGCCCGCTTCATGCGGGATCAAAAGCCCTACAGCGTCCGCGACTAGCTCATAGCGCCCCGCCTGTCAGGGCCGGGGCGCCGCTGCCCGCTCCAGCCGGTCGTTGATCGCCTCGCCCAACCCTTCTGCCGGAATGGGAGCGACGGCAATCGTCCGGGCCCCGTCGGCATCGAGTTCGTGCAGCATGGCAAAGAGGTTCTGCGCGGCCTCGCGCAGATCCGCGCTGGGCGAGAGATTGCGCATCGGCCCAGGGAATTTC
Organism: Devosia sp. RR2S18; assembly: GCF_030177755.1. Lineage (NCBI taxonomy): Bacteria > Pseudomonadati > Pseudomonadota > Alphaproteobacteria > Hyphomicrobiales > Devosiaceae > Devosia > Devosia rhizosphaerae. Next base: position 3,287,906 of record NZ_CP126539.1, read on the forward strand.
GGCGTGGGCCCGAAGGCCAGATAAGCGTCGCCCGGCCCCGGCTCGGTCACGTTAAGCCGCACCAGCGCGGCGGGAGCGTAGTGGCTTACCAACATCCCTGGCGCCACGATTTCCCCATCCTTTTCGACCTGCTCGACCCGTACGCCGAGCGCCAGCTCCATGTCCTCGCGTGAAATTGCCCCGGCCCGCAACTGCACCAGCCGATCGCCCTCCACGCGGATGATGGTCGATTCCACCCCCGCCCGGCATGCCCCGCCATCGAGCACCGGCACGCGCCCACCAAAGCCCAGCCGCACCTGGTAGGCGGTGGTCGGCGAAAGCCGGCCGGACGGGTTGGCGGAGGGAGCGGCCAGTGGCTTGCCAACAGCCTCGATCAGCTCCAGCGCCAGCTTATGGTCAGGGATACGGAGCGCCACGGTGTCGAGGCCCGCCGTCGCCACATCGGGCAAGCCATTGTCGGGCCTAGCCGGGAGCACCAGTGTTAGTGGTCCGGGCCAAAGCTCGGCGACTTTTCGGGCCAGCGGCGAAAACACCGCCAGTCGCTCTGCCATCTCTACGCTGGCGCAGTGGATGATCAGTGGATTGAACCGCGGTCGCCCCTTGATCTCGTAGATCGCCAGAACCGCATCGGCATTGGTGGCATCGGCACCCAGCCCATAGACAGTCTCGGTGGGGAAGGCGCAAAGCCGCCCCGAGGCAATGATCTGGGCTGCTGCTGCAACTGTTTTCGGTTCATCTGGCGTTTGGGAAGCGTTCATGTTCATGGCAGTTGTTTGACAATGCCTGTTTGCGGCGTCAAGACGAAGCCAGCGACAGCCCGGAGATCAAGGTACACCGTGACCACGCTTCTCGTCAGCCAGCCGAACTTCGCCGATCACCACACGCCACCCGGCCATCCTGAACGACCCGAGCGGATCGAGGCCGTCGAGGAAGCGCTGGCGCGCCCGCGCTTTGACCGTCTGGTCCGCCGCAGCGCTCCTTCGGGAGACCTGATGCTGGCCGAACTGGTGCACGATTCCAGCTATTTGCAGAGGCTTCGCAATGCTCGGCCCGCCGAAGGCATGGGTCAGATCGACGGCGATACTTTCATTTGCCCCAAATCGCTGGACGTCGTGACGGCCGGCCTCGGGGGCGCGCTCGACGCCCTTGATGCGGTTCTCCTTGGCCAGGTCGACAACGCCTTTTGCGCCATTCGTCCGCCCGGTCACCATGCCGAACGCGCGGCGCCGATGGGCTTTTGCCTCATCAACACGATTGCCATCACCGCCCGCGAGGCGCAGCGCAAATATGGTGCGGAGCGCATCGCCATCATCGATTTCGACGTGCATCACGGCAATGGCACGCAGGATATCTTTGCGGACGATCCCACCGTCTTCTATGCCTCTACCCACCAGATGCCGCTTTTCCCCGGTACCGGCCATCCGCGCGAGACTGGCGCGGGCAACATCGTCAACGTCGCGCTCGAAAGCGGTACCGGCGGTGCCGAGATGCGGGATGCCTATCTCACCCGCATCATTCCGGCGACCATCGATTTCTCGCCAGACCTGATCCTGCTCTCGGCCGGCTTCGATGCCCACGAACGCGACCCTCTGGCGCAGCTCAATTGGCAGGCTGCCGACTATTCCTGGCTCACAGGGAAGTTGATAGATGTCGCTGACCGTTGCTGCGGCAACCGCATTGTCTCGCTGCTGGAAGGTGGGTATGACCTCAAGGGCTTGGCTGGCGGAGTTTCCCATCACGTCGCCATGCTGATGGATGGCGCAGTGGGGCGCCTCGACGAATAGGAATTCTGCAATGGCCGACAATGATGACGTCAAGACCTTGACCTTCGAAGCTGCACTGCAGCAACTCGAGGAAATCGTCGGCAAGCTGGAATCGGGTCGCGCACCGCTGGCTGAGTCGATCGCCATCTATGAGCGCGGCGAAGCGCTAAAGGCTCATTGCGAAACGCTGCTGCGGACTGCCGAGGCGCGGATCGAGAAGATCACGCTGTCGCGCGACGGCCGTGCCACCGGCACCGAACCGCTGGACGCCTGAGCTCCATGGCCGCCAAATCGCTGCGCACTTTCCGCATCGTGCTGTGGAGCCTGGTGGTGGTCGTGGCCGTTGCCGCCACCGCGTTGTACCTGTTTCGCCCGCCCGCGCGGCCCCTTGGTCTCACCGGGCAGGAATTTGCGCTTGCCTCGACGCAAGGCGGCACCTTCACGCAGGAAGATCTGCGTGGCGCGCCGAGCCTTGTCTTTTTCGGCTACACCTTCTGCCCCGACGTCTGCCCGACCACACTAGCCGAGACCACGGCCATCCGGCAGGAACTGGGCCTGACACCGGAGCAGTTGCGCATCATTTTTGTGACTGTCGATCCTGAGCGCGACACCCTCGATGTGGTCAAGAGCTATGTCGAAGGGTACGATCCTTCAGTCATTGGCCTCGTCGGTGATGCCGACCAGACCGAAGACGTCAAGGCCGCCTTCGGCGCCTTCTCGGAAAAGGCGGGCGAGCCGAATGACCCCTATTATCTGGTCAACCATACCGCTTCGACCTTCCTCATCGACGCCGACGGTTCCTTCGAGGGCACGATCGCCTATGAAGAAGCCCGCGACACGGCCGTTGCCAAGGTTCGTCGGTTGGTGGAGCGGTGAGCGACCGCATCCGACTCGATCTGGCGCTTGAGCAGCGTGGCCTTGTTCCCAGCCGAGCCCGGGCCCGTGACGCCATCCAGCGCGGCACGGTCACCATTAATGGTGCCCCTGCGATCAAGCCCAACCAGATGGTGGGCCACGCCGATAAAGTCGCGCTCAGCGACCCCGCTGCCAACTATGTATCGCGTGCAGCACTCAAGCTGATCGCGGGCCTGGACGCTCGCAATATTGAGGTTTCCGGCAAGATTTGTCTCGATGTCGGCGCCTCGACCGGCGGTTTTACGCAGGTCCTGATGGAGCGTGGCGCCCGCCGCATCTATGCGGTTGATGTCGGCCACGATCAATTGCACCAGCGGTTGCGCGGCAGTGATCGCATCGTCAGCATGGAAGGCGTCAACGCGCGGGATCTTACGGCAGAGGACATTCCCGAGCCGATCGACCTGGTGGTTTCCGACGTGAGCTTCGTCTCGGTGACCAAGGTGCTCGCCGCACCACTAGCTCTCTGCAGTTCTGCCGCCGAAGCAGTAATCCTGTTCAAGCCGCAATTCGAGGTCGGCCGCGAAAACGTGGGTAAGGGTGGTATCGTCACCGACCAAGCCGCGGTCGAGCGCGCCTTGGCCGAGGTCATCGCCTTTGTGGAGATACACGGATTTCAAAAACTTCTGTCCATCCCCTCCCCCATCAGCGGCGGTGACGGCAATCAGGAAACCGTCCTGGTGTTCGGGCGCGGCACCTAGCTACACTGCCAGTACCCCCACCTAACCTCCCCCTATCAGGGGGAGGGGGCGATCGGCGAGTTGGGTTTAGATGTCACCCCACCCAACACACGAGTCCTCCCCACTCAGGGGAAGGCCAGGAGGGAGGGTTCCCTCAGTTTCGCTCGAACCCCACGGCGCCCTCGCGCCCCGTCTGTCCGCGATGCCTGAGATAATGGTCTGCCAGTACGCACGCCATCATTGCCTCGCCAACCGGCACCGCGCGGATACCGACGCAGGGGTCATGCCGACCTTTGGTCACAATATCAGCATCCTCGTTCTGCGTGGTCACCGTCTGTCGCGAGGTGAGGATCGAGGAGGTCGGCTTGACCGCAAAGCGGCAGACAATCGGATCACCATTGGAGATGCCGCCGAGAATGCCGCCCGCCTGGTTGGATAGGAAGTAGGGCTTCCCTTCGCCTGCGCGCATCTGGTCGGCGTTTTCGCTGCCGGTTAGGCTTGCCGCTTCGAAGCCGGCTCCGATCTCCACGGCCTTAACCGCATTAATGCTCATCATCGCCGAGGCCAGATCAGCGCTCAGCTTGCTATAGATCGGAGCACCCCACCCGGCGGGCACGCCTTCCGCCACCACCTCGATCACCGCGCCAACGGAATTGCCGTCCTTGCGGATGCCGTCGAGATAGTCGGCCCACATCTCGGCGGCCGTGGGGTCCGCACAGAAGAAGGGGTTTTGGCCCACCTGGTCCCAATCAAAATTATCGTAGTCGATCTTGTGCGGGCCAATTTGCACAAGGCTAGCGCGCACCGTTACGCCCCCCAACACCTGCCGCGCCACAGCGCCCGCTGCGACACGCGCTGCCGTCTCGCGGGCGGAAGTCCGACCACCGCCGCGATAATCCCGGACGCCGTACTTCTGGTCGTAGGTATAATCAGCGTGGCCCGGACGGTACTTGTCACGAATGTCAGCATAGTCTTTGGAGCGCTGGTCGGTGTTCTCGATCAGTAGCGAGATCGGCGTTCCAGTTGTGCGGGGCCCATCGGTACGTTCATCCTCGAAGACGCCGGAGAGGATGATTACCTGATCTTCCTCGCGCCGCTGCGTGGTGAACTTGGACTGGCCCGGCTTGCGCCGATCCAGATCGCGCTGGATCATTTCGGGCGTCAGCAGCAGGCCTGGGGGGCAACCGTCCACCACGACGCCCAATGCGGGGCCGTGGCTCTCGCCCCAGGTGGTGAAGCGGAAGAGATGTCCGAAGGTATTGAACGACATGGTGCGGCCCCAATTACGCGGGTTTTCTAGGGGCCGCAGCCGGGCGGGTCAATCAGTCGATCTCTTCCCAGATGTTCTCTGCGGCATGCAGGGTCATGCCGCCGCCCATGAACCGCACCACCACGCCCTGCGGCGGTGGCCAGTTCAGCACCTCGGCGCGGGGCGTTCCCTCGATCAGGTGCCGCAGCACACGCAGCACCCCGCCATGAGCGACCACTACGGAATGATGCGTCAGCTCGCGGGCGAAATCGAGCAGACGCGCCGCCACGTCGTCATAGTTCTCTCCACCCTCGGGCCGAAAGCCCCAATAGCTCTCGTCCCGCTCGCCGGGTGCCCGCGCGTGCTCGCGATCGATCTCCGAATGGAGCCGACCTTCAAGCGTGCCGAAGGAGATTTCAATCAGCCGCCTATCCTTGATCACCGGCGGCAGTTCGACGTCGAAGGCCGCGCGCATCCGGTCCATGGTCTCGGAGGCCCGGCTGAGCGGCGAAGCGAACCAGTTGAGCGTGGTGGGATTGACGCCATCCTGCTCTAGCAACTGCCGCAGCAGGATGCCATTGGCATCCGCCTGCAACTGGCCGGTACGGTTGAGCGGAATATCGCGGCTGCCCTGATAGCGCTGCTCGCGATTCCAGTCGGTCTCGCCATGGCGGGCGAAGTAGAAGTCCGGCCAAGTCGTGGTCATATCTGGTCCGTTCGCTGTGCCCGCCTATTGGCCGGCTTGTGGTGCCGCATCGTCGAGCAGCTTCATGCCGACGACGTTGAAACCGGCATCAACGTAGTGGATTTCGCCGGTGACGCCACCCGCCAGATCGGACAGCAGGTATGTGGCCGCGCCACCCACATCGTCGATCGAGACGTTCTTGCGCAGCGCCGAATTGGCTTCCTGCCAATGGAGCATATCGCGCAGCCCGGCAATGCCCGAAGCCGCCAGCGTCTTGATCGCGCCCGCCGAAATGGCGTTGACGCGAATCCCCTGCTTGCCCAGATCCACCGCGAGGTAGCGCACCGATGCTTCCAGCGCTGCCTTGGCTACGCCCATCACATTGTAGTTCGGCACATATTTCGCCGCGCCGTAGTAAGTCAGCGTCAGCAGCGAACCACCTTCGCTCATCAGCTTTTCGGCGCGCTTGGCGACGGCGGTGAAGGAATAGACCGAGATGTTCATGGTCAGCGCGAAATTGTCGGCGCTGGTCTCGATATAGCGGCCTTCGAGCTCGTCCTTGTTGGAAAAGCCGATGGCGTGGACGAGGAAGTCGAGCTTGCCCCACTTCTCCTCGATCTGCCGGAAGGTTTCGTCCATGGCCGCATCGTTGGTGACGTCGCACTCGACCAGGAAATCGGACCCGACCTCGGCGGCCAGCGGCTCGACCCGGCGCTTGAGCGCTTCGCCCTGATAGGAGAACGCCATTTCGGCGCCTTGGGCGTGCAGCTGCTTGGCGATGCCCCAGGCGATGGAGCGATTGTTGGCGAGCCCCATGATCAGGCCGCGCTTGCCTGCCATCAATCCAGTGGTCATTCTTGTTATCCCTTGCTGGCAACGTTGGGCCGGTTGTGGCACATCCCACCAGTAACGGGCAAGTTCAGCGCCCGTTTCCTGCCTTCTTGAGGAGCGGTTTTCCCATGCCCCTTTTACCCGCCGATATCATCGCCCAGCTCACCAGTCTCCTCGGCGCCAATGCGGTGATCGGCGAGGGCGCGCAGATGGGCACCTATCTCAACGAGCCGCGCCGCCGCTTCCATACGCCCGCCGCGGCCATCGCCCTCCCAGGCTCGGTTGCCCAAGTGCAGGCGATCGCCCGCTGGGCCAATGAAAGCGGCGTCGGCCTCATTCCCCAGGGCGGCAATACGGGGCTGGTCGGCGCGCAGGTCCCGCTGCGGGGTGACGAGGTCATCGTCAGTCTCGCGCGGCTCGATGCCATCCGTAGCATCGACATCGCTGCGGGCACCATGACGGCCGAGGCCGGCGTGATCCTCGAAAACGCCCACCGTGCCGCCGAAGCGCAAGGCGCAATGTTCCCGCTGTGGCTGGCGTCGCAAGGCTCGGCCCGCGTGGGGGGCGTGCTCTCCTCCAATGCCGGCGGCGTCAACGTCTTGGCCTATGGCAATGCCCGCGAACTCACCATTGGCGTTGAAGCCGTGCTCGCCGACGGCCGGCTCTACCAGGGGCTCAATTCGCTCAAGAAGGACAATACTGGATACGATCTCAAGGATCTCTTGGTTGGCGCCGAAGGCACGCTGGGCATCATTACAGCGGCTACGCTCAAGATCTTCCCCAGGCCCGAGGATTACGAGACCACTCTGGTCAATATCGCGGGCCCGGAAGCCGCGCTCGAGCTCTTCCAGCTCCTGCGCGAGCGCCTTGGCGGCCGCCTCAACGCCTTCGAGATCATTCCGGACATCGGGCTCGAACTCCAGCTGCGCCACGGCATGCTCGATCGCGATCCCACCGCCGGCTCCTCGCCCTGGTACGCCCTAATCGAGATCACCCGGATGGCCGGCACCGCGCCGGGCGCCCTGCAAGCTGCGGTCGAAACCGGCTTCGAGCGCGAGCTGATCGCCAATGCCGTCTTTGCCGAATCGCTGGCCGATCGCACCCGCATGTGGTCCTTCCGCGAGCAGATGAGCGAGGTGCAGTCCAAGGAAGGCGCGTCCATCAAGCACGACGTATCCGTGCCCATCGCCGCCATTCCCCAGCTCATCGCCGAAGGCAGCGCCGCCGTCGAACGGCTTGTTCCCGGCATTCGGCCCGTCCCCTTCGGCCACATGGGCGATGGCAATATCCACTTCAACTTCAGCCAGCCGGTGGGTGCTGACGGCAAGACCTTCATGGCCGAGTGGGACGAGAAAGTGCACGAGGCAATCTATGAGGTCGTCCTGCGCCTGGGCGGCTCGGTATCGGCCGAACATGGGATCGGCCAGCTCAAGGTCGCCCTGCTGCGCCAGGTCAAGGACCCCGTTGCCCTCGAGATGATGGGGTCCATAAAGCGTGCACTCGACCCACGCGGCATCCTCAATCCGGGTAAGATGCTGGGTTGAGCCCAGTCACCTTTTTGTGCCGTCTTGATGCTGGCGGCACACTGGCCCATTTAGGCGCCATGCTTGACGATATCCAGTTTCTCGACGACGCCACCCGTCCGCAGCCGCCTCAACTTGAGGGCTTGACCGAAGCGCAGCGCGCGCCGGGACAGCACCTCAAGATGATCCACGATCATCTGCGCAGCAATATGGCCTCCTTAGGCAAGCTGATCGAGCGCGCCTCGGCCGGCACGGTCTCACCCGAAGAGATCTCCGCCGAAACTGGTGACCTCGCCATGGTCACCAATTACCGCCGCTTCGGCAATCTGTGCGGCCAGCACTGCATGATCGTGAACACCCACCATTCCATCGAGGATTATGCAATCTTCCCGGCCCTGGCCGAACAGGGCGAAGCCTTCAAGGCCATTGCCGACCGGCTGCGCGCCGAACATGTGGTGGTGCATGAATTGCTCGAGCGGCTCGTTGCCGCTCTCAACACCCTCGCCGCCGACCCGACCCGCGCCCATTTCGAAGACGCCAAGGGCGTCTATGAGGCGCTTGAGCGCGTGCTCCTCTCCCATCTCGGCTACGAGGAAGACGCCATGGGTGATGCGCTCGGCTATTTCGGCATCGGGGTGTAGCGGCTGCCGCTTCTGCTGCAGTTTCATCCGCTCCCACAGTCTCATCGGAGGTAAGTCTCTAAAACAAATCCATCTGCGCGCCGCCGCCCGCCACCTTCTTTCTCGGCTGCGGCGGCTCCGGCTTCTCCAGGGCCACCGGCTCGACCAAACCCGGATCATCATCTCGGGCTGAATTGACCCGCGTCGAGACCGGGTGGAACTTGAGCGCTCCATCTTCGAGCGGCAGGGCCAACTGGTTGGCGTGCCTGGCGCTGACGCTGCGCACATCGAGCCACTGCTCGATGGCATCGCCCTCCAGGATTGCCGGCATGCGGTCATGCACCTCCGAAAGCTGCTGGTTGGCCGGTACGGTGATTGTGGCGATGCTGTCGATCTCTTCGCCCTCAGGCCCCACCCAGGTGGCATAGAGGCCCGCCAGCGCCATGGGCCGGCCATCGGCATGGGTGATGTAATAGGGCTGTTTTTTCTTGTCGGGCCCGGTGTGCCATTCATAATAGCCACTCGCCGGGATGATGCAGCGACCATGCTTGAGCGCGTCGCGAAAGGCCGGCTTTTCGGCCATGGTCTCGACCCTTGCATTGACGAGCAAGGGGAACTCCCGCGGGTCCTTCACCCAACGTGGCACCAGCCCCCAGCGGGCGAAGTGCGCCTCCCGCCGAGCCGCTTCCTCCCAGATGGCGACGACCGGCTGAGTGGGCGCGATATTGTAGCGCGGCACCATCTCAAGCTGGTTGAGCAGCTTGAACAGTTCGGCCATCTGCTCGGGCGGAAGCGTGGACGCATAGCGGCCGCACATGGGCGTCTCCTTCGTTCTGGGCTAGAGGTAATGTGCCGCCAGCCGAATCGCAAACGGACCTTCCTCGTGACCGACATACCCAACGCTGCGAGCGTCGCGCTCATCCGCAATGACAAGGTGCTCCTGATTAAGCGCGCCTATGCGCCTTACCAGCATCTGTGGACTTTGCCCGGCGGCCGGGCTGAGCCCGGCGAAACCATTGAGGACTGCGCCGCGCGCGAGGTGGCCGAGGAGTTGAGCATTCAGGTGCGCAATTTGCGTCCCGTTCTGGTGCAGTCGCTGGGTCGCGATGCCGAATACCGGCTGGCCGTATTCGCCAGCTTTGACTTCTCGGGAACCATTCGGCCCTCTCACGAGATATCTGACCACAAATGGATGTCGCGCGATGCCCTTCCGGCGCTGCGCACCACCAGCCGCCTCGATGACGTCCTTGCGAAGGCCTTCGCAGTGCTGGGGCAAAGCTGATAGAGAGCCCTGGGGCACCGAAGCGGAAGAATAGTTTGCGACAGCTAAAGACCATCGCCATTGCCCTGGCCTTCTTGTGCAGCACGAGTGCAGCCTGGGCCATTGACCCGCCCTATCAGCGGCAAATGGAGCGTTTGGCCGAGATCATGGGCAGCCTGTATTTCCTCCAGCCCTTGTGTGAGAGCGCGGGACAGGACTGGCGGACCCAGATGGCCGAGTTGATCGACCTCGACGAACCCGATGACGATCGCCGACAGCGCCTCGCGGGCGCCTTCAACACCGGCTACACCGCCTATGCGCGGTTCCACCGCGCCTGCACCCCGTCGGCGCGTGAGGCCCTGACCCGCCTTTTGGCCGAGGCAGCGCAGACGGCGCGGGACATTCACACACGCTTTGCGGAATAACAGCCAGTCCGTTCAAAATGTCTATCGACTGTTAACCTTTGGGTCATTTCCCATGCCCCTCCAGTGTGTGGCCGTGTTACCCCATCGGTCATGTCTGCTACAAAAACCACGTTCCGGCCCTCCGCAGGGGCTACCTCCTTCGACCGCGATCATGGCGAGCGCCAGCTCGCGCTTGAATATCTCGCCGATGCCTGGAACGACGCGGAGGAAGACGGCGTCCAGACGGCAGCCCTGGCTCACGCCTCGCTCTTTGCCGCCCTTGCCACCTTTGTGAAAATGCATGGCGATGAAGCCACCGCCGAGCTCATGTCCATGCTGCCCGACCGCATCCGCTCGGGCGAATACAATCTCGACCGCGTACTGCAGTAAGCCGCCTAGACCTTCCTGCACCACCGGTGTCATTCCCGCGAAAGCGGGAACCCCTGTTCCCTACCGCGCCGGCAGCGCTTCGAGGAACCGCATCGGCTGCCCAACGGATGGGGTCACCAGTTCCCCCTGCCACATCACCGTCCGCCCGCGGACGATCGTGCCCACTGGCCAGCCCGTTACCGTCACCCCATCATAGGGCGTCCAGCCGGCACGGCTCTTGACCCAGTCATTGGTAATCGTCTCGCGTCGCTTGAGATCGACTATCGTGAAATCCGCATCGTACCCGACAGCAACCCGTCCCTTGCGCGCGATTCCGAACAGCCGGTTGGGGCCAGCACTGGTCATATCGACAAAGCGCTGCAGGCTCAGCCGACCTGCATTCACATGATCCAGCATGATCGGCACCAGCGTCTGAACGCCAGTCATCCCCGAATGCGAGGCCGGATAGGGATGGTCCTTTTCCTCGCGGGTATGCGGGGCATGGTCAGAGCCCAAGATGTCGGCGACGCCGCTGGCCACCCCGCCCCAGATTGCTTCGCGATGCGCCTTGTCACGGACCGGCGGGTTCATCTGGGCATAGGTGCCCAGCCGCTCATAGGCCGTTTCATCCAGCGTCAAATGATGCGGCGTCACCTCGACGCTCGCCACGTCCTTGTGGTCGGCGAGATAGGCGATCTCCTCACCTGTGGAGATATGAAGCACATGGATGCGCTTACCGGTCTTGCGGGCAAGCCCGACAAGGCGTTCGGTGCAGCTCAGTGCCACTTCCGGCGAGCGCCAGACCGGGTGGCTGGACGGGTCGCCCGGCACCCGCAAATCCTTTCGCTCCTCCAGCATGTATTCGTCTTCCGAATGAAAGGCGGCACGCCGGGAAATGGCGCGTAGGATGGCTTCCACGCCATTGTCATCCGCCACCAGCAGCGAGCCGGTGGATGAGCCCATGAAGACCTTGATCCCCGCGCAACCAGGCAGCCTCTCGAGTTCCGCCAACTCGCCGACATTCTCATGCGTACCGCCGATATAGAAGGCGAAGTCGCAATGCATGCGATTGGTGCCGGCCGCAATCTTGGCTTCGAAGGTCTCGCGGCTCGTCGTCAGCGGATTGGTGTTGGGCATCTCGAAGACCCCGGTCACACCGCCCATCACAGCCGACAATGAGCCCGACTCAAGGTCTTCCTTGTGCGTCAGGCCTGGCTCGCGGAAGTGCACCTGCGTATCGATGACCCCGGGCAGGATGTGGAGCCCCTTGCAGTCCACCACTTCAGCAGCGGCCGCTCCCACCGACCCAATGGCAGCGATCCGGCCATCGCGCACCGCGATATCAGCCAATCCCTCGCCGTCCTGGTTGACCACCGTGGCGTTCTTGAAAATCGTGTCGTACTGCGCCATGTTTCGGGTCCCGGCTCGGTTCACTGCGCCCGGTTCTAAAAGCTACTGGGCTTGCCTGTCCATCCCACCCTCCGGGTGATCCCCGCGACCGCGGGAACCTCTGTTTTGGAGTGCCTGATGGCCACCGTCCTGCGCGCTGACCGTGCTCTCTTCCGCTTTTCCGGTCCCGAAGCCCACCGACTCCTCAACGACGTGGTGACGGGCCATATTCCTGCGCGGGCGGATGAGATGGCTGTCTGGTGGGCCCTGCTGTCCCCGCAAGGCAAGATACTTGCAGAAGGGCTTGCTGGTTGGGCGGATGACGCCCTGTGGCTCGATGTGCATCAGTCGGTGGCCGATGATTTCTTCAAACGCATGAAGATGTATCGGTTGCGGGCCAAGGTCGACATCGCTGATTTGCGGGAGAGCCACTGTGTCGGCTTCTCACCCGATGCCGCGCCCGGCACGATTGCTCACAAGGATCGCCTGGGCCCGGTGCAACTGGGCTGGCGCGTTGTCGCGCCGGCTGAAGCCAGTGCAGGTTGGGTGCAGGACGACACCGCCTATCAGACAACACGCATCGCGGCTGGCATTGCCCACCAGGGCAATGACTTTCCCGCTAACGATACTTTCGCCCACGACATCGGCATGGATCTGGCTGACGGCATCGACTTCTCCAAAGGCTGCTATGTCGGCCAGGAGGTGGTCAGCCGCATGAAACATCGCGGCACCGCTCGCCGTCGGCCGGTGATCGTCTCAGGCGTCCAGGCGCCGAGCGGCACCGCACTTATCAGCGGTGGTCGGGAAGCTGGTACAATCGGCCAGGTCGTCGAGGGCCAGGCAATTGCCATCCTCCGTCTCGACCGCATCACCGATCCTGCTGCTGTTACCGTGTCCGATCAAGCTGTTACGCTCACGCTTCCTGCTTGGGCAACATACAAATTTGGCGAATCGGTAGCCGAAGAGTAGCGTCGCCGTACATCAGTCCGGGAACAGTTTTGGGGCACATATGGCGCGGCTCAGTGCACGTGCTTGGCAGCGCATGCTGTCTGGCCGTCGTCTCGATATTCTCGATCCCTCGCCCATGGACGTCGAGTTGTCCGACATTGCCCACGGGCTCGCGCGCGTGGCGCGCTGGAACGGCCAGACCCAGGGAGACTACCCCTTCTCGGTCGCCCAACACTCGGTTCTCGTGCTCGAACTCTTCCGGGCCCACCAGCCCGACAGCGACCCCATCTCGCAGCTTCAAGCGCTGCTCCACGACGCCCCGGAATACGTCATGGGCGACATCATCTCGCCGTTCAAGGCCGCCATGGGCGGCAACTACAAGGACGTCGAAAACCGTCTACTATCAGCTATTTACCTGAGGTTCTCCCTCCCAGCGGCACCCAGCGCCACCCTGTCTCGGCAGATCAAAAAGGCCGACCGGGAAGCGGCGTATTTCGAAGCCCTTCATCTGGCCGGCTTCGCCGAATCCGAAGCCCGCAAGTTCTTCGGCGAACCCAGCGTCCCAGCTTTTGACGTCGAGCAATTCGACCGTCTGATCCGCCCCTGGCCCACGCGTGAGGCTCATGACCGGTTCATCGCGAGCTTCGAAGCCATCGCAATTTGACAAGTTCCGTTAACCTTTAGAAGAAGTTAACTTTGCCCGTCCGGGCTCCCTATGGTTTCTGATGCGTTAACCCGCCAGACGGCACCGCTTCAAAACGGGACAAGAAACCATGAACCTGCCAGATCGCCACATGCTCCTTGGGATGACCATTGGTGCAATCTGCGCCACCGCCCTGGCCGCAACCGGGCCGGGCATGGTGCTGCCGGCGCTGGGCGACGACACCGAAATGGCCGCACCAGCCTTCGACCCCGCCAACCTGGTCCGCTTCCAAGGCGAGGATTACCACGTCGAGCACGAGGACTGGGTGGCGACCGACCCGCTCTCAACCACACGGGTCAAGAAGGTTGAGGCTGGCCGCGTCAGCTACGTGACCATCACGACGACCGCCACAGGGACCTATTCCACCGACGCCATGTTCTCCGACCATGTCCAATATGCGGGCATCTCGGTCGAACCGCAGCCGGTTGCCAACCAATTCGCCCTGTTGAGCAACGGCAGCTGGCAGGCGTTTAGCGGTAGCGCTGCCAGGCAATTCCTCCGTTTCCGCTCCGGCGAAAATGCGGTCACGCGTTGGGGCAACCAGACCTGCGTTTCCGGACGCGGCTACAATGTATGCTGACTAGCCAAAGAGCCAGCCACGCTTGAACTTATAGAAGACGTGCAGCCCGACTTGGGTGAGCTTCTCCATGCGGGGGGCCCATGCCGGGCTGACATAGGTGGCATGGTAGTGCGTCGCGTCGGCCACTTCGGTTAGATAGAGCTGACCATCAACAAAGCGCTCCGCGATGTCCTCCGCTTGAGCCCAGGACTTGCGGTCGGCGATCGTCTCCGGAATGCCATCGCAGGCAAAGGAGAACTGGCAAGCGTTGCGCTTGTTCTGGTTCTGGAAAACGACGCCGCAGATGGTGTTTGGATAGCGGTGGTCCTTGACGCGGTTGAGCACAACCTGCGCCACTGCAACCTGCCCGCGATAAACCTCGCCACGTGCTTCGAAATAAATCGCCGTCGCCAGGCACCAAAGCTCCTTGTCGGACACCTTGAGCGGCTTGATCTCCGAGTAAGCGCCGGTTTGCGGCGCATTGGCGCGTGCATAGGCCAATTGCTCGGAAGCCAGCGCCGGGATGGGATTCTCGTTAAGCGGGTTTGTCGGCGCGATGCCGGCAATAGCGTCGAGGGCTGCCGCTGCCGTCGGATTGATGCTGGCAACCGACATCCGCGGCCCATCCTCGTTGGCGGCGGGTCCCTCAATGGCAACATCGGCGATGCGAGACTGCCCCAGTTCCGGTGCGTCTGCAGGTCCAGCGCGCAATGCGGCGAGTTGCACTCGCGCTTCGTCGAAGCTGCGGGAAAGTGCCAAGACGTCTACCTGCGGGCGGATGCGATCTGTCTTCTCGGCCCGGTTCGGACCGGTGAATCCAGCTGCCTTGAACAGATGATCAACGGACCCCGTAATCACGGGATCAGGGCCCGCAAAGGAGAGCTTAGCTTCGACCACCTCAGCCTGGGCGGTCAGCACAGCGGCCTGTTCGGAAGCGGGATCGAGCACCCCGCTGGTCAGGGCCGCATAGCTCAGGGCAGTGAATAGCCCCGCGGCCAGCACTCTGGCGAAGGGAAATCCTGGTCGAACCGCTCTAGCCGGGCGCACGGACGCCGGCCGGTGGGAATGGGCCATAAACACTACTCAACTCAACTCAACGCAACACAACAACTGACCGGCAAAAGTGACGCTAAAATGCCGACAGTCGAAATGATGTCTGATTAGGGTTAGCAGCGAGTAAACAGCAAATCTGGCAGCGCCATGAACGAAAAAAGGCGCAGAGCAGGCAGAAACGTGATGCGGCAAATATGCCGCACCTAGGCCCCGCAGGCGGTCCGCACTGGGGCAACGCGATCGAGGAAGTCGTTGAGGCGGAAGCGAACCGTCAGCGAGCGCGAATTGATGGGTGTCACCCGCGCAGTGAGATTGGTTGTTCCCACAAGGCCGCTCAGAAATTCAAGCGTCTCTGGGGTGCCATTAATGACCAAGGCTGTATTGGTATCGTTGACCGGCAATGTCCGACTGCGGCTGCGCTGAAGATCGTACTGCAGGGAAATACCGGCATCGCGCCCTGAAGCAGAGAGCTCATTCCCGGCGAATGCGAACTCCACATTGAGCGTGCCAGCTTCGCAGGCAACGGTCAGGGTCGCCGGCGCGCGTCCGCTCGGACGTGCCGGGATCAATTGCTCGGAGGGAAGGACGACGCCGTCAGATATTGGTATCTCGCCGCCAGGACGGAAAATCTCGTCATAACAGGCAAGTCGCTGCGCATCGGCTTCGATTGTGGCGCACGCCACTCCGTTGGGCTGGGCAAGAACAGTTGGTACTGGCACGAAAAACAAGGGCAGGAGCGCCAGACCGGTCAGATATCTCACTGTCTATTCGTCTCCTCATCCGGTCCAGCAACCGAACCCTGTTTCTCTAGATAGGAACTGTTGCGGACCAATTAAGCGGCCATCTGGGCCAGGGTCAGCCTTGCCACCGGCACACGATACGGGGAGCAACTGACATAGTCGACGCCCAATCCCGCAAAGAACCGAAGTGACGCAGGGTCGCCGGCGTGCTCGCCGCAGATACCAATCTTAAGGTTAGGCTTGGTGGCCCTGCCCCGCTCAATGGCGATGGCGATCATCTCGCCCACACCTTTCTCGTCAATGGTAACGAACGGATCACGCTCATAGATGTTTTTGCGCTGATAGGCGGCCAGGAACGTGGGCGCATCGTCTCGCGAAATACCAAAGGTCGTTTGGGTTAAATCATTAGTGCCGAAGGAGAAAAAATCCACCAGATTAGCTATTTCCCCGGCGCGCAGGCACGCGCGCGGCAGCTCGATCATGGTGCCGAAGGAGAAGTTGACGCGTCCCGAGCGCGTCAAACCCGAATTTTCAACGACCGCATCCACCCGGTTGCGAACCCAGGCCACTTCGCTGGCCGTGGAAACGAAGGGGACCATGACTTCCACTTCTACCGGGGTCGTCAGACCCTCGCTGGCAGCGCGTGCCCCAGCCATCACCGCCTGCATCTGCATCTGCAGAATTTCTGGATAGGTGATTGCCAGCCGTACGCCGCGATGTCCAAGCATCGGGTTGATCTCGGCAATCCGCTCCAGTCGCAGGCGTAGCGCACGTACCGCAAGGCCCAGAGAGGCTGCGGTCTCCTCAATTTCCTCGTCTGTCCGAGGCAGAAACTCGTGTAACGGCGGGTCGAACAACCGCACTGTAACCGGCAAACCCTTCATGGTCGAAAAGAGCGCAGCGTAATCGCCGGTTTGGTAATCAACCAAGCCATTGATAGCGCGGCTGCGGTCCTCCTCGTCTTCGCTGAGGATGACCCGGCGCAGCGCCACCATGCGCTCGGGCGAGAAAAACATGTGTTCGGAGCGCGCCAGACCGATACCCTCGGCACCAAAACTGAGGGCCGTCTGCGCGGACTCGACCGTCTCCACATTGGTGCGGACGTCGACACTTCGGCTCGCATCCGACCAGCCCAAGAGGGTTCCGATTGCGCCCCCGATATGCGGCTGCGCCAGGGGCAAGGCGTCGGCATAAACCGAACCATCGCTGCCATCTATGGTCAGCCGGTCACCCATGCGAAACTCACGATCACCAATGCGGCAGACCATTTCTCCCGCGTTGACTGAGAGCGTCCGCACCCCTGCAACGCAAGGCTTGCCCGTAATCCTGGCGATAACCCCCGCATGGCTCGACATGCCGCCGCGAGCGGTAAGAATGCCTGTGGCCGCCTTCATGCCGTCAATGTCGGCAGGCCCTGTCTCATTGACCACCAAGATACAGTGCTTGCCCCGGGCGCGCTGCCGCGCCGCATCTTCGGGCGTGAAGACAACAATGCCGCTTGCCGCGCCAGGCGACACCCCCAGGCCGACAGCAATGGGCGCGGCAGCGCCCACTTCGCTAAGCCGCGGATGAAGCAACTGCGCGAGGCGCGCGGGGTCGACTCGCGAAACCGCGTTCTGCGCCGTCCAGACAGTGCGTCGCACCCGATCCACGGCGGCTTCGAGTTCGGCGGCGGGAGAGACCTGAGCAGGGCGGGCGGAAACAAACTGCGCCTCCCCTTTGCTGATCGCAACTGTACAGCACATGTGCCGACCGGCCTTGGCATCAAGAAGAGCCACGAGGGCACCCGCCGTCTCCGGCAGCCCTGGGAGCGGAGCACCGTCGACCGGCGCTGGCCCCAACGCTCCGGTATGCGCGCTGCGCGTCATGAACTGCTCGATCTCGCCTTCGGCCATTACCTGCACCAGCACGATCTGCTTGGCGCGATCTTCATCCTGGCGCGCGCCACCCCAGGTGCTTCCAAAGCCGTAGCTCTCGAACGCGTTCTTGATGGCCTTGGCCAATGGTCGCGAGGGGTCGACGGAGTCCTCCGAATTTGCCGGTGCCGGGATGCCGAGTTTGGCCGGCATCAAGCCGCCATTGTGATTGCCAGCGGAGGTTCGCACCACGAGCAGAGGCGCCTTGGCGCTTTTCCCGACGAGTTTATAGAGGCAAGCGATCCAGTGGCTGCGGAGCTTGGCATCCTTGCGACTGCGCTCCGCCTGCAAACCCTCCCATGCGGCTCGGGTCAGCGCGATGGTCGCAATGGTGGGGAAACCCGCCTCGCCCACTCGGAATATCCACCTGGCCTTGCCCGCCAAAAGCTTGAGCTGGCTGGCTGATAGGTTCGCCTTCCCCACCGCCGGGGCAATCGCGAACATTTCTTGCGCCAAACTCACCGCTAAGTCCTTGCCATAATTGTGAGCGCATAATGCCTACGCGCCCGACGGGCTGCAACAAGACTTGACTTGCTCCTGCCCCGAAAGCATCTGATCTCATATGGAAAAGCGGCCACATCTAGACATTCTGCTATGCGCCCCGCGCGGATTCTGCGCTGGCGTCGATCGAGCGATCCAGATCGTCGAGCTTGCACTCGAGAAATACGGCGCGCCGGTCTATGTGCGGCACGCCATCGTTCACAACAAATATGTGGTGGATGGGCTCCGGGACAAAGGCGCTATTTTTGTCGAGGAGCTGAGCGAAATCCCCGAAACGGATGCTCCCGTGGTCTTCTCGGCGCACGGCGTACCCAAGTCCGTGCCGGCGGACGCGCGCAGTCGCAACATGTTTTTTCTCGACGCCACCTGTCCACTGGTCAGCAAGGTGCATGTGGAAGCGCAGCGTCATCATGCCGAAGGGCATGAGATCGTGCTGATCGGCCACAAGGGCCACCCCGAGGTGGTAGGTACAATGGGGCAATTGCCCCCCGATGCTATCACCTTGATCGAGACTGTCGCGGACGCGCAGTCTTTTACGCCCCGCGACCCGAACACCTTGGCGTTTGTGACCCAGACGACGCTCTCGGTCGATGACACCCGGGAAATCGTCGCCGCACTCAAGGCGCGCTTTCCCGCAATCAATGGGCCACACAAGGAAGACATCTGCTACGCGACCACGAACCGACAGGAGGCCATCAAGGCCGTGGCGCCAGAGGTCGATGCGATGATCGTGGTGGGCTCTCCGAACTCCTCCAACTCGCTGCGCTTGGTCGAAGTGGCGGAACGCTCTGGCTGCAAGGTGTCGATGCTGGTCGATCGCGCAGCCGAAATCGACTGGACGCGCCTAGAGGGTATTCGCTCGCTCGGCGTGTCGGCCGGCGCCTCCGCTCCGGAGCAATTGGTTGACGAGGTCATCGAAGCTTTCGCGCAGCGCTACGACATCAAGGTCGAGGCACGCGTCACCGCCAAGGAAAATATTGCCTTCAACATACCGCGTGAGTTGCGGACCATTGAAGCCGCCATTGCACGATGAGCGAGTTGACGCTGCTCGAGACGGATCGGCTGACGCTATCGGGTTGGCGCATGGACCAGGTAGATGATCTGGTGCGACTGCATGGTGATGAGCGCGTCTCGCGCTACCTAGATGGCAACGGCGCGCCGTGGAGCATGGAGAAGGCGGCAGAGCGCGTGGCGCTTTGGATCGACAATTTTGCCAAGTACCGAATGGGAAAATTGCGGGTGACGCGCAAAAGCGACGGCGCAATGATCGGGCGCGCGGGCTTCGGTCTTCACGGTCCGGGAGGCGAGCCCGAGATCGGCTATGCTATGTTTCCAGCGCACCACGGCAATGGCTATGCCACGGAGGCGGCGAGCGCCCTTCGCGACTGGATTTTCCGAGAGACGGACTGGATGTACTTCCTCGGCTTCGCTGATATACGCAATGCTCCTTCTCTCCGAGTGCTGGAGAAGATCGGCATGGTGCGTACGCATGTGGCGGAACTCCATCGCCAGCCATGCCAGTTTCACATCTTGCACAAGGGCATGATGCTTTGAGCGAACCCGTTGTCATCCACACCGATGGCGCCTGTTCGGGCAATCCCGGTCCGGGCGGTTGGGGCGCCATCCTCCAGTTCGGCGAGCACCGCAAGGAGTTGAGCGGCGGCGAGGCGCTGACCACCAACAACAAGATGGAACTGACAGCTGCCATCGAAGCGCTCAACGCGTTGAAGCGCCCATGCAGGGTCGAGATCCACACCGACAGCCAGTATGTGAAGAACGGCGTGCAGAGCTGGATGCATGGTTGGAAACGAAACGGCTGGAAGACAGCCGACAAGAAGCCAGTCAAAAATCTCGAGTTGTGGCAGGCGCTCGACGAAGCCACCAAGCGCCACGAAATTTCCTGGCATTGGGTGAAGGGCCACAACGGGCATGATCTCAATGAGCGTGCTGACCAGCTCGCCAATGAGGGGATGGCGCCGTTCAAGCCGAAGCGCGAGAAGCTGGCGCCGCCGGTTTAGCTGCCTCGGCCAGCCCGATGGAGGAAGGTCGACGGGATGACGGTGCTTTCATTCGCGGCATCATCCCCGCCTAAGCCCAAGTCCTCTTCCAAAGCATCAACCAGGGTGGGCGTTTCGGCGCCGGGCAGCGCCTCCACGTCGCGCAGCCTGCGATCAATCGCGCGGCTGCGCACCTCCGCCTTTTCAATGTGGTTCGATGCTTCTTGCAGCTTCTTCTTGACGCTGCCGAGCACATCCCCAAACTTGCCGAACTCCGCCTTGACGGCACCCAGTACCTGCCAGACTTCGCTGGAGCGCTGCTGGATGGCGAGCGTCCGAAACCCCATCTGCAGGCTTGAAAGAATGGCGGTCAGCGTCGTCGGGCCCGCAATAATGATCCGGTGGGTGCGTTGCAGCTCGTCAGCTAGGCCCGGCCGCCTGATCGCCTCGGCGTAGAGCCCCTCGGTGGGCAGGAACATGATGGCGAAGTCAGTCGTGCGCGGCGGATGGACATACTTCGTGGCAATGTCTTTGGCTGACCCCTTGAGCCGCAGTTCGAGAGCGCGCGACGCCGCCTCAACAGCTTCGACGTCGCCGGCGTCGGAGGCGTGCTGGAGGCGTTCGTAGTCTTCGATGGGAAATTTGGCGTCGATGGGCAGGTAGACGGGCTGGTCGTCCCCGGGGAGCACGATGGCGAACTCGACACGCTCGGCGCCGGTCTCAGCCATGACGGCATTGGTAACATATTGCGATGGCGTGAGAATTTGCTCGAGCAAGGTCCCGAGTTGGACTTCACCCCAGGAGCCGCGGGCCTTCACATTGGTCAAAACCCGCTTCAAATCGCCCACGCCGGTGGCGAGATTTTGCATCTCGCCGAGGCCTTTATGAACGGCATCTAAACGCTCACTCACCAGCTTGAAGCTCTCGCCCAGGCGCTGTTCGAGCGTACCCTGCAGCTTCTCGTCAACGGTCATGCGCATGGCCTCGAGCTTGGCGCCGTTTTCTTCCCTTAGGGTCTTAAGCTGGCCATCCATGGTGGTCCGCAGCGTCTCGCTGGCGGTGCGATGCGCCTCGGTCAAAGCCTGCACGCGCTGCTCGAAGCTGGCATGCTGTTCCTTTTGAATGTCGAAGAGCTGCCGAGATTGCTGGTGGGAGCGTTCGCCGAAACTATTGAGCGAGAGGTTCATAGTCTCGGAGAGCGAGCGGATGGAGGCGTTGACCTCTTCGCGCAGATGCCGTGCGGATTCGGTATTTTCCCCACGCGCTCGCACCATGGCGTCGTTTACCGACCGCTCGAACCGCTCCTGATTGGCGACCATACCATCGAGCACCTGACGCAGAAGATCATCCTGCCTGCCGCCGCGCCCGCGAAAGGCCGCTACGGCCGAGAGGAGAACCGCAAGAAGGCTCAGCGCAATAGCGATGAGCAGGAGCTGGTTGCTTGGGAGCGTATCGAGCTGCGCGAGAGAGGTGATGGGCCAATCCTCCGTCCGAATCGGCCCAACTGGAACATAGTGAGAACTTTAGGACAAGGTCTTGGTCGGCTTGCCCCACAGGGACTTGATGGCGCGCCATGCTGGCGCGATTGCGTAAGCCGCGACGGGGATCAGCAGGGCGCCGATAAACAATCCCCCGATTCCGTCGATTAGGGCGGTCATTGCCCAACTTGCAAAGCCACCAACGGAGGGCGCAGCGTGGGCCGCCCACTCTGCCGCGTGCTCGATGAAGTGTTCGGGGCCGGCAATGCCCAGTTCATAAAAACCGTGAGCCAGGATACCGCCTCCCACCCAGATCATTGCGGCCGTGCCGACCACGCTGAGTACCTGCATGAAGGCCGGCATGGCTTTGACGATGCCAAGTCCGAAGCCACGTCCGGCACCGGTCCTCCCGTTCTTGGCCATCCATACGCCGAAATCGTCGGCTTTGACGATCAGCGCGACGCCGCCATAGACGGCGACTGTAATACCCACCGCCACCACGGCGAGGATCAGCGCCCGCATCCAGATGCTGTCAGCTTCAATGGCCGCCAGCGCGATGGTCATGATCTCCGCAGACAGAATGAAATCTGTCTTGATGGCACCGGCCACCTTGGCATCTTCCAGCGTAGTGGGATCCACCGCCACTGGCTCGAGGGCGGCCTCGTGGGCATGCGCCTTGTGCGGAAACAGCAGCTCGTAGACCTTTTCGGCGCCTTCGTAGCAAAGATAGGCGCCACCAATCATCAAGAGCGGGGTGATCAGCCACGGCAGGAAGGTGCTCAGGATCAGCGCGGCTGGCAACAGAAAGATCATTTTGTTCTTGATCGATCCAAGTGCAATGCGGCCAACTATGGGGAGCTCGCGCTCAGCGGAAAAGCCGTGCACATATTTGGGCGTTACCGCCGCATCATCGATAACAGCCCCGGCAGCTTTCACGCCCGCCTTGGCCGCCTGCCCGGCAACGTCGTCGATAGAGGCAGCTGCAACTTTGATGAGACCTGCCACATCGTCGAGCAGAGCGAGTAGACCGACACTCATAATGTTCACCTGGTGCGATTGTGCCGCTCAGGCAATGCACGAGCGGCAGGAAAGTGTCACGCCCGGTTCCGATTAACCGGCGACCCTGGAGAAATCTGCCACAAGACGCATGGTATCGCGCAGCCGCGCCAACAGGTTCAGCCGGTTGGCCCGGATCGCCGCATCGGCATCATTGACCAGCACGGCTTCAAAGAACGCGTCGACCGGCGCTCGCAGCGTGGCGAGTTCGCTCATGGCGCCCTTGTAATCGTTCTCGCCCGTGTGCTTAACCACCGCAGCATGCACGGCGTCGACCGCGAAGGCCAATGCGCTTTCTTCGGGGAGCAGCAACAAATCCTGATCCACAGGGCCAACATAGGCCTTGCCGTCCTTCTTCTCCTCGGCCGCCAGAATGTTGGCGGCGCGACGATAGCCCGCGAGCAGGTTCTGCCCGTCGGGCGAGGACAAAAGTGCGGAGAGCGCATCCGCGCGCTGGGTAATCTGGAGAATGTCGTTGCTCTCGGCCGAGAGCACCGCGTCCACAAGATCGTGGCGGGCACCGGCATCGCGCAGCGAGACCTTCAGCCGGTCGTGGAAGAAGGCGAGCAGATCTGGGTCGACCTGCAGCGGCAGCTTCAGCCCGTTTTCCGCGATGATGCGGATGACGCCCAGTGCCGCCCGGCGCAAGGCGAATGGATCGCGCGAGCCGGTCGGCTTCTCGTCTATGGCCCAGAAGCCGGTGAGGAGATCGAGTTTGTCGGCCAATGCCACGGCAATGGCTACCGGATCGGTCGGCACCCGGTCGGTCGGACCGAGCGGACGGTAGTGCTGCTCGATGGCATTGGCGATGTCGTCCGGCTCACCTTGTGCGGTGGCATAATAGCGCCCCATCAGCCCCTGTAGCTCAGGGAACTCGCCCACCATGCCAGTCACGAGATCTGCCTTGGCAAGCATCGCAGCGCGGCGGGCACGCTCGGGATCGGCGCCAACTTGCGGGGCGATTTCGCCCGCAAGCTTCACGAGCCGCTCAACCCGGGCGAACTGGGTGCCAAGCTTGGCATGGAAGATTGTGTCCTCGAGCTTGGGCAGGCCATGCTCGAGCGGCAGGGCCAGATCATTGTTGTAGAAGAACACTGCGTCGCTGAGCCGGGCGCGAATAACGCGCTCATTGCCCGCGACGATCACTGCACCACCATCCAGCGCCACATTGTTGGAGGTGATGATGAAGTTAGGCGCCAGCTTGCCGGCGGCATCACGCAGGCAGAAACACTTCTGGTTGGCGCGGATAGTGGCGATGATGACTTCCTCGGGGAGCTTGAGGAAATCGGGATCGAAAGATCCCATCATCACCACGGGCCATTCAACGAGCCCTGCCACTTCTTCCAATAGTCCCTCGTCCGCGATGATCGAGAGGCCCTGGGCAAAGGCGAGATGCTCGGCATCGGAACGGATAATGTCCTTGCGGCGGTCGAGATCGAGCACCACCTTGGCGCGCTCAAGCGCCGTCACGTAGTCATCGAACCGTTTCACAGTGATTGGCTCGGGCGCCAGGAAACGGTGGCCGAATGTGGTCTGCCCCGACTTCAGTTCGTTGGAGTCAAAGGGGACAACAACCGGCTCCTCGTTCTCGCTGCCGAACGTGGCCGTAATGGCGCGGAGCGGCCGAACCCAGTTGAAGCTGCCGCTGCCCCAACGCATCGACTTGGCCCAGGGAAAGTCGGTCAGGACCTTGGGAAGAATGCCAGAAAGCAGGGCAATGGCATCGGCGCCCGGCTTGTCGATGTTGGCGACGTAGAAGTCGCCCTTCTTGGGATCACTGTCGACCTTGGCCTGATCGATCGAGGTCAGCCCCGCTGAGCGGAGAAAGCCATCGATTGCCGCCTGCGGGGCGCCGACCTTGGGACCCTTCTTCTGCTCGCGCGTGTCCGGTGAACGCACCGGCAGACCGCTGACGGTCAGCGCCAGGCGACGCGGCGTGGCGAAGGCCTTGGCGCCTTCATAGACCAGACCCGCATCGACCAGCGCATTGGTGACAGCTTTCTTGAGGTCCTCGGCGGCGCGGCGCTGAAAGCGGGCCGGAATTTCCTCGGAAAAAAGTTCGAGCAGCAGTTCGGGCATTGGGCGAGACCTGGTTTGAGGCGCGGCTTGCTTAGCGTGAGGTGACGGTGATGTCCATGCGGAAGGGTCTACCAGCCGCCCCCGCCACCGCCACCACCGCCCCCGCCGGAGAAGCCGCCACCTCCACCGCCTCCGCCGCTGCTGAAGCCGGACGAACTGGCCTGCACGGGCTGGGCGGCAATCATGGCCGCAGACATGCCTGCGGCAGCGGCCGATATGGCGGCAGGCAAGCGGGCCGACGAGAAGGAGCCGGAGCCCGAATACCAGCGCGGCCGATAGCTGGGCGCCTGCTGGTCGTCGTTGGCATTGCGCGATAATTCGGCTTCGAAGTGCTCGCTCCAGGGCTTTTCGACCCCCAGAGCAATGGCGTAGGGCAGGATGGCTTCGAAACGCTCGACCGTCAGCGGCGGCTCGTCGATGATGTTGAGGCGCTCCTTCTCAGCCGTTTCGAGATAAAGCTTGAACCCCTCAATCTCGTCCATGACCTTGCGGCCCTGAATGGTTGGCGCACGCATCAACACCGCAAAGCCCACAGTGATGAGAACAATGGAGGTCGCGGCGATAGCGGCCGTGTTGATCTGGACGCTGGTGAAGAGCTCGAGGCCACCACCCAGGAAGTTGAAACCCAGCACCGAGACCCAGATCGCCGTAAACACCTTCTGGAAGGCATTTCCGCGCCAGAAACTGCCCAATGCAGTGCCAAACAGCGCCAGCAAGATGCCGATAACCACGGCGACGATTAGCCAGACGGGGTCTAGCACGTCGAAAGCCACCATGGCGAAGAGGATGAGGATGGCAAGCAGGAAGCCCAAGACGGCAAAGCCGGTGTTCTTGCGGAACCAGGTCTTGCGGTTTTCCCCCTCGATGGCGGCGACGAACTCACCGCGCTTCCTGTTGAGCTCAGTACCGGTCGCCTTGTTCACATCCACACGGCCCTGCGCAGTGACATAATCGAACAATATGCGCTCCCCTACCGGCAGCGGGTCATCTGGCTGCTTGCCGGTTGCGGCGACCGACAGCGCCTCACCCGGATTGTCGATCGTCACCAGCCCCTTGGTGCCGAGCGAAAACAGGGCCGCGGTGAAGGCTGTCCAGCCAGACTTCTCGAACCCCCATTTGTGCACATAGTGCGTCAGAGCCGGGGAGAACCCTTGTGGGGGATAGAATAGTGGAATGATGGTGCCTTTGGCCGGATCGCGGCCTACGGCATGCCAGGCAGAGAGATTGTAGGCGAGCACCAGCGCCACGCCGAGGATCGGCAGGAAGATGTCACGAGCGTCGGACAGCCAGATCAGGAAGGCTGCAAAGCCGCTCGGCGGGACGAGTAAGTCCTTCTGGAAGGCAACGGCAAAGCTCATCCCCTCCCCTGCGGCGAGCGCCCGTTCCGTACGGAAGGTCGCCTGGTTGTCGGCAGTGCGGGTGATGGTTACGGCCTGCTCTGTCGATCCGACCTCGCCGGTATAGGCTACTAGATCTTCGATGACGGCGCCTTGGGGCAGAGTGACCCGCGCGACCGAGCGGACAATTGGGAAGATCCAGTAATTGCCGGTGGCATTCCAATAGAGTTCGTCATGGTTGTCGAAGAAGCGGCCCATGCGGCTCATGGTGTAGGTGACCACGTAGCGGTGCTCGCCTCGGCTGAGGAGCCGGTCAGGGTCGCCAATCCAGATGCGCTGGAAATTGCCCATGCGCTCGACGCGGTAGGTCTCCGGCTCACCCTCGCGCGTTACCGAAAGGACATCCAGGCCCGCGCGGATCTTGCCGCCGTCGGGCGCAGCCATGACAGTAGGGATATCGCGATAAATGCCTCGGCGGATATCGACGCCTTCGGCATTGACGTCGATGGTTTCGATCACCTCGACCGACCCATCGGTGCGCAGGGCCACGTCGCTGCCAAAGGCGCGGATTTCCTCACGCGCCAGTGTTGGCAGGGCGAGTAGAAGAACGGCAACGAGGGCCGCGAGCAGGCGCAAGAGGCGCATGCGTTTTACGAGAACTTGACGGTGGGCACCGCCCGTTCGGCTTCGTTCTCAAGCTCGAAATACTGCGCTTTGTGGAAGCCAAAGCCATTGGCCACGAGGTTGGACGGGAAGCTCTCCACCTGCACGTTGAGATTGCGCACGGCACCATTGTAGTAGCGGCGCGACATCTGGATCTCGTCCTCGACGGTTTGCAGCGCTTCCTGGAATTCGAGGAAGGTCGTGTTGGCCTTGAGGTCAGGATAGGATTCGGCCGTCGCGATAAGGCGTCCCAGGGCGGAGGAGAGCTGGCCCTCGGCGGCGGCCCGCTGCTCGGGCGTGCCATTGGCCGCGGCCGTGGCATTGGCGCGCGCATTGGTGACGGCCTCGAGGGTCTCGCGCTCATGGCTCATATAGCCTATGACCGTCTCGAGCAGGTTGGGAATGAGATCGGTGCGGCGCTTGAGCTGCACGTCGATGCCGGACCACCCCTCCTCGACCATCTGCCGCTTCTTGACCAAGCCATTGTAGATGGCAATGGCGTAGAGCGCAGCGACGACCACGACGCCCAGAATGATCCAGCCGATCATAAGTGGAAACTCCCTCAAGCCCACGAGTGAACGGGGGACAGTTACACTGCCCCGCGCGCAAAGCAATGATGATGCTGCGCCTATTCGGCGCCGCCACCCGCCGTCTGCAACCAGGCTTCGCCGCAGGCTTTGGCCAGCTCGCGAATACGCAAGATATAGCTCTGCCGCTCGGTGACCGAAATCACGCCGCGCGCATCGAGCAGGTTGAAATTGTGCGAGGCCTTGATGACCTGCTCGTAGGCGGGAATGGCCATGGACTGGCGATTGCCCTCGGCGCCCTTTTCCAAGATGGCGCGGCATTCCTTTTCCGCATCGGCGAAGTGGCGGAAGAGGATTTCGGTATCGGCGACTTCGAAATTGTATTTCGAGGATTCCTGCTCGTTCTGCAGGAAGACATCGCCATAACTGACCTTGTCGCCGCCCTGGCCGCCGTTGAAATTGAGGTCATAGACGTTTTCGACGCCCTGCACATACATGGCGAGGCGCTCGAGACCATAGGTGATCTCCCCGGGCACCGGCGCGCATTCAAAGCCGGCGACCTGCTGGAAATAGGTGAACTGGCTGACCTCCATGCCGTCGCACCAGCATTCCCAGCCCAGCCCCCAGGCACCCAGCGTGGGACTTTCCCAATCGTCCTCCACGAAGCGGATATCGTGGAGCTTGGAGTCGAGGCCGATTTCGGCCAGCGACTGGAGGTACAACTCCTGAATGTTGGCGGGGGATGGCTTTAGGATCACCTGGAACTGGTAATAATGCTGCAGTCGGTTGGGATTTTCGCCATAGCGGCCGTCGGTCGGACGGCGCGAGGGCTGCACATAGGCGGCTTTCCAGGGCTTGGGCCCGAGTGCCCGCAAGGTGGTGGCGGTGTGGAAGGTACCGGCTCCCATCTGCATGTCATAGGGCTGCAGGATGACGCAGCCCTGCGCCGCCCAGAAATTCTGCAGCGTCAGGATCAGGCCCTGGAACGAGTTCCGTGGGTCCAAGTGAGACGGGCGATCGGTCATCTGAAGTCCCCAAAAGTGCGGGACAATGCTCTAGTTTGACCCACCGCCAGGGTCAACGCCGATTGTCGTCATCGCCAGGGCGGAAGGTGCCGTCTTCGTCGCGCTTGAGG
Source organism: Devosia sp. RR2S18 (assembly GCF_030177755.1). Taxonomy (NCBI): domain Bacteria; kingdom Pseudomonadati; phylum Pseudomonadota; class Alphaproteobacteria; order Hyphomicrobiales; family Devosiaceae; genus Devosia; species Devosia rhizosphaerae. The sequence goes on from NZ_CP126539.1 coordinate 3,316,284, forward strand.
TCGATGACGTCCGGCCGCTGGCGTTCCCGCAGGTCGCGCTCGCGCTCGAGGCGCCGCTTCTCCTCGTCTTCCGCCTTGAACTGACCCTGCCAGTCACGCCAGATCTTGCGTACGCTGAGCCCAATGAACAGCGCCAGTGCCGCGAAAATTAGGACCCGCAGGAGCATCGCGCTCATAGGCCGAATCTCCCCCAGACAGCGCGGTCTTCGACTGTAGCCGCGGCTTCCCCGGTGAAGCCGAGGCGCGGAATGCCGAACCAGGATCGCTTGGGTTCAATGACCTTCAACTGAATATCATTGCCATAGCGGGCGCGTAGCGTCTCGTGAATATCTCCGATGGCATCGACCAGCCCGAGGTCGACGCCGCGGATGCCGGGCCACCACTCACCGGTGAAGAGCACATCGTCGCTGGCCTTGAGCCGGCTGCCGCGGCGGGCTTTGACGTGATCGATGAACACCTGGTGGATGTCGAGTTCGAACTGCTTGATGCGTTCGATATCGCTCGCCTTTTCCGGCAGGAACGGATCGAGCGTGGACTTGTTCTTGCCCGCCGTATGGACGCGCCGTTCGATGCCGAGTTTTTCCAGAGTACCGACAAAGCCGAACCCAGCCATGATGACGCCAATCGAGCCCACGATTGAGGACGGGTCTGCGATGATCTCATCGCCAGCAACGGCGATGAAATAGCCGCCTGAGGCCGCAGCATCCTCGACGAACACGAGAACTGGCTTGTCGTGCTCATCGGCAAGGTCGCGAATGCGCTTGGAAATAAGCCGGCTCTGCACTGGCGATCCACCAGGCGAGTTGACGATGATGGCCACGGCGGGGGCTGACTTGATGGCGAAGGCGCGCCGCAACAGCGGCGCGACGGTCGCGATGTTGAGCCGTCCCTGCCGCTGCTCAGCTGCGATCACGCCATGCAGGCGCACGACGGGAATGACCGTGCCGCGCCTCATGATACGGGAAAGCCAGCTGCGGCGTTTGATGTCGACGGCCATTCACAATCCTTGTTCTAGATCGTCCGAGATTTAGGCTGCGCCAGCAACAATTACCAGTCGAGCCGAGCCCCCCCCCGAAAGATCGCATCGAACTCTGGCCGGAAGGCACGACCTTCTGCGTCGTGCAGGGCGCGAGAGGCAAGCAGGGTCAGCGGCGCCCGCGAGCCCTTTCGTCCGCGGATCAAAACTCGGGTGGCAGGCCCCCCAGGCCGGGAGCACAACGGCAGGATGGTGACCGACCCAAAACGTTGCACAAAGCCACTCAGCAGCGGCGCGAGCCCCTCGCTGGGGAAAATGAAGATGATCACTCCCCCAGCAGTGGCGCTGGTGGTCGCCGCCTTGATCCAGAGATCAAGTTCTGCCGCATCCATGTGGCGCGCACCGGCGCGGCTCTGATCACCAGCCAATGTACCCTTGCCCTCGATAAAGTAGGGCGGGTTGGCAATGACAGTGTCATAGGCATTTTCGGCCAGTCCTGCAGCTCGGCGCTGGGCTCCCTTGGCTGCAACATCGGCAGAAATGGTCTGGGTACGGCCGGCGAGGCGGTTATCCGCAGCGTTGCTCGAAGCCAACTGCAGCGCCTCTCCGTCGCTGTCGACGAGGGTGGCCTCCATCCCGCTATGGTGCACAAGCGCAACAAAGGCTGCTGTTCCCACGCCGCAGCCGAGATCCAGCAGACGGCGCCCTCCGCCCACAGCTGCGCCCAGCAACACGCTGTCGAGCCCGGCCCGGAACCCCTTGGACGGCTGCGACAGAGTAAGCTTGCCACCTAAAAAGGCGTCGCGCGTTACCGAATGGTGTTTTACAAAGGCATTTGGCTGGTCTAGGGACATCGCACCCGCAAGGCCTGTTCGCCGTGAGCTTATATGCGCCGGTGCAACGGGCTCAACCAGATTTGCCCAAGAAGGCAATGAGGAAGAAAACGGTGTCAGTTCTGACGCAGACCAAAGACGTGCCTGCCCTTAGCCCAATCGAACGGCTGCTTGAGGCAACCCAAGACGACATGGGCAAGGTCAACGCCCTGATCTTGTCGCGCGCCGATTCGCACGTGGAGATGGTGCCTGAGCTGGCCCGCTACCTCATCGACAGCGGCGGCAAGCGCCTGCGCCCCATGCTGACCGTGGCTGCCGCCGCACTGTTCGGCAAAGGCAATGGTTCGGCTGTCAATTTCGCCGCTGCCGTGGAATTCATGCACAATGCGACGCTTCTCCACGACGACGTGGTGGACGAGAGCGACATGCGCCGAGGCAAGAAGGCGGCGCGCATGGTTTGGGGCAACAAGGCTTCGATCCTGGTCGGGGACTTCCTGCTGGGGCAAGCCTTCATGATGATGGTGGAGACCGGCGAGATCGCTGCACTTGGTGTACTTTCTGCCGCCTCGGCCGTGATGGCAGAGGGGGAAGTGTTCCAGCTCGCCAAGACAGGTGATCTTACAACGACGCCGGACGACTATGCGGAGGTCATCCGCGCCAAGACTGCCGTGCTGTTCGAGGCCGCCTGTGAAGTGGGCGCCATGTCCGGCGGGGCCGATGAGGAAGGTCGCCGCGCCCTTGCCCGATACGGGCTGGCTCTCGGCAACGCCTTCCAGTTGGTCGACGACGTGCTCGATTATGGTGGCCAGGCCGGTACGCTGGGGAAGAACACCGGTGACGACCTGCGCGAAGGCAAAATGACCCTCCCCGTGATCCTTGCCCTTGCCGAGGGCTCCGAGGACGAGCGGAGCACCATCTCCACAGCTCTGGGCGATGCCGACGCCACTGCCGAACAGGTTTCCGCAGTCGTCGCGATCATGGAGCGTCACCAGACACTCTCGCGCACGCTCGATCAGGCCCACGGCCATGCGCGCGCCGCCCAGGCAGCGCTGGACGTGCTGCCATCCTCAGAGATGCGGCAGCTTTTGAGCGACGTTGTCGAATTCAGCGTATTGCGCGCATACTAGCTGATATGAGGCTGGAGTAGCGGAGCGGCCGCCACCCAGTGGCCGGGATTGGCCTGCCGCATGTCCTGTGCTGCTTGGTGCGCCTGCGCTTCGGATCCAAAAAGGCCGTAGACGGTTGCGCCCGAGCCAGACATCCGCGCCAGAATGCACCCTTGAGTTTCGGCAAGATGCGCAACTATGTCGCCGATTTCGGGCACGAGCTTGACTGCCGGGGGCTGCAGGTCGTTCCGCGTTTCAGCCAACCAGATACCAAGCTGAGCCGGACGGGTCATAGGTGCAGGCAGTTCGGGCAGCGGATAGTTGTCATGGGCCCGCAAGCGGCGGAACACGTCAGCTGTCGCAAGCGGCACCAAAGGGTTGACCAGTACCACATGGCAGGCCGGGAAGTCGGGCAGCGGCGACAAAACCTCCCCAACGCCGCGAGCAATCAACGGCGTTGAGAGGAGGCACGCCGGGACGTCGGCACCAAGGCCGGCCGCGAGATCTGCCAGTTGCGCCACCGGAATTGGTTCTGCTGAAAGGCCTGCCATCAACCGCAGGGCGGCCGCGGCGTCCGCCGAACCGCCACCAATGCCGGCGGCTACCGGCAGGTTCTTGATAAGGTGGAGCGCCAAGGGGTGCTCAACGGCCTGCGGCCAGCGGGCACGAAAGGCCGCCACCGCCCGGCACACGAGATTCCCCTCCCCAGCGTTCAGCCCCGCCGCAAAGGGCCCACTGATGGTGAGCGCATCGGCATCGGAGGGTCGCGCCTCCACTTCATCGGCCAGATCTGCGAAGACCACCAAGCTCTCGAGGTCATGGTAGCCGTCCTCGCGCCGCCGCGTCACATGCAACGCAAGGTTGATCTTGGCTGGCGCCAGCTGAACAATCGGCTCTCCCATGCCAAGGACTACTGACTTGCCGCCTCTCTCACATTGACGTCTTCATCGGGGAGGCCGTTGGCCAGCTTGGGCGTGACCCGCTCCCTCACATTGCCGACCTCGTCCACCGAAGCTGCCACGTTCCACTGGAAGCGGGCCTCGAGCTTGCGCCCGGCCCTCCAATAGGCGTCGCCCAGGTGGTCGTTGATCTCAGGGTCGTTCGGCATGAGCAACACGGCGCGCTCCAATGTGGCCACCGCATCGTCGATGCGCCCGAGCTTGTAGAAAGCCCAGCCAAGCGAATCGACGATATAGCCGTCTTGCGGCTGCGCCTCGACTGCCTTCTCGATCATTTCGAGTCCGCGCTCAAGATGCATATCCATGTCGACCCAGCTATATCCTAGATAGTTCAATACCTGCGGCTGATCTGGGTTGAGCTCGAGCGCCTTGAGGAAATCGGCTTCCGCCTGCGGCCACTGCTTGGCGCGTTCATGGGCGATACCGCGAACATAGTAGAAGCGCCAATCCGAAGGGTTCTCACCGCCCGTGAGATCAAGCGCTTTGGTATAGGCGTCGGCGGCTTCGGTGTATTGCTCGTCGTAGCGCAGGAGATCACCTAAAACCGAAACGGCCTCCAGGTCCTCGGGACGGGTGGCCACGATATTGCTCAACCGGCGCAGCGCCTCCTCACGGTCTCCCGTCGCATCGAGATTGGTTGCGATGCGCACAATCGCAGTCGGCTTCATGGTCGAGGTGGCGGGCACCGCCTCATAGATCCGGTTGGCGGCTTCGTGCTGCCCAGCACTGTCGAAAATCTGGCCAAGTGCCAGCGCGATCACATCGGCCGAAGGATCGAGATACAGACCAAGGCGCAGGAAGACCACGGCCAGATCCATGCTGCCGTCACGCGCTAGCGCCACACCGATGCCGTGGAACATCTCAGCGGCCCCGACCTGCACACTGGTGGCGAACACGCCGGGTCGTTGCTCGGCCTCCACCTGCTCGCGCACGACATTGACAACCGGATGATTGAGTCCGCGATTTTCAAACTCGGCTAATACGTCTTTGGCCTCCTCGAAGCGCCCGGAGTTGGCGAGAATGCGCGCATAGACTTCAACGATGCGAGCGACGAAAGGCTCGGCATCGAAAGCGCGTCCAGCCAACTCGATGGCTTGGTCAGTCTCGCCCGCAGCTTCAGCCATTAACGCGCGATGGAACACGAGGAAATCCTCCAGTCCCGTGGCGCCAAGCTGGTCCAGCAGGGCATCAGCCTCTTCCTTGCGATTGTCGCCAACCAAAGCCCAGGCACGCAGGAGCCCCCCAGTGATGCCGGTGAAGCTATCCAGGCCGATTTGACCAAGCAGTTCCTCGGCGGCATCGTAGCGGCGCTCCTTGAGCGCTTCGGTTGCGATCAACAGTTCGGCAAGCTGGTTGTTGGGATCGAGTTCCAGCAGATGCTTGGCGGTAGCGGCGGCCTGCCCGATCTGACCGTCCGCTGCGTAGGCGATGAACGCCCGCTCGACCAGCACCGGATTGTCCCAGTCAGCTCGTGCCGCTTGACTGAAGTAGCGCGCCGCCTCATCGGTCCGGAGTTCACTCAGCGCCAGCTGACCTGCGAGATAGGAGCCCGTTTCGCTGACCCGTGACAAGGAAAGAAAATCGAGCGCATCAGGCAGCTGGATCATGGGGGTCTGAGCAGTCTGTGTCGACTGACCCAACACCGGCGCCACGAGCAGCATTGAAAGAACAGCGGGGCGCACCAGGCGAGTGATTAGCGATGTCACGAGGCTCAATTCTCCCTTGGCCAGCGAGGCCCTTTGTGGCGGCGAAGATTGTCTGTTTTGCGACTTGGCCGCAAGACCACGCCACACAGCGTGATCGAGCAAGCTCTACATGCCTGAATAGTTCGGCCCGCTGCCACCCTCTGGCGGCACCCAGGTGATGTTTTGTGCCGGATCCTTGATGTCGCAAGTCTTGCAATGCACGCAGTTGGCAGCATGAATCCGGAACCCCGGTGCCCCACCCTCTTCGGCCACTTCGTAGACGCCGGCGGGGCAGTAGAGCGGCGCCGGCTCCCCATAGGTGGGTAGGTTCTCCCGAATCGGGATAGTGGGATCGGCAAGGCGCAGATGCACCGGCTGATCCTCATCATGGGCGATATTGGCGAGGTAGACCGAAGCGGCGCGATCAAAGGTGAGCTTGCCATCTGGCCGATCGTAGCTGCGTCCCTTCACCGCATCGCGTCGCTTGAGCCGCTCGAAATCCGCGGTTTTGTGGTGCAGCGTTCCCAGGACCGAGCGGCCCAGAATGGCCGAACTCCACATCTCGGCTCCCGACGCCAGCACACCCGCAATGGTCCCCAGTCTGCTCCAGAGTGGCTTGACGTTGCGGACGCCGCGCAGTTCGGCGCCGATGCCAGTCTCCAGCACCCGCTCCTGCAAATCTTCGACAACGTCGTGCTGCCGGCCATGGGCAATGGCATCGCCCACCGCGTCGGCAGCACCGATACCCGAGAGAATGGCGTTGTGAATGGCCTTGAGGCGCGGCGCGTTCATGAAGCCGGCGGCGCAGCCGATCAACCCGCCACCGGGGAAAGCCAGCGTCGGGATGGATTGCCAGCCGCCCGCGGTGACGGCGCGAGCACCATAGCTGAGGCGCATTCCGCCCTCGAGCAGCGGTGCAACTGCGGGATGCTGCTTAAAGCGATTGAACTCATCAAAAGGCGACAGGGCGGGATCGGCATAATCGAGATAGGTAACCAGTCCCACATAAAGCTTGCGATCCTCAGCATGGTAGACAAAGCCGCCGCCCGAGGTTTCATTGTCGAGCGGATAGCCGAGATAATGGTCGACCCGTCCGACCTCGTGCTTGGCCGCATCGATCTCCCAGACTTCCTTGATGCCCAGGCCATATTTCTGCGGGTCTGCCGCAAGCCCGTGATCGCCGATCAGGGCCTTGGCCAGCGACCCGCGAGCGCCTTCGGCAACAAGAGCATATTTGGCCTCAAGCGCGATACCTTCTGCAAAGCCGGGCTTGGGATTGCCGTCACGGTCGCGGCCGAGATCGCCGGTGATGATGCCTCGGACCGGCTCGCCCGCGCCGCCCAGCACATCCACGGCGGCAGTCATGGGAAAGATGTCCACGCCCAGTTCGGCTGCCTGTTCGCCCAGCCAGCGCACGAGATGTCCGAGGCTAATGATCACGGCACCGGGCGTCCTGAGCTGGGGCGGCATCAGCCTGTGAGGCACTGAAAAACTGCCCTTCGCCGTCAGGTAGTGGTAGGTGTCGCGGGTCACGTCGGGACCCACCGGAGCGCCCTTGAGGCGCCAGTCGGGCATCAAGGCATCGAGACCGCGCGGGTCCATGACCGCACCCGAGAGAATGTGTCCGCCCAGTTCGGCGGCTTTCTCGACCACCGTGACGCTCAGTTCAGGATGGCGCTGCTTGAGCCGGATGGCAGCCGACAGGCCCGATGGCCCTGCTCCGACGATGACAACGTCGGTCGAAAGGGTTTCGCGGCTACCGGCCTCTGCCATATAGGACTGCTCTCATCGAGGAACGCGCGGCTGGCCGCGCCAAACGGGCTGTGACATAACAGAGAACATGTCCGAAGATCGACCGCTAAATCACGCCGAAATGCTCTCGGTGCTCGACTGGTATCGGGCAGCCGGCGTCGATCTTGCCGTGGGCGAGGAGCCGGTCGACCGTTTCGCGCAAAGGCCGCCGTCCCCGCGAGCTGTACCCAAGGCGGCGGCACAAGTGGCGGAGCGCCCGCCCGATGCATTGCCGCTGGGTGGGGATCCCACCGAGGCCCGGAGCCTTGCCAGTTCGGCACAGAGCCTCGACGCGCTGCGCGATCTGCTGGGGGCCTATGACGGCTGCGGCCTCAAGCATCGGGCGACGCAGCTGGTTTTTGCTGATGGCAACCCAGGGGCCAAGATCATGCTGATCGGGGAAGCGCCGGGAGCCGAAGAGGACAGGCAGGGCAAACCGTTCGTCGGCAAATCGGGCCAGTTGCTGGACCGCATGCTGGCAGCGATCGGGCTTGATCGCACCAAGGTTTACATTGCCAATACCGTGCCCTGGCGACCGCCGGGCAACCGCGCCCCAACGCCGGAAGAGCTGGCGCTTTGCCTGCCGTTTCTTCAGCGGCAGGTGGAGCTTGTGGGGCCGCGCATTGTGGTGACGCTGGGCGGACCGGCCATGCAGACGGTTTTTTCCACCACCAATGGCATCATCAAGATGCGGGGCAAGTGGAGCAATGTGAGCATCGGCTCGCACGGCGCCGAGGCCATGCCGACGCTGCATCCCGCCTATCTCCTGCGCAACCCGGCCGCCAAGCAGCAGGCTTGGAAGGACATGCTGAGCCTGCGGCTCAAGATGCACGCTTTCGGACTGGATTGACCCCGCCAAGCGGCGAGATGTCAAAAAACCGCCACGCGAAGCGGCGAACAGAACATTTGTTTCACCTTCGCGTGATTTGTTCGTCACCGACACTCCCATCCTGATTGCACCATGGCCTCAGTCGTAAAAATCTACGCCCTGTTCTTGGGCTCCGCCTTTCTCATGTTCGGCGGAGGGCTGCAGGGACTACTGCTTTCGGTGCGGGGAGCACAGGAGGGCTTCTCGCTGGTGTCGCTCGGCCTGATCGGAACAGGCTGGTCCATCGGCTTTGTCGCCGGCTCGATTGCAGTCCCCATTATCGTGCGCAATGTGGGCCACATCCGAGCCTTCTCGGTGATGGCGGCGATCGGCACCATCACCATTCTCCTCAATCTTCTGTGGGTGGAGGATATCGGCTGGATCCTACTGCGCGCCCTATCGGGCTTCTGCTTCGCCGGGGCCGCGATGATCGTCGAAAGCTGGCTGAACGAGGTCTCGGATAACAAGAGCCGCGGCACGATCTTTTCGATCTATACTACCATCAACATGGCCTTCTCCACCCTGGGTCAATTGGCCATGTCGCTCACCGGCACGGCCGGTTACGTGCCATTCGTGCTTGGCGCCATCAGCTTCATCTGCGCGGTGCTGCCCACCGCGCTGACTTCCAGCCCGCAGCCGCGTCCGCTTGCCACTGCCAAGGTGGACGTTAGGCTGCTTTATCGCACCTCTCCGGTTGCCGCCGTCGCGGCGTTTGCCTGTGGCATGGCCAATGGCGCCTTCGGCACGCTGGCACCGGTCTATGGCTATGCGCAGGGGCTCGATGCCAGCGGCATTGCCCTGCTCTTTGCCTCGGCGGCGATCCTTGGCGCCCTGGCGCAGATACCGGCAGGACGCCTCTCCGACCGAATCGATCGCCGCCTCGTTCTTGTGGGATTGGGCAGCTTCGCGGCGGTGATAGGCTTGCTCCTGATCATCATCAATCCGTCGTCGGGTTGGTTGATGTTCGTCCTCTTCGCCGCTTACGGCTTTGCTGCCAACCCGCTCTACGCCATAGCGGTTGCCCATGCGAACGATTTCGCCAAAGAAGGCGAGTTCGCGCGTATTGCCGGTGGCATGCTGCTTATTCTGGGCGTGGGCCTCGCCATCGGACCGGCGGTCGCGTCCCTGCTGATGGGCGTGCTTGGCCCGGTTGCCCTGTTCGTCGTCACCGTAATATTTCACGCGGTCATCGCTGCCTTTGCCTATTTGCGTATGCAGGTGCGCACTGCACCCGACGCGGGCGATCGTGCGCCGTTCCAGCCGATGCCGGGCAACACCACAACAACGCCGGAGGCCGTTGCGCTCGACCCGCGGACTGATACAGAAGACTTTGTGCCTCCGCCCGATGAGCCTGAGGTGCCCGAAGAGCTGCTCGAAACCGCAGAGGAGAAGCGCCATGTTCAAAATGGACCGGTTTGAGAATCGCGCCTTTCAGCCCCTCTCGATTGCAGTCATTGCGGTTTCCGACACGCGCACGCTCGAAACCGATACCGGGGGAGCCCTGCTCAAGAGCCTCCTTGAAGCCGACGGGCATCGCTGCGCCGACCGCGTAGTCGTCCGCGACGATGTGCAACTGATCCGACGCGCCGTGCAATCCTTTGTTGCCGATCCGGATGTCGATGTGGTGCTGACCACTGGCGGTACGGGCTTTTCAGGCCGCGACGTCACGCCCGAATCCGTCGAGCCCCTCTTCGACAAGCGGATGGACGGCTTTTCGGTGCTCTTCCACCAGTATTCGGCTACTACGGTGGGCACCAGTTCCCTGCAGTCGCGTGCAACCGCCGGCCTCATTGGCACGACTTTTGTCTTCTGCCTACCCGGATCGCGCGGGGCCTGCCGGGATGCTTGGGAAGGCATACTCACCCATCAGTTGGACTATCGCCACAAGCCGTGCAATTTCGTCGAGTTGATGCCGCGCCTCAGTGAGCGCTGAACCAGGTTCGATCTGATCGCCCATACAAAAAGGGCGCCTCGCGGCGCCCTTTCTCGTTTCTAGTGACCATGACCCATCTCTGGTCCGCCGCCTTCCGGACGACGGATGAAGAAGGCGGCAAGGATCGCGAACAGCGAGATCACCGCTCCGACCGTGAACGCGAGGCGGATGCCACCGGCGAGAGCCTCCACCTGGTCGAGACCTGCAGCCGCAAGCAAAGCGGTTCGGATGGTCATCACCGCCACAAAGAGCGCGATGCCCGCAGCGCCTGCCAGTTGCTGCACCGAACCCAGGATCGCACTGGCATGGGAGTAGAGCTCCTTGCGCACCGACCCCATGGACGAGGTAAACACCGGCGTAAAGATCAGCGCCAGCCCGATGCTGAGCACCACGTGCCCCGCCAGAAGGGCCCAGATGGGCGTGTCTTGGCCCACCAGGGTCATGCCCCAGAGCACGGCCGAAACCAGCACTGTTCCGGGCACAACAAGCACGGTCGGCCCAACGCGATCGAACAGACGCCCAACGACGGGCCCGAGCAGGCCCATGACGAGCCCGCCCGGCAGCAGCATTAGCCCGCTTTGCAGGGTGTCCAGGCCGACGACGTTCTGCAGATAGATCGGCAGCAGGATGATGGTGCCGAAAAGCGCCATCATGGCAACGAGCATCAAGCCCACCGAAACCCGGTAGTTGGGCGACAGGAACGTTCTGAGGTCGAGCAGCGCCTTATCCTCGTTCTGTAGGCGCAATTGCCGCCAGACAAAGAGCGCCATCGCTACGCCACCAATCACGAGCGGCAGCCACAGTGGCACGGTTGGAGCCTCGCCGGCATGGGCCATGCCTTCGCCAAAGCTGGCGAGCCCATAGATCAGCCCACCAAAGGCAAGTGCCGACAGCACCACCGAGACAATGTCGAGTGGCGCGTAGCGGGGGGTGGAAACGTTCTGGATTTTGCGGGCACCCAGCGCCAGTGCGCCGATCGAGATCGGCAGCACCAGGATGAACATCCAGCGCCAATCGAGATTGGCGAGGATGAAGCCGCCAATGGTCGGACCGATGGCGGGCGCGACAGATATGACGATCGAGATATTGCCCATGGTCTTGCCGCGTGCTTCCGGTGGCACCAGCGACATCACCGTGGTCATCAGCAACGGCATCATGATTGCAGTACCGACAGCCTGCACGACGCGACCGAGCACGAGCAGCTCGAGCCCTGGCGCAACCGCGCAGATCAGGGTGCCCGCAGTGAAGGTCGACATGGCCACCATGAAGATGGGCCGCGTGTCCATCCGCTGCAGCAGGAAACCGGTGATCGGAATCACCACTGCCATGGTCAAAAGGAAACCAGTGGTCAGCCATTGGGCGGCACTTGCGGTGACGCCCAGATCGACCATCAGGTGCGGAATGGCCACGCTCATGATGGTTTCATTGAGGAACACGACAAAAGTTGAAACCAGCAGCAGAGCAATGACCAGCTTGTTCCTGGCGGCATGATCCTGGGCGAACGCCGGTGCTGCAGGGGCCGTGTCGAATGGTGTGGCGTCGGTACTCATGATGCTCCCTCGCGATGAGTATGTGTGGTCTGCCGGGACGACGATTGGGCCCAGTCTGTTTCGACAGGACCTTGGCGGACCGATGTGACAGTGGTTGTCAGCAGGTGACGTTCAGGCCTGGGGCTCTGCACCTCCGTCCGACCCGACGGGAGTGGGGAAGCCCTGATCCAACCATGCACGCCGTAGCAGCAGGGTTGGCCGGTTTATGCCTCATGCGTTCGCTCGTCCAGCCATTTTGTCGCAGTTCTGCTTTGCACCTGCTGCTCAGCAGCATTCGACCCGATGGTATTCCTACCGCTAAGTTCTTGTTTTGTTCTAGCCTGATTGCTACATCTGTGCCGTGAGGTTTCCTCCCGATTCGAGGATCCATCAGGAGAACGAACATGGCCCTTTATCAGGCCCCTTCCTTTGAGGCCCTTGAACGACTGAGCCGCAGTCGCGACGCGGATCTGGCGCGGCGGGAGCTGCTGGATCCCGATCGTGTTCGTGGGCGGGGCGCGCAGTCGAACCGGACAGGGCGCTTTGAAAAGCATGTGCGTGAGAACATTGATGATGGCTGGTCCACCGTCGAGCCGCTACCGATCTTCGAAACGGTGGAACACACCGAGCGCGCCAAGACCATCATCACCAGCAATGACAGCCCGGACATCGGGTTCGAGCGCTCGCTCAATGCCTACCGCGGCTGTGAGCATGGCTGTTCCTACTGCTATGCCCGGCCCAGCCATGCTTTTCTCGGGCACTCGGCGGGGATTGAGTTCGAGCGAGACATCTACGTTAAGGTCAACGCTGTGGAGGCGCTGCGGGCGGAATTGGGCGCCAAGAGCTATCGGGTGAAGCCGATTGCCATGGGTACCAATACGGACCCCTACCAGCCCGCCGAGCGCAAGCACAAGCTGACGCGCGGTATTCTAGAAGTCATGCTGGAGACGCGCCATCCGGTGATGATCACCACGAAATCGGCGCTGATCATTCGCGACCTTGATTTGCTGACCGAATTGGCCAAGCTCGGGCTGGTGAAGGTGGCCATTTCGATGACTTCGATGGACCACAAGCTGTCCCGCAAGATGGAGCCACGGGCCTCCTCGCCTGCCCGCCGGCTCGAAGCAATGCGGCTCCTCAGCGAAGCCGGTGTGCCCACCGCCGTCTTTGCTTCCCCCATGATTCCGGCGATCAACGACATGGAGCTCGAGCGCATCCTCGATGCCTCCGCAGCGCAGGGCGCCAAGAGTTCCGCTATGATCCTGCTGCGCCTGCCCGGCGAAGTACGCGACGTTTTCCGCGAATGGCTGCTGCGCCATTTCCCCGACCGGGTGCGGCATGTCCTCTCGCTGGTCCGCGACACCCGTGGCGGCAAGGATTACGACTCCCGCTGGGGCACTCGGATGACCGGCGAGGGCCCATACGCGACCCTCCTCCGCCAGCGCTTCGACAAGGCGCGCGAGCGCTATGGCCTGGATGGCAAACTGCCAGTGCTGCGCAGCGACCTCTTTGTCGCGCCGCGGCTCGAAGACCGGCAGATGAGCCTCTTTTAGGCCTACTCCAACGTGGTTCGAGCGACGAGTTCGAGCACGCGCGGGTCGGCGAAGTCGTGTACGGACAGGCTGACACCCGCCTCCTCCATCTGCTGCTCGTCAAGGCCCGTCATGATGCCGACGGTGGCAATGCCGGCCGCCTTGGCCGCGGCCATGCCGGCGCGGGAATCCTCGAATGCCACAGCATGCTCGGCTCTGCCGCCGACGAGCCGCAACCCCTTAAGATAAGGCAGCGGATGCGGCTTGCCATGGGCCAGCTCGGCCCCGATCACCACATGAGCAAAACGGCTGACAAGGCTCAGCGCTTCAAGCAGCATTTCAGCATTTGCCCGCGGTGCATTGGTGACCGCGACCACTGCGACACCGTGGTCGTTGGCCCAGTCGAGCAGGGCCAAAAGGCCTGGCACCGGGTCAACGCCGTCTTTGGCAATCTCGCGAAAGCGCTTTTCCTTGCTGGCCATCACGGCCATGGCGTCGTCATGGGCCAGGTCCGGCAGAAAATCGTCCGCGATCGCCTCGTTCGCACGGCCCTGCAGTTCGGCGACGAAGCGTGACTTGTCGAAGCTATGGCCATACGGCGCGAAAGCCTCGTTGAAGGCTACGAGGTGCAGCGGATCGCTGTCCACCAGCGTTCCGTCGATGTCAAAGAGCAGCGAGGCTCCTGGCTTGGCAGGCATCTGGATGGTTCTCTATTCAGTACTGCGCAACGCGGCGCGCATAGGCTTCCATGAAATCGAGCGAAGCCAGCACGCCTTGCAGCGATATCCAGACCTGCCGAACTTTCCGCTCCCCTTTAACCGGGATCCCCATCGTCACGGAAGTGCGCTCTTTCATCTTCGCCAATACGCTCTCTAGTTGTGCGGGATCGGCGAGGAAGTACTGGTTGATCGTGTTATGGCGGGTTTCCAGCGCCTCCCCGACCAGCAGTTCAACTGCTGGCTCGCCGCTAAACTCGAGAGCCAGGGGACGGCTTTCGTCAACTTCCACACCATCGGCAGCGACGGTGATGGTGACGTCAAGCGTGCCGGTCAGCCGGTTGCGGATCACCGAGAGCTTGTAGGCCGGCAACCCGGCCGAATTGAGCTCCTGGCTACCCGCGCTGGCAAAGCACGAAAACTCATAATAGCTCGCCCCATCCTCATCGATCTCGTCCGGACAGGCCGCCAGCCAATCGCGGTTATATTCCCGCCACTCCCCAAACGGGTGGTGGAACGGCTCCGCGGACACGGCCAGGGACGAGGCAGCGAGCAGCGACAAGGCTAGGCCGGTTCGGATGTTCATGGTTCACTTTCGATGAACTGCGGGTCAGCACTTTTCCTGATACCCCAGCAGCGCGGCGGGCAGAAGGCAAAGGAGAGATCGTGGTGAAGGACTCGACCTAAAGGCCCTGATCCCATCGGAATTGAATACTGCTCAACCGCCTCTTCTGACGATGCTGGCGCGGCTGTGATCGTCTGGTGATTGACTGGAACACCCCAGCAGCCATGCTGGCGGCAATGTTGATCGATTCGCCCGTCCAGACCGAGCCCGACTATAGCCATGAGCTTGCGCTCAATGCGCGTGGCGCGCGCGTGGTCGCCGGCGTCGATGAAGCTGGTCGCGGCCCTTTGGCCGGTCCCGTCGTGGTCTCGGCGGTGGTGCTCGACCCCGAGCGCATCCCACCGGGGCTCAACGATTCCAAGAAGCTGAGTGAAGACGAGCGAGAGTCCCTCTTCGAGCAGATCGTTGCCACTGCCGTGGTCTCGGTTGTTGTGGCGCCACCCTCGATCATCCTGTCGCGCAATATTCGCGGCGCGACGCTGTGGGCCATGGCCCGCGCGGCCTGCTCGCTCTCGCTGCGCCCCGATCGCGTGCTGATCGATGGCCGCGACGTGCCCATGGGCCTGCCCTGCGACGGGTTGGCGCTGATCGGCGGCGACGCCCGGTCTGTCTCGATCGCCGCTGCGTCCATCGTGGCCAAGGTCACGCGCGACCGCATGTGCAGGATCATGGACTGTGACGCGCCCCATTTCGGCTTTTCCAGCCACAAGGGCTATTCCACGCCCCAGCATATGCGCGCCCTCACCGAGCACGGCCCCTGCCGCCATCACCGCGAGGAATTTGCTCCCGTGGCAGAGGCTCGCTTGCGGCTTACCCTGGCGCTCTCCGCCTGACTGGGCACACCCCTCTTAACCCCCTGCTAACCCCTTAAGAACGCTCCATTAACCCCCGCCCGCTATAACGGGCTTGTTAGTACTGCGTTAGGGTTAAGTGTATGTTGCGTACCGCGCGTACGGCCGTTTCGGCCGCTGCGGAGGAGGCACAGCGTCTCCCGATCGATACCATTCTTGTGGGTGATTGCATCGACCACATGAATGCCTTGCCGGCCGGCTCGGTTGATCTAATTTTTGCTGATCCCCCCTACAACCTGCAGTTGGACCAGGGGCTAACCCGCCCCGACCAGAGCCGGGTCGATGCGGTGGATGACGACTGGGACAAGTTCGAGAGCTTTGCCCATTACGACGCCTTTACGCGTGCCTGGCTGCAGGCGGCCCGGCGCGTGCTCAAGCCCGATGGCGCCCTTTGGGTGATCGGCTCATACCACAACATTTTCCGCGTCGGCACGGCGCTTCAGGATCTCGACTTCTGGATGCTCAACGACATTGTCTGGCGCAAGGCCAATCCGATGCCGAACTTTCGCGGCACCCGCTTCACCAATGCCCACGAAACGCTGATCTGGGCCGCACGCAGCCAGAAAAGCCGCGTTACGTTCAACTACGAGGCGATGAAGCTCGCCAATGACGACACGCAGATGCGGAGCGACTGGCTCTTTCCCATTTGCACCGGTACCGAACGCCTCAAGGACGAGAACGAGGACAAGGTTCACCCCACGCAAAAGCCCGAAGCCCTCTTGTTCCGCATTCTCAACGCCACCACCAAGCCGGGCGATGTCGTCCTCGATCCGTTCTTCGGCACCGGCACCACTGGTGCTGTCGCGCGCAAGTTGGGGCGGCACTTCATCGGAATCGAGCGCGAAGGAACCTATGTGAACGCAGCACTGAAAAGGATCGCTACAATCCGGCCGGGCGTCTTCGAAGCGCTGCAGTCGGTCACGCCCAAACGTAAGGAGGCGCGGATCCCGTTCGGTTCTCTGGTGGAGCAAGGTTTGATTGAGCCGGGAGCGCAACTCTTTGACTCCGGTCGCCGTTACTCCGCCATGGTTCGTGCAGACGGCTCACTCGTCTCGGGCACTCACCAGGGCTCCATCCACAAGGTGGGCGCGCTGGTTCAGGGCGCCGAGGCATGCAACGGGTGGACCTTCTGGCACCACGAACAGGGCGACCGCATCGCTCCCATTGACGAACTGCGCACGGGCATCCGTGCAAAACTTGATTTGCTTTCTGCCTGATACTGACCTCCAATCGCCATCGGGCTCTACTTTATGGCCACCGGTTTACCCCGGTGGCCTTTTTCTGTGGCCTCAGATCCGCGCCTGCGTGCGTTGCATGCTGGCATAGATGCCATCGGCCGCGAGAAGCGCCTCATGGCTTCCCTGCTCCGCGATGCCTTGGGGCGTCAGCACCACAATGCGGTTGGCGTGACGCACGGTTGAGAGGCGGTGCGCGATCACGATGGTGGTCCGCCCTTCGGCCAACGCCATCAAACCACGCTGCACGGCGAGCTCGCTTTCGCTATCGAGTGCGCTGGTCGCCTCATCGAAGATCAGCACGGACGGGTCCTTGAGAAAGGCCCGGGCAATTGTCAGCCGCTGCTTCTGCCCTCCTGACAATCGCACGCCACGCTGGCCAATATCAGTATCGTAGCCAAGCGGTAGGGCCGAGATGAACTCATCGGCATGAGCTGCGCGGGCGGCGGCAACCACTTCCTCCATGCTAGCGTCCGGTCGACCGTAACGCAGATTGTCGGCCACCGTCCCGCTGAAGAGGTAGACATCCTGCTGCACCACGCCGATGCTGCGGCGGAGCGAAGTTAGCGTCACATCCCGAACGTCCATTCCGTCGATCTCGACGGCCCCTTCGCTCACCTCGTAAAAGCGGGGAATCAGCGCGCAGAGCGTCGTCTTTCCAACTCCCGAGGGCCCGACCAGGGCGACAAATTCGCCCGGTGCAATGCTAAGTGAAATACCCGCGAGCACGGGCTGTCCATTCTCCTGGTAGCGGAAAGTCACGTTGCGAAAACCAACCGCACCGCGCGGCTTGGTCACTTCCACCGCCTCTGGTCGGTCCTCGATTTCAGGTGCGATATCCAACAGCGCCATTGCCCTGACGAAGCCCGTATATCCCTCCTGCCAAAGGCGTACAAAATTGGCGATCCGCTGAACCGGGTCGACCAGCACTGCGACGCATAGGAGAATGGTCAGGATGTCGGCGACCGTCAGCTCTGCCGCGAGGATACGCAGCGCCCCGATGATGACCACCGCAATAGTGATCAACTGAGCAAAAGTGTCAGCCCCAACCGAGAACCATGCTTCGCTCCGATAACCATCGCGGCGGCTCTCGAGAAACAAATCGTTCTCGCGTTCGAACCGGCTGGCTTCCAGCCGCTCATTGGCGAATGACTGCACCACTCGAATCCCTGCAAGAGCGTCCTCCACCCGCTCATTGACGCTGGCAATCTGCTCCTTGCTGCGCTGAAGCGCGACGTTCATGCGGCCATTGAAATGAAGAGCATAGACGAGCGCAAAGGGCGTCAGTAGCGCAATGACCCCGGCCAGGACGGGATCGATAAAGAACAGCACAGCCATGGCCCCGGCAAATTTGAGGGCTGCAATGGCCAGGTCCTCAGGAGCGTGATGGAATAGTTCGCCTAGCCAGAGCGAGTCATTGGTGATCCGGCTCATCAACTGCCCGACCTTCTGGCGATCGTAGAAGCTGAAGGAGAGCTTCTGGCAGTGCTCGAATAACTCTCGCCGCAGGGTCGCTTCGATGCGGGCGCCCATCATATGGCCCTGGTAGTCCACAAAGAAGGTGGCTCCGACCTGGACAGTCAGGAGCCCGATCATCAAGCCGCCAACGGCGAAAATCTGCCCGACGACATCCGGCGCCTCAGGGAGCTCGAGCAGCCGCGTGGTGACGTAATTTGCACAAAGCGGCAGTGCGATCGCTACGGCGGCGACCAACGCCGCGCATAGGAGGTCCGCCACCAGCAATGGCAGGTGCGGCCGATAGTAGGAGAAGAAGCGCCGCGTCCAACGCTGGCGGCGTGCAGCATCGGCGCGCTCGGTAGCGGATCTCGTTCGACGGAACTGGGAGAGAAGGTTTTTAGATCGCGGGCGGCCAGGCGTCCTCGCGTGGGGCAGTTGAGTGTCCATGAAGCGTCATGTCCTGATTGAAAAGATCTCCTTTCGATTGGGACAGGGTCGCTTTCATCTCATTCTCCCCAGGCATTCGGCCAAGATGAGCCGACTATGGCCGAGCGAGCGCTGGACGGCAACCGTCAAAAGTCAGCGGCTGCCAGTACTTTGCGATAGAGTGTCGGCAAGGCCTCACCCGCAAGGGCATCTGGCGCCGACCACCAGCCGCCGTCCAGATCACGGGCATCCACCTGCGCTGACCAAACTTCCAGCTCCAGCCGGAAATGGGTGAAGACATGCACCACCTGCCCGCGATGACGCCAGGTGCCCTGTGCCGGATAGTCCGGCGTCGGCAGGGTGGCAGCCCAGTCGGACCCCGGCACTTCGGTCATCTTGGCAAGCAGCCCCTTGTCCGGCCGGCTCTGGAGGTACACGTCGCCCCCCGGGTCGCTCATCACATAGGCATGGCCCCGCCGCACCGGCTTCTCGACTTTCTGCGGCTTCACCGGATAAATCGTCGGATCGGGCAATCGAGTGGCTCGACATCCCGGCTGCAGTGGACACAGCATGCATAGCACCGAGCGAGGCGCGCAGATGGTCGCGCCCAAATCCATCATCGCCTGGGCGAAGTCTCCCGCCCGTTCCGGAACCGACAGCTGCAGGGTTGCACGCAACTCCTCCTTGGCGTCCCGCACCGGCACCTCGAGGGCATAGTATCGCGCCAGCACCCGGTCGAGATTGCCATCGAGCACCGCCACGGGCTCATCAAAGCAAATGGCAGCGATTGCGGCACTGGTATAAGCGCCTATGCCGGGCAATTGCTGGAGTCCTGCGGCAGTGTCGGGGAATACGCCGCCATGATCCCGCACCACCCCCGTGGCACAGGCATGCAGATTACGGGCACGGGCATAATAACCCAGCCCCGCCCACTCGCGCAGCACAGCGTCGAGAGGCGCAGCGGCCAGTGCCTCCACGGTGGGCCAGAGCGAGGTGAACCGCATAAAATAGCTGCGTACCGCCGCGACGGTTGTTTGCTGCAACATCACTTCGCTCAGCCAGACCCGGTAGGGATCTGGTGCTAGCCCGAGCGCTCGATCACCCGGCGACACCCGCCAAGGCAGGTCACGCGCGTGCCGGTCATACCAGGCGAGCACGGCTTGGGCGTCGATGGGCTGCGGATTGGGGAGGTGCATGAGGCGCAGATTTGGGGTAGTCGAGGTTTTCGCGCAAGCCCTTCACCACAGGCCGAACCCATGTCCAAGGATCCGCCAGAGCCAAAGCGCCGCAATCGCTCCATCAGCGTCGCCGACGCGATCTCCGGCGCACTCGATCCGGTGCTGAAAAAGCGCGGCTTCGCCAGCCGGGACATCATCAACCATTGGCCGGTCATGGCGCCACCACCTTATGGCGAGGTCGCTATTCCAGATCGCTTGGCATGGCCGCGCGGCGAACGCAGCGCGGAAGGGGCAACGCTATACCTGCGCTGCGTGCCGGGACATGCCCTAGCCATCGCCCATGAGGGCCCTGCCATCGCCGCTGCAGTGAACCGCTATTTCGGCTTCCTCCTTGTGGGGCAGGTCAAGCTCTCCCCCGAGCCGTTCGCGCCCGGTTCAGGCAAGAAAACCGAGAAAAAGCCGCCCACTGAGCGGATCGTCCGTGAGGTCGGCGCAGCGGTGGAGAAGGTCGAAGATGAGCAGGTTCGTGAAGCCTTACGAAATCTTGGACTTGCCCTGGCCAGCCGATCGGAGCCAAAACGCGGATAGTCCGTTCACCGACCAGTGACACCTCTGCCCACTTGCCGACGTTTTCGGCCCGTGTAGTCTCCCCCAGCAAAAAAAGGAGCGTTAGCCGTGAAATTCAACCGTCGTGACACCCTCATCCTTGGCGCTGCCGCGTCCGCGCTGACCCTGTGTGGTGTCGGCTCCGCCCAAGCTGCCGCCGGGGACACCGTCGATCAAGCCGCTCTTATGGCTCCCGCCGGTGGCTACACCGACCATTTCGAAGGCAGCGAGACTGCGCCTGTGACGGTCATCGAATATGTTTCGCCCACTTGCCCGCATTGCGCCCAGTTCGCCACCGACGTGAAGCCGACTTTCGTCGAGCAATATGTCGATACCGGCAAGGTTCGGCTTATCACCCGCCCCTTCGTGCGCAATGTGCTCGACGCCGCCATCTTTATGCTGGCCGAAGCCGCAGGCCCCGAGAACTACGCCAATGTGGTGGACACCTATTTCGCCACGATGAACACCTGGGCGACCTCGGAAACCCCACGCGACGCGATTTTCGACATTGCCGTGCAATTGGGCTTTACCCAGGAATCTTTCGACGCTGCATTGACGAATCAGGAGCTGTTCGCGGCCATGGAAGCCGTGCGCGATCAGGCGCTCAATGATTTCGGGCTCTCAGGCACGCCGACCTTCTATGTCAATGGCAAGACGCTCACCGGAGGCCAGACACTCGAGCAGCTCGCTGCCGAGATCGACCCGCTTGTGCCCGCTGATTTCGTCCCGACCGAGCCGGCCAGCAGCACCGCCATTGACACCAACGCCATGGCTCCGGCTGCTCCTGCCGAAAGCAACACCATGGCTCCGGCAACTCCGGCCGACACCAACACCATGGCGCCCGCAACCGACGCATCGCCGGCGAGCGAACCGGGTGTCACGCCCGTCAACTAAGCTCTCTAGTGGCAGCGTCACTCCGGTGGCGCTGCCATGAAGTTTTCCCGCCTCAAGCTGCATGGCTTCAAATCTTTCTCGGATGAAACCGTGCTCGTCATGGAGCCGGGCCTGACCGGTATTGTAGGTCCCAATGGCTGCGGCAAGTCCAATCTCGTCGAAGCCATGCGCTGGGTCATGGGCGAAAGCTCCTACAAGGCCATGCGCGCATCGGGTATGGACGACGTCATCTTTTCCGGCTCCGGCAATCGTCCCGCCCGCAACACCGCGGAAGTCACCCTCGTCCTCGACAATGCGGACCGCACCGCCCCCGCAGCGCTCAACACGGCCGATGTCCTAGAAGTCACCCGCCGCATAGAGCGCGAGGCCGGCTCGGTCTATCGCGTCAACGGCAAGGAAGTGCGGGCCCGCGACGTGCAGCTGCTCTTTGCCGATGCCTCGACCGGTGCTCACTCGCCCGCCATGGTGCGCCAAGGGCAAATTGGCGAGCTCATCGCGGCCAAGCCGACTGCCCGCAGGGCGCTTCTTGAAGAAGCCGCAGGCATTTCGGGTCTCCATTCCCGCCGCCATGAAGCAGAATTGCGCCTGCGCGCCGCCGAGCAAAATCTGGACCGCGTCGACGACATCATCGAGCAGATCGAGGCACAGCTCGAAACGCTCAAGCGCCAGGCCCGGCTCGCCACCCGCTACCGCTCGTTGAGCGGCGACATCCGCCGTGCTGAGGCGACGCTCTATCATATTCGCTGGGTGGCGGCGCGCTTTGCAGAGAAGGAGGCCGAGGCGCAGCAGGCGGTGCTGATTCGCGGCCTCGCCGATGCCACCCATCTCGAGCTGCAGGCCCAAAAGCAACTTGCCGCCGCCGACGCTGCCCTCCAGCCGCTGCGCGAGCGCGAGGCGGTAACCGGCGCCGTGCTGCAGCGCTACACCATTCTTTCCGAACAGCTTGCCGACGAAGCGCGCCGCATGAGCCAGCGCCGGGCCGAACTCGAAGACCGGGTGCGCCAGCTCGCCGCTGATGGAGAGCGCGAGCGCCACCTCGTCGCCGAAGCCGAGACCACACTTGCCGCCTATGCCGAGGAACTGGTCCGGTTGAAAACTGAAGGATCGGCTGCCCAGCTCGACTACACTGCCGCGCGCACCGACGCCGAAACGGCTCGCGCCGCTGTTGCCCAGGCGGAAACCGAGGCTCGCGCTGCGATCGATGCGCTAGCGCAGGTGCGGGCGCGCCGCGCCCAGGCCCAGCGCAATGCGCAGGAGGCGAGTGCCCGGCTCAATCGCCTCTCCCAGCAGATCGCCGAAGTGGAACGGGAGGCCGCGCTCATTGCCGCTAAACTTGCGGCGGACGAGACTTTGACGGTCAAGCGCGCAGCGCTCGAGACGGCGCAGACGCAGACCGCCAAGGCCGAGCAGCAGGCGCTTGTCGCCGAAGAGGCGGCTCTCGCAGCGCAAGGCCAGCTCGATGCAGCCCGACCGCGCCTGGCTGAACTCGAAGCGGCGCTCAATCGGCTGGAGGCAGAGGCCTCGACGCTGGGCAAGCTGCTCAACGTGGGCGCCAGCCTCTGGCCTGCGATCGTCGACGAACTCAAGGTTACGCCGGGGTATGAAACCGCGCTTGGCGCCGCCTTGGGGGATGATCTAGATGCGAGTTCCGATGCTGGCGCTCCGATGCATTGGTCGGTCGTGGTCGATCACACCGACGATCCCGCTTTGCCGCAAGCCGCCGAGCCCCTTAGCCGTTATGTTACGGGCTCACCGCTGCTCAAGCGGCGTCTGGACCAGATCGGCCTTATCGGCGAGGCCGATGGCCCCGCACTTATGCATGCGCTCAAACCCGGGCAGCGCCTGGTCACTCTCGAAGGTGCCCTCTGGCGTTGGGACGGGTTCGTCGCTGCTGCCGATGCGCCCAGCCCTGCTGCCCAGCGCTTGGCGCAGCGCAATCGCCTTGCCGAGCTCGATGAGGATATCACCCGCGCCAAAGGCGAGCGCAACGCCTGGAAGCGGGACGTCGAGGCCCTCGCAGCAGCACTCGATGCTGCGCGCCAGGAGGAACGCCTTCGGCGTGAGGCCTGGCGGACTGCCCAGCGCGCCATTGGCGCCGCGCAGTCCGAAGTCGACAAGGCCCAGCGCGCCAGGGGTGATCTCGCCAGCCGCCAATCGGCGCTTGCCGAGGCAAGAATGCGCCTCGACAGTAGCCGCGCTGAAGTCGAAGCTTCCCAACGTGAGGCCGATCGCGCACTGGCCGAGGTGGCAGCCCAGGAAAACGCCAATTCTGTCGCTGAGGAAAAGCAGACTATACTGGCTAACCTACGGGAGCGTGCCGATCAGGCGCGGCTCAAGCTGGGCAATTTCGAGACGGCGGCCCGCCTTCGCGAAAGCCGCATCGCTCAATTGCAACGCGACACGCAGAGCTGGGAGCGGCGACGCCAAGGCGCGCTGGCCCAGTTGGCTACGCTGGATGCCCGCACCGCCGAGGTCCAATCGCAGCTGAGCGGCGCAACCGAAACGCCGGATGACTTTGCCGCCCGCCGCGCCAAGCTCGACAGCCAGATCCAGCAGGCCAAGATCGAGCACAAGGCTGCGGGCGACAGCTTCAACCTCGCACAGAGCCGGTATCGCGAGGCCCACCGGGCGCTCAAGACCGCCAACGATGCCCTGGCCAATGCCAGGATTGAGCTCACCCGTATCGAGGAACGCCTCAAGAGCTTTATCGCTCAGCGCCAGCAGATCGAGCGGCAGACGGAAGAAATCCTAGATATTCCCGCGAGCAAAACTCTGGAGGTCTCGGGCATCAAGCCGGCCGACCCCCTGCCCGCGGAGTCCCCGACTGAACAGAAGCTCGAGCGTCTTAAGGCCGAGCGGGAGCGGCTGGGCGGGGTCAACCTTTCGGCTGAGCAGGAAGCACTCGAGGTTCAGGAAAAGCTGGACACCATGATCCGCGACCGCGACGATCTGATCGAGGCCATCGCAAAATTGCGCACCGGCATCGCCTCGCTTAATCGCGAAGGCCGCGCGCGCCTATCCGAAGCCTTCGGCAGGGTCAACGCGCACTTTCAGGAGCTCTTTACCACCCTGTTCGGCGGCGGCACGGCAGAGCTGACCTTTGTCGAGAGCGACGACCCACTCGAAGCGGGCCTTGAAATCATTGCTCGCCCGCCCGGCAAGAAGCCACAAACCATGACGCTGCTATCGGGTGGCGAGCAGGCACTTACCGCCATGAGCCTGATCTTTGCCGTCTTTCTCACCAATCCCGCACCCATTTGCGTACTGGATGAAGTCGACGCGCCGCTCGACGATGCCAATGTCGAGCGCTTTTGCAATCTGCTCGACTCCATGCGCCAGCGGACGGAAACCCGCTTTATGGTCATCACGCACAATCCCATTACCATGAGCCGGGTCGATCGGCTGTTCGGCGTGACCATGGCCGAGCGGGGCGTCAGTCAATTGGTGTCGGTCGATCTCACCACCGCCGAAAGCTTCCGCGAAGCGAGCTAGTGTGCAGCGCCGGCTAAGCTGCCCATTCGGCGACCTTTCTGGAGGGAACTCGCAGGGCTACAAACTGTTGGAAAACCCAAGGCCGCCGGCACGGGAAGCGCGTCGGCGGCAAGGTACTCAACAGGAGTTGCACCATGAGCAAGCATCCACAGACCAAGACACCCACGGACAAGGACCTGCGGGAGGATCCCGGCATCGGACGCACGCGGGGCACGAACAACGCAGATGGTTCGGTCGAAAACCTCGATGGTGAGAACACCTTCGAGGGCGACGTAAAGAACGACACCACGCCAGCAGGTGGCGTAGACCCCGATCAGCGCGGTCGTACCAATAAGTAGCAAGCGCGACCGCGCCTAGCGATCGGCGGGAAATAGTCCCTGCCTCCTAGTTGGAGGGGAGCTCGTTTCCCCTCCAAGACTGCTGCCTCAGCAATGGGTCTATAAAATACCGAACACGGCCAAGAGGATCAGCGTCGCGATCACGGAAATCGCAAGGGAGCCGAGGCAACCAAGTCGGTTGGAAAACAGAAAGAACATCGCGCGCCTACCTTTTTGTGCGGCGATCAATGGTAAGCTGGTACTCGGGTTCCCAGGTTTAACCGTCCCTTGAGCGCCTTGCCGAGCGGAACCCCGCTAGCGTCAGCGTCGCCCATCACTGGTGCAGCGTTCGGGACTCGGGGCGAGGACTGCCTCACCTTTTTACCTGCCGGACGACCGGCACGGACGTGAACTTCGCGCCATATCGCGCACCCGCGCAGCCAATCTGGCCAGGCTGGCGCTTCGGCACGTTTGGTAGAATCTCCCCGCCGCACCTCCATCTGCCACACGCGATCACGTGGACAGCATGCCGCACCCTCGCGCCGGTTCTATTACCTAAATCAAAACAACGAGTTAGACCGATCCTGCGCTTCTTGACACCTCCTGGAGCCACCACTATGTTGCGCGCGACTTAAAGGGCGCCCGGAAATCGGGGTAAACGGCCAGCCGGAGGAGCGGATGAATAAGCCGCAAGGCACCGAAGGCAGGGACGTGAATGCCCAAGGGGTGACGCGGGATCTCGCATCGCGCATCGCCTCAGCCAAGCGGGACCGTGAGATCGAGGACAACAGAGCCTCGGCCAACGGATCACGCGACAACCGAGGACTGGCACGCGGTCTGCGTCTGGGTTCCGAGTTTGCCGCAGCGATCCTTGTTGGAACGGGTATCGGCTATCTTGCCGATCTCGCCCTTGGCACCAGCCCCTGGGGTTTGCTCATCATGTTCATGGTGGGTTTTGCCGCAGGGATTATGAACGTCATCCGTGCGGTGGCGGAAATGAATGCAGAGGCAGCTGCCTCGTCCACTGCGGGGGCCGGCCCGCGTGGAGCCAATACCAAACCGGTAGATGAGTCATGACGACGAGCAAGGGGCTGCACTTTGGCCGGTACTGATCCGATCCACCAGTTTGTCATCTATGACATCTTGGAGCTGTTCACCCTCGGCGGCGACGGCACCGAAGGCAGCGGTGTTACCATCGCTTTCACCAATTCGGCCATGTTTATGGTCGCCACGGTCGTTGCGATCAGCGCCTTCATGCTCTTGGCGCCCGGCAAAGGTCAGCTGGTGCCGAACCGCATCCAGCTTGCCTCCGAAATGCTCTACGAATTTATCGCCAATATGTTGCGAAGCTCGGCGGGTACGGAAGGCATGAGGTTCTTCCCCTTCGTGTTCTCGCTCTTTGCCTTCGTGTTGGTCGCCAACCTGTACGGCATGGTGCCCTACTTCTTCACCGTCACCAGCCACATCGTGGTCACCTTTGCCTTGGCCATGCTGGTCATCGGCGTAGTCACCGTTTACGGCCTGGTGCGTCACGGCTTTGGCTTCTTCAAGCTCTTTGCTCCATCGGGCGTCCCGGCCTACGTGCTGCCGATTGTGATCCCGATCGAGATCGTCTCGTTTCTATCGCGGCCCATCAGCCTGTCCGTCCGTCTGTTCGGCAACATTCTTGCCGGTCACATTACGCTCAAGGTCTTCACCGGCTTTATCGTGACCATGGGAGCCGCCGGCGCCCTGGGCTGGCTCGGGGCGATCCTGCCGCTGATCATGGGCGTGGCCATCACGGCCCTCGAATTCCTCGTAGCTGCGGTGCAAGCCTATGTGTTTGCAGTGCTGACTTCGATGTATCTCAACGACGCGGTTCACCCTTCACACTGAGCGTTGAGTCCCTCATCGGCGGGTACCGCCGGCAACCAACGACCTACCCTCGAAAGGACTACAAAATGGAAGCTGAATGGGCAAAGTATATCGGCGCAGGCATTGCCACTCTGGGCATGGCCGGCGCTGCTCTGGGCGTGGCGAGCATCTTCTCGAACTTCCTGCAGGGTGCTCTGCGTAACCCCTCTGCTGCTCCCAGCCAGACCGGTAACCTGATTTTCGGCTTCGCCGTGACCGAAGCTCTGGGCATCTTCTCGTTCCTCGTTGCCCTGATCCTGCTGTTCGTCGCCTAATCGGCACGAAATGCGACCTGCCGTAGCCGGGTTTCTCCGGCTGCGGCCAAAACGTCCGGCCCAGCGCCGGACTCTTGAATTGAACGGGACCACAGAATGGTAGCGCAGGCCTTCGCCCAAGAGCCGTTAACGCCGATTGACGAGACCGTTGTGGTCGTCGATGAGCATGGTGTGTCGCAGACGCCCGTGCTGGAAACCTTTGCGGAAACCGAGCACCATTATGACGATGGGCATTCGGATGTTTTCCCGCCCTTTGATCCCGCTACTTTCCCATCCCAGCTGCTGTGGCTGGCCATCACCTTTGGTGCGCTCTATCTGGTTATGAGCCGGCTGGCCTTGCCGCGGATCGGGACCATTCTCGAGAACCGCAAGGCCCGGATCGACGCGGATCTCGCCGCCGCCGATGCCAGCCGGCAGAAGACCGATGCAGCCATTGCCGCCTATGAGGCTGCCCTTGCTGCCGCCAAGACCAAGGCGCAAGGCATTGCCGAGACCAACCGCACCGCGGTGCAGGCGGATATCGCCGCCAAACGCGCTGCGGTTGAAGCAGAGCTGGTTGAGCGTATCAGCGCGGCCGAAGCCCGCATTGCCCAGACCAAGGCGCAGGCCCTCACCCATGTCGATGAAATCGCCGCCGAAACTGCCCAGAGCGTCGTTGCGCATCTGAGCGGCGAGGTACCGCCCGACAGCGTTCGTGCTGCCGTTGCGAAGGTGAGCAAGGAGTAAGCCATGCCTGAATGGATGGATAATTCGTTTTGGGCCTTCGTCGCCCTCGTCATCTTCGTCCTGGGCGTCGGTTTCCTTGGCGTTTTCGGCACCATCAACAAGGTGCTCGACGGTCGCATCAAGCAGATCGCCGATGAGCTCGATGAAGCCCGGCGCCTGCGCGAGGAAGCTACCGCCCTGCTCGTTGAATATGAGCAGAAGCGTGCGGCTGCGGAAACCGAAGCCGCCGACATCGTTGCTGCCGCTCAGGAAGAAGCCGTCCGCATGACGGCCGACGCCCAGGCCTCTCTCAACGAGCTTGTTGTCCGCCGTACTAAGGCTGTGGAAGACAAGATTGCCCAGGCTGAGGCCCAGGCGATCGCCGATGTGCGCGCCCGCTCTGCCGATCTTGCCATTGAGGCGGCTCGCGTCGTGCTCACCGAGGAGATGAGCCACAAGGGCAATATCCTGGTCGACCAAGCCATCGCCGACGTCGGCAAGCGCCTCAACTAGGCCAACCAGAACGACGAGATTTCAGGCGGGC
This sequence comes from Devosia sp. RR2S18, assembly GCF_030177755.1. NCBI lineage: Bacteria > Pseudomonadati > Pseudomonadota > Alphaproteobacteria > Hyphomicrobiales > Devosiaceae > Devosia > Devosia rhizosphaerae. Next base: position 3,344,711 of record NZ_CP126539.1, read on the forward strand.
ACTTGTGCCCGCCTTTTTGTTTGCGCCCAGATTGACGGCCACCAAAATCTCCACCATGGTGCCGATGACTGCGGGAGAGACTGGATCTTCTCCAGCGCCGAAGGAGCAACCGCCCCGGAAACTCTCAGGCAAAAGGACCGCAGGCACAGCTACAACTCTGGAAAGCGGGCCGGCACATTGCGCGACCCCACCGAAGGAGCAAGCGGCGCTCAGCCGCGGAATCTCTCAGGTGATGAGGACAGAGGGGGCACGGGTTCGCCAAGGCGGATTCGCGTCGCCCCTTCATGTTCAGGACGAGTTGATGGCCAGTTCCTCAGCCCAAGACCTCAAAACCGTGCCGCTCCATGAGCGCCACCTCGCCCTTGGCGGCCGCATGGTGCCGTTCGGCGGCTATTCTCTCCCCGTTCAGTATGCCACCGGTATAATGGCCGAACACAAGTGGACACGGGAGCATGCCGGGCTTTTTGATGTTTCCCATATGGGCCCGGCTTTTTTGCAGCTGACGACGCCCACTGGTGATGCCGAGGCCGACCATGCCACTGTCGCTTCTATCCTCGAGCCGCTCATCTGCGGCGATATCACAGGGTTGAAGCCGGGTCAGGTGCGCTACACGCTCCTTCTCAACGAGGGGGGCGGCATCATTGACGATCTGATGGTCGCACGATCACCGCTCTACCCTGGCTCGCTCTATATCGTGGTCAACGCCGCCACCAAGGAGAACGATTTCGCCCGCATCGCCCAGGCCGCCGGCAACCGCGCCAAGCTGACGCGCGCCGATGATGGTGCTCTGCTCGCGCTCCAAGGTCCCGAAGCGGTTGCCGTGCTTTCGTCCGTTCTTCCGGGCGTAGAAGAACTCGGCTTCATGGAATACGGCCCATTCCAATTGCAGGGCCAGACGGTGATTGCCTCCCGCTCAGGCTATACCGGGGAAGATGGCTTCGAGCTGCTCTGCCCCGCCGCGTTCGCTACCACGCTCCTCGAGGCGCTCCTGGCCGATGATCGCGTCAAACCGATCGGCCTTGGCGCGCGCGACTCCCTGCGCCTCGAAGCGGGCCTTCCGCTCTATGGGCATGACCTCGACGAGACCGTGTCTCCCATAGAAGCCGGGCTGGGATTTGCTGTCTCCAAGCGCCGCCGCGAGCTGGCCGACTTCCCAGGAGCCGGCCGTATCCTCAAGGAGCGCGATGGCGCTCTCTCCCGCGTTCGCGTGGGGCTGATCGTCGAAGGCGCCCCCGCCCGCGAGGGTGCCGAGATACTCGATGCGGAGGGTAACCCCGTCGGCGTGGTCACCAGCGGTGGCTTCGCGCCGTCGCTCGGCAAGGCCATTGCTCTGGGCTTTGTCCCGCCTCCCTATGCCGAGCCCGGCACCGGACTTCAGGTCAAAGTGCGCAATCGGGCCCAAGCGGCCGAGGTTGTAGCCACGCCTTTCGTCGCCCACCGCTATTTCCGCAAAGCCAAGTCCTGAGGACCGCCGCCATGACCACCAAGTTTACCCCTGACCATGAATATATCCGCGTCGAAGGTTCGACCGGCATCGTCGGCATTACGCCCTACGCTCAGGAGCAACTGGGCGACATCGTCTTTGTCGACCTGCCAACCGTTGGCAAGGAGCTCAAGAAGGGCGACGAAGCTGCCGTGGTCGAGTCCGTCAAGGCCGCGTCCGAGATCTACGCGCCAGTTTCGGGCACCGTCACCGAGATCAACTCCGCCCTCTCCGGCGAACCGGGCCTCGTCAACTCGGCTCCAGACTCTGACGGCTGGATGTTCAAGATCGCCATTAGCGACATGAGCGAAATCGACAAATTGCTCGATGCTGACAGCTACCACGAGCTGACCCTCTAACCGAGTACGCCATGCGCTATCTTCCCCATTCCGAAGCCGAGCGGTCAGAGATGCTCGCCGCAATCGGCGCCGATACGATCAACGCGCTGTTCAGCGCCGTTCCCGCCAAGGCTCTCAAGACCTTCGACCTGGGCTTGCCGGCCCACCAGCCAGAATTTCTTGTGGAAGCCCATATGCGGGCGCTGGCAGCTAAGAACCACACTGGTTCGGATGGCCCCTTCTTCATCGGGGCTGGCGCCTATCGGCATCACGTTCCGGCAACTGTCGATCACCTGATCCAGCGGTCGGAATGGCTCACCGCCTATACGCCCTACCAGCCCGAGATCTCGCAGGGCACCCTGCAGATGCTCTTTGAGTTCCAGACCCAGGTGGCCAAGATCACCGGCATGGATGTGGCCAATGCGTCCCTTTACGACGGCTCCACCGGTACCGCCGAAGCCGTGCTCATGGCCCGCCGCCTCACCAAGCGCAACAAGGTTGTACTTTCTGGCGGCCTTCATCCCCATTACCGAGACGTCGTGCGCGCCTACCTCAAGGATGACGCCGATCTCGAGTGCCTTGCGGCTTCCCCCGAAGGTCAGGGCGACATTCTCGACCATATCGACGAGCAGACCGCAGCTATCGTCATCCAGACCCCAGACTTTTACGGCCATTTGCGCAACCTCAAGACTGCAGCCGACGCGGCACATGCCAAGGGCGCGCTGCTGATTGTCGTTATCACCGAAGTGGTCTCGCTGGGTCTGCTAGAAGCGCCGGGTGCTTTGGGCGCTGATATCGTGGTCGCCGAGGGCCAGTCGATCGGCAATGCCCTGAATTTTGGTGGCCCTTATCTGGGATTGATGGCCACCCGCAGGGAGTTCATCCGGCAGATGCCGGGCCGGCTCTGCGGGGAAACCGTCGACGCAGATGGGAATCGCGGCTTCGTTTTGACCCTGTCGACGCGTGAGCAGCATATCCGTCGCGAGAAGGCGACCAGCAATATCTGCACTAATTCGGGGCTGTGCGCCCTGGCCTTCTCGATCCACATGGCTTTGCTGGGTGAAGCTGGCTTCACGCGCCTCGCCCGTCTCAATCACGCTAATGCCTGCAAGCTGGCCAACGCGCTTTCGGCTGTTACAGGCATCGAGGTGCTGAACCGGAGCTTCTTCAATGAGATGACGATCCGCACCGCTCAGCCGGCTGCAGCTCTTGTTGAGCGCCTCGCCGCCCGCGGCATACTTGGTGGCGTACCGGTCAGCCGGGTTGAGCCCAGTGAGCCCGGTGTGGAGAACCTGATCGTTCTTGCAGCCACCGAACTCACGACCGATAGCGATATCGCTGCTCTCTGCGGCGCCCTTGCGGAGGAACTGGCATGAGCATGAATACGCAAGGCCGGCCGACGGGCATCGGTAGTACTGGTACGGCTGCTTCCGGCTCCGCCCTCCTCCCCAATGAACCGCTGCTGTTCGAGATCGGCGACACCGAACACTCTGGCGTGGATCTGCCGGATGTTACGATCGGCACAGACCGCCTCGGCGGCTTCGCCCGGCAGACACCGCTTGATCTCGCCGGACTTACTGAGCCCGAGGCCATGCGCCACTATGTGCGCCTCAGCCGCCTCAATCATTCCATCGATAGCGGCATGTATCCGCTTGGTTCGTGCACCATGAAGCACAATCCGCGCCTCAACGAAAAAATGGCGCGGCTGGCGGGCTTTTCCGATATTCACCCACTCCAGCCGGTCTCGACCGTCCAGGGTGCGCTCGAGTTGATGGAGCAGCTTTCCCATTGGTTGATGACGCTCACCAATACCGCTGCCGTTGCCCTTTCACCCAAGGCAGGTGCCCATGGCGAACTGCTCGGCATGATGGCGATCAAGGCGGCTCAGGAAGCCAAGGGCGAGGCGCATCGCCGGATCGTGCTCGTTCCCGAAAGCGCGCATGGCACCAACCCGGCCACGGCCGCTTTCCTTGGCTACACGGTCAAGCCTGTTCCAGCGCGGGAAGATGGGACAGTGGATGTGCAGGCGGTACAGGACGCGCTGTCCCCGGAAGTGGCCGCCATCATGCTCACCAATCCCAACACCTGTGGTCTCTTCGAGCCGCAGGTCATCGAGATCGCTAAGGCCGTGCACGAAGCGGGCGCGTTCTTCTATTGCGATGGCGCTAATTTCAACGCGATCATGGGCGTCGTGCGGCCGGGTGATCTTGGCATCGACGCCATGCACATCAACCTGCACAAGACCTTCTCGACGCCCCACGGCGGCGGTGGCCCAGGCGCCGGACCTGTGGTGTTGTCGGAGGCGCTCGCGCCATTCGCACCCGTCCCGTTCGTGCGCCAGGGTGAGACTGGGCTGGAATTGGTCGAGCACCAGCAGGATGCTGCGCTTGGCCGCGTCACCGCATTCCACGGCCAGATGGGCATGTATGTGCGGGCGCTCACCTATATGCTTAGCCATGGTGGCGATGGCCTCGCCCAGGCGGCGCAAGATGCGGTGCTTAACGCCAACTACATCAAGGCTCGTCTCCAGCACGCCTTTTCGGTACCGTTCAACGACTACCCCACCATGCATGAGGCGCTGTTCGATGATAGCTTCCTAGAGGGCACGGGCGTCACGACGCTCGACTTTGCCAAGGCGCTGATCGACGAAGGCTTCCACCCCATGACCATGTATTTCCCGCTGGTCGTGCATGGCGCGATGCTGATCGAACCCACCGAAAGCGAAAGCAAGCAGACCTTGGACCGGTTCTGTGATGTCATGGAAGAGCTCGCGGCCGACGCTAAGGCCGGCAACACCGAACGGTTCACTGCCGCGCCGCTGAAGGCGCCCCGCCGACGTCTCGACGAGACACGTGCGGCCCGGCAGCCGGTGCTTAAATGGGAGCGAGCACCGGAGTTGCCCAAAGCCGCCGAATAAAGCAGGAGGCCCGCAGATTGCTCTGCGGGCTTTTTTAGGTCTCTCGTTGGATTATCCGCGAGTGTCGAACCCTACCCAGATGGTGATCTCCTCGCCACCCAGGTAGGGAATGGCGACGTTCTCGACCACCTTGACGAACTCCGCCGACTGCGCCGGCGGATTGATCGCCACAGGAATGGTGTACTTCTCGGAGAACACCGCCTGTCCGTCGCGTTCCACTGCAAATCGCAGAGGCGCGTTGACCGAGCTCTGCGATCCGGCAGGGCCGAGCAGCACCCGGCCGACCACGCCCATGTTGACGGTAATCAGCCCGTTGGAGACCACGCAATTGCGCGATGTCTCATCGATGACGCCCTGATATTGCAGCGACTTGGCACTGCCGACCTGCCCACCACCATAATAGAACATCGCTTCACTGCCCGGCCGCACCTTGATGGGTGGGCATTCGGTGGCAATCACCGGCAGCGCGCTGGTTTGCGCCTGCGCCACCGAAGCAGGATTTGGCGTGGCATTCTGCAGCGTCTGGGCAGACGAGGAACCGCCGCCCCCCATGAGGCCGCCCATTGAGCAGGCGGTCAACAGGCTTGCCGCAGCACAGAGGCCAGCAAGGCGCAGAGCACGAAAGTACATCGAATTCATCGAGCGTGGTCCTGGGAGCATTAGCTTGGGTTGGCTTCAAGCGCCATCAGAATGGCCGGGGCACCCGTGGCGGTCACGCCGGGCGCGTCTTCGACAAAGACGCTCTCGACCACGCCGTCACGCACCAGCATAGCGGCACGGACAAAGCGCTTGCCCATGAGGGAGCCTGAGAAATCCTTGCTCATACCCAGGGCATCGGCCAGTTCGCCATTGCCGTCAGCCAGAAACTCGATCTTGCCGACCGCGCCGGAGGCTTCCGCCCAGGCCTTCATCACATGCACATCGTTGACTGAGGCACAGACGATCCGGTCAATCCCGGCGGCTTTGAGTTTAGCCTCATTGGCAACAAACCCGGGCAGGTGATTGACGTGACAGGTCGGCGTAAATGCCCCCGGCACCGCGAAGAACGCGACGCGCCCCGTCCCCAGAATTGCATCACTGGTGGTATCTGTCGTCTCGCCATCGGCGCCGATCAGCTTCACCCGCACAGACGGGATCGCATTACCCTTTTCAATCATCGAATAGTTCGCCCCATCCTACCGCTCGCTGGCGGTTCCCCTTTGACCCACGTTCGTCACTCAGGCAATTCATGCACATCCGGAAAAGCTATTCTGTCACTGTAGGCTCAACCGGTCGAGTGACCTCGAAAGCTCCCATTTCGGTCATGAACGTGAGCTGAACGTCTTCACCCACCAGTGCCGCATCGTTCTCGGCACCAAGTATGGGGATCAGCACTAGGTTCGGCTCGGGGCTTTTTTGCGGCACACCAAACACCGGCTCCCCCGGTACCGTCGCTGCGATAAGGGAAGCAGCGTCCACCCGTGGGTCTAGCACCTTAACGGCAATTGCGCCGCCTTCCTCCGTCAGAGCGACGTCACCGATCACCGGCGATGACTCGGTCCAGGCAACTGGCGTTTCCGCAAGCGCCTGGCGGATGCGCAAGCTGTTGGGCGCGTCCTTTACCGGTTCGGCGAGGGCGATGGAAAAAGCCGCTTGAGCCGGCATGCAAATGTCCGAACAAATCCCCAGGGTCGCCTTCATCTCCAGATGCGATCCGGCTCCCGCCTCTAACTCTAGCGGTAAAACCGTCGGCCCATGATAGACATAGTCCAGGTATTCACCGGTCTTCTGCCGCTCTGGATAAGGCCAGTGAACTTTGTGACTGGCCACACCGGACGAGCCCGCCAGGTCAATTTCCAACGGCAGTCCAGTTTCCCCCGGCACCCGCCAATAGGTTTTGGTGTTCGCTGGCATATCGATTTCGAGCGCCGCGTAGGTGGTGCCGTCCGCTGTAATCTCTCCGCTGGTGATCAGCCGCAGTTGCACCCCCGGGGCAATCTCCTGCCACGGCGTTTCTCCCCCGGTGGCAGGGCCGCAGGCGAAAAGAGCGATAGCGAGGGCAGCGGATCTTGTTGTCATGGCGCCGGCATTAATGCACGCCATGGTGAAGAAACAACTGACGCCAGCATCATGCCTTCGTGATGGTGCCAGGCCCGGCCGCAGGCGCTCGCGCCTTGGCACATCGAGCAATCGTGCCTACACTTGGGGTATGAACTCACTTGAAGGACAATTCCTTGTTGCAATGCCCGAAATGGCGGACGAACGCTTCGCCGAGAGCGTCATCCTGCTGGTCGGCCATAGCGACGAGGGTGCGATGGGCCTGGTCGTCAATCACGAACTGGCCGATCTCCGCTTCGCCGATATTCTCGACGAACTCGATCTGGGCGACCCTGATGCGGTAATCCGTCTGCCTGACACCATCCGCGATCGCTCAGTGTTGCGCGGGGGGCCGGTCGAGAAGGGCCGCGGCTTCGTGCTCCATACGGCCGACTACAAAAGCGGCAACACCTACGCGGTGACCGAAGACATCTATCTGACGGCAACTCTTGATGTGCTCAAGGCGATGGCCTTCGGGCCCGCGCCCAAGGCCTCACTCTTTGCATTGGGCTGCTGCGGTTGGGGCGCTGGCCAACTCGAACAGGAGATCGCGGAGAACGGCTGGTTAACCGTCCCGTTCAAGCGCGAATTGCTGTTCGATACACCGGTCGAGAAACGCTATGATGCGGCGCTTGCGAGCCTTCACATTACCCGCGCTACACTCAGCAGCGACGCAGGACACGCTTAGCGCGCCAATTGCGCGCTAAGCTTGCGGCCGAACTCTGCGCCGGTCATGGCAGCACCGAACGCAAATCCCTGGCCATAGCGGCAGTTGAGTTGGCGCAGCCGCTCGATCTCGTCCAGTGTCTCCACACCCTCGGCGATCACCATCAGGTCGAGATCGCTGGCCAAGCCGACCACAGCCCTGATGATGGGCGCCTGGGTATGTGCAATGCCGGTGTCGGCGCCGAGCTTCACGAAGGGCGCCGCGATCTTGATCGTGTCGAACGGGAAGCGGTGCAAATAGCTTAGGGACGAGTGGCCGGTGCCGAAATCGTCAAGCGCCAGCCCCAGCCCCAGACTGCGCAACGCGTCGAGCATGTAGGCTGAATGCTCAGGATTGTTCATGACCTGGCTCTCGGTGATCTCGAGCTTGAGGTGCTGCGCCAGCTTTCGGTCCTGATTAACGAGGCTGCGCATGTCGTTGAGCAGCGTTTCGGTGGCCAATTGGCTGGGCGAGAGATTGACCGAAATAAAGAAATCCTCGGGCAAGCCGATCGAGGTCATCCAGTCCTTGGCCTGCGTGGCCGATTGTTCGAACGCCAAGCGGCCAAGCTTCTCGATGAGTCCGGAGCGCTCCGCCAAGGGTACGAATTCGTCGGGATTGACTACGCCGCGCGTTGGATGGGTCCAGCGCATCAGCGCCTCGGCACCCACCATCTGCCCCGAGACAATGTCCATTACCGGCTGGAACTGCACATGCAGTTCGCCCTGCTTCATGCCGCGTTCCAGATCGGCTTCGCTAGCACGGTTGTAGGCTGAAATGGAGCGTGCTGACGCGCGATAGGCCTCGATGCGGTCTCCGCCCAAACGCTTGGCGTAGTACATGGCGAGTTCCGCATCGCGCAGCACATCGGGTGCATCTGCCGGGTTCCCGTCATAGATGGTGACGCCGATGGAGCAGGATAGCGTCAGATCGCGGTCCCCGAAGTTGAAAGGTGCCTTGAGCGCCTTGCGGATCTGCTCGGCCGTCTCCGCAATCTTGCCCGCCGCCTGCTCGGACGCGAGGATCACCGCGAACTGATCGGCGGTGATGCGCGCCACCGTATCGAGCGGTCGCATGATCCGGCCAATGCGCCGGGCAATGGCGAGCAGCACCGAGTCCGCCGCCGAGTGACCGATGCGCTCTTCCAACTCCATGAATCGATCGATGTCGATCATGAACACCGCAGGCTTGATCCCACCTGGCGTGCGCGAACGCACCAGCGCCCGCTCCAGCCTGTCGAGGAACAATTGCCGGTTGGGGAGCCCGGTGAGGCTATCGTGCACGGCATCATGCAAGAGCCGTTCGCGGGCCGCCCGATCTTCGGTCACGTCCTGTAAGGTGCCGACGATCCGGTTCACCTGGCCGTCGCCACCGAGCACCGGCTTCACCCGCATGCGGAAACAGCGATAGCTGCCATCCTGGCCAGCAATGCGCAGGTCGGACGAGACCTTGCCGCGCCGTAGTTCGACCAACGTGTCGAACGCCGTGCGGAAACGATCGCGATCATCGGGGTGCACTCGGTCCAGCCACCGCTTGATTGCACCCCGCAGAGCGCCGCGCTTCTCGCCCAAACGGGTCGCGAGTTCCTCGCTGACGGTGACCCGGTCGCGCTCGATATTCCAGTCGAAGACAAAATCCCCCGAGCCGGTCAGCGCTAGCGCACGCCGCTCCACCTCCGAGAGTGTGCCAATGGTGACCTGCCCTTCGGAAAAGGCGTGCTGCACGGCCGTGAAGCCCAAGAGCATCACAATAAGCACCAGGCCACCGCCGACGGCTGGTTGCGCGACATCGTTGCTGACTTGCCCGGAGACCACCAGCCAGGCGTAGAACAGCCAGGCGATAAAGATGATCCAGGTGGGCACCAACAGAACCGCTCGATCATAGCCACGCAGGGCGAGCAGGATGATGAGGAAGAACCCAGAAAGCCCCAGTAGCACCAGCACCAGCCGGGCAATCGTGGCCGCAATGGCGGGCTGGAAGAAAGCGAACGCAAAGAGCGCAAGAAACAGCGCTGCCAGGCCAAGCGCCAGATGAATGAAGCGCAGATGCCAGCGGTGAAGATTGAGATAGATGAAGAGGAAACCCGCTAGGGTGGTCGCGATACCGGCCTCGGCCGCCGCCCGCAGCGGCTGGACGCCGCCGGCAGGCAAGCCGAGTAGCCGCCCCAGCACGCCGAAATCGATCAGGAGATAGATCAGCACCGCCCAGGCAAAGGCCGCCGTCGCCGGGAACACCCCCCTACCCTTCACCACGAACATGATGGTGAGGAAGACCGCGGCGAGGGAGGCGACGCCCAGAACCACTCCCCGGAACAGGGTGAAGGAGTTGACGTAGTCGCGATAGGCGTTTGGCTGCCAGAGGTAGAGTTCTGGCAATTGCCCGGAAGCCAGCTCAGCCACGAAGGTCACGGTGGACCCGGGGTCCAGCGTCACCTCGAAGACGTCGGCTTCGCTATCGGTCAGCCGCACCGGGCGGATGCCGGCGCTCGGCGTCAAGGCTTCTATTCGATCGTCGCCTAAATCGGGCTGGATGATGCCGGAGGCTGGAAGGCGAAAAAAGGGCGCCACCAGCAGTCGCTCGATCTGCTGGTCGCTGTCATTGCGCAGCGCGAACAACGCAAAAGCGGGGTTGGTACCGGGTTCGGTCGCCAGCACTTCGATGCGCCGGATGATGCCGTCGTCCCCTGGCGCCGTCGACAACTGAACCCGGCCCTCGCGCCCGGGCTGCACTTCGATGACGTCGGAGAGGTTAACGGCATTGACGTCCTCGGGGACGGCAATGACCTCGAACGCCATGGCAGGAACCAGCAGGGCCAGCAGGCAAGCGAGACAGAGCGCAAGGGCATGAAGGTGACGCATCAGGGGCGACTATATCCTGCGGTAGGCTTCATTGTGGCAGAGGTTCGGCAGCCACTCCGGCAACCGGCGCTCCTGATCGCTTTGTCTGGCGGGAGCGCATCTTGGTAGCGACGTTCGCTGCGAGCCACAAGCGCGAGCGGCTGTTGCTCAACTGCCACAAACTAGCGCAGACCTCGAGAATAGCGGGACGCTTCATAGCGTTCCTTGTGCAGGCCAAAGAGCACGTGGTCTTCCCAGCGCCCGTTGATCTGCAGGTATTTCTCCGCAAACCCTTCCTCCACGAAGCCGTTCTTTTCTAGCACCCGGCGCGATGCGTCATTGCCCGGCAGGAAGGCGGCATGGATGCGGTGCAGATCCAGCGTGTCAAAGACAAAGGGCAAGCAAATCGCTACCGCTTCGCTCATCAGCCCGCGCCCGGCATATTGCTGACCCATCCAATAGCCGAGTGTCACGAATTGCGCCGCTCGCCGCCGGATGTTTGAGAGCGTGATGCCTCCCACCAGGATTTCGCTCCGCCCCTCCTCGACAAAGATGAAGAAGGAATAGTCAGTGCCCTGCTCGGCCTCCTCGCGCGCCCGCCGAACGCGGGAAACGTAGATTCGACGTCCCAGATCGGCTTCGGTCCAGCGCGGCTCGAACGGACGGAGGAAGTCCCGACTTGAGCGTCGCAGGGTGAACCAGGCTTCGTAATCGTCCATCTGCGGCAGCCGCAGCACTACATTGGGCCCGCGCAGGTTGACCAGAGACGCCGGAGATGACCAAGGCCAGAGCATCAGCACTGGATCAGCGGCGCAAATGCGCGCTGATAGCGTCCACGTCGGCTAGTCGGTTCACCGGACCAATACCGGCGACGGTGGGAACTCCGCTCGAGAAGATCTGCTCGGCGACTTCCTTGACCCGATCGGCCGTGATGCGATTGATACGCTCGACCGTCTCCTGCATCGGGATGGGACGTCCCCAAAGGATCTGCTGGCGGGCCAGTTGACCAGCGCGCGCAGAGGGGCTTTCCAGCGACATCAGGAGACCCGCACGGATCTGGTTGCGGACGCGGATGACTTCCTCTTCCAAGATGCTCTCGGTGGTGCGCTTGAGTTCATCGAGCACAACGGGCACGAGGTCGTCCACCTCGTCCTCGCCAGTAGCCGCGGCAACACCGAAGACGCCACTATCGGCGAAGGCCCAGTGGAAGGAATAAACGGAGTAGCAGAGGCCCCGCTTCTCGCGCACTTCCTGGAACAGCCGTGAGCTCATGCCCCCGCCCAGAATGGAAGCAAGCACCTGCGCGGCATAAAAACCATCGGAGTTGTAGGCCCGACCCTCAAAACCGATCACGATATGCGCCTGCTCGTGATCGGAAATCAGCCGCTCTTCGCCGCCCTTGTATTCGGCCCGCTGTGGTGCTGGCGCACCATTGGGCTTGAGATCGGAGAAACGCTGGCGCGCCACCTGAACGAGATCCTCGTGGTCGACATTTCCTGCGGCGGCAATCACCATGTGGTCGCCCACATAGTTGCGGCTCATATATTTCCGGATCATGTCCGGATTAAACTCGCGCACGGAGTCAGTGGTGCCCAGAATTGTCCGACCGATGGGCTGGGTTGGAAATGCGGCTTGCTGGAACAGGTCAAAAACGTGGTCGTCGGGGTTGTCGCGAGCGGCCCCGATCTCCTGGACGATCACCTGTTTTTCGCGCGTCAACTCCTCCTCTTCGAACAAGGAGTTCTGAAGAATGTCGGAAAGGATGTCGGCTGCGAGCACCACGTCATCCTTGAGGACGCGGGCGAAGTATCCGGTGTGTTCGATGGAGGTAGCTGCGTTGAGATCGCCACCCACGTTCTCGATGGCTTCTGCAATCTGGAGGGCGTTGCGCGAACCGGTCCCCTTGAAGGCCATATGCTCTAGGAGATGGGAGATGCCGTGCTCGGCCTTGCGCTCGGAGCGCGCGCCCGCTTTGACCCAAACCCCCAGCGAGGCGCTTTCGAGGTGCGGCATGTCGTCGGTGAGCACCACCATGCCGTTGTCCAGTGTCGTCGATTGTACGCTCACTACTCGTCCTCCTGACGCTGCCGAATGCACGGCCGCATCTCTCCGCTATGCCGCACGCGTCCGCGCGCTGATAAATTCTTCGACCGCTTGCTGGTCATTGGCAAGCACCGTGAGCCGCTCCTCGCGGCCATGCAGATCCGCCAGCCAGTCCGGAAGCGCCGCGTCAAGCCCCGAGGCTGCCTTGACCGCGTCTGGGAACTTGGCGGGGTGCGCGGTCGCCAGAGTGATCATTGGCGTGGTGGACCGCTCCTGCATCCGGGCAACATGCACACCAACGGCCGTATGTGGGTCGAGCAAATAGCCGGCACCGCGATAGGTGCTGGTCACAGCGGCGGCCGTTTCGGTCTCGTCCGCGCGCCCAGCCCGGAAGTCAGCTCGGATCTTCTCGAGCGCATCTGTCGGCATGCTGAACCCGCGAGACTGCTTGAGGCTGTCCATCATGCGTAGCACCGCTTCGGCATCCCGCCCGGTGCTCTCGAAGAGCAGCCGCTCGAAATTGGACGAGATCTGGATGTCCATGGATGGGCTGATCGTTGCTTCGACACCCTCCATTTCATAGCGACCCGTCTTGAGCGTTCTGAACAGGATGTCGTTGGAGTTGGTGGCGATGACCAAGCGCTCGATGGGCAGACCCATGGCCTTGGCGCAATAGCCAGCGAAGATGTCGCCGAAATTGCCGGTCGGCACCGTGAAGCTGACCTTGCGGTGTGGCGCTCCCAGGGAGACCGCGGCGGTGAAGTAATAGACGATCTGCGCAACGATGCGGCCCCAGTTGATCGAGTTCACCCCGGAAAGGCGCACCCGGTCGCGGAACTTGGCGTTGTTGAACATCGCTTTCACAATGTCCTGGCAATCGTCGAACGTGCCCTCGAGCGCGAGGTTATGCACGTTGGCGTCCAACACCGTCGTCATCTGGAGGCGCTGCACCGGCGACGTGCGGCCACGGGGGTGGAGAATGAAGATGTCGGTGGTTTCGCGCCCGCGAAACGCTTCGATCGCAGCAGATCCCGTATCACCCGAGGTGGCTCCCACGATCGTGGCCTTGAGCCCGCGCTCGGCCAGGATATGGTCCATGACCCGGCTCAGGAACTGCATGGCGACGTCCTTGAACGCCAGCGTTGGTCCATGGAAAAGCTCAAGCAGGAAGTGGTTGGGCTCGAGTTCGACCAGCGGCGCTACCGATGGGTGCCGGAAGACGCTATAGGCGCCATTGATGATTTCACGCAGTTTGGCAGGCGGAATCTCATCGCCGGTGAAGCGGCCAATGATATCATAGGCCACGTCTGCGTAGGATGCGCCGGCAAAGCCGGAGATCTCCTCCGGTATAACCCGTGGCCATTGGGCGGGAACATAAAGGCCACCGTCGGCGGCTAAGCCTGCCAGGACTGCGTCAGAGAAGCCGAGCGCCGGCGCCTGGCCGCGCGTGGATACAAACTGCATCGAGGGGAAGTGCCCTTTCAGAATTGCTGCAACCTAGAGAATGCGGCTTTGCGCCGCAAGTTCTCCGGCATGACCTCACTGTCCAATGCGGCGCTGCCGCCACAACCAAAAGCCCAGCATCACCACGGCGACGACGGCAAAGCCGTACCAGGTCAGCGCATAGCCAAGGTGATTATTAGGGAACTCAACAACGGTTTCGCCGCCTTGCGGCAACTCACCGGGTGCGCCTGCCGGTAGATCGACATAGAAGGGCGCAAAGGGGGCGAGCGCCGGGTCGGTCAACTCGGCGAGCCGCTCGGGATCGCGGACCCACTCGACACGGTCGGAGGTGTTCGGCGCCGGCGTGAGCATGTTGGCGGCTTCAGCCGAACGCAACAGCCCGGTGACACTGACCGTCCCCACCTCCCCCTCGGGATCGCTGACTGCAGCTGGCTGGAACTCCTGGGGAATAAAGCCGCGATTGACGAAGACCGTACCACCATCGGCGAGCGCAAAGGGTGTAACGACCCAGTACCCTGGACCCGAAGCGGGTCCCCGCGCATTAGCCAGGCTGGTGAACACCGTCACCGTCTGGTTGTATCGAAACGCGCCGGTCAGCGTCACCGGCTGAAAGTTTAGCGCCTCGGTATCAAGGCTGGCCCATTCCTCGGCCGGCGGAACCGCGATCGGGTCGGCGTTCAGCCGGGTGTCCACCGCGGCGATGAGCGCCTCCTTCTCGGCAAGGCGATCCATTTGCCAGCTACCCAGCCAAAAGCAGACAACGGCAAGCGCCAACATCAGCACCACAAAGATCCAGGTGCTTACCTTGCGCAGTCCCGAGCGCTTGCTCATCGATATGGTTCCAGAGCGGTGCACGGCCTAACCGCACATGACCTGTGGGCGGTCTCTTGTGCGTTGAAGCTGCGGGAGGGGAGACTGGATGCGCGCGGGATCATTTTGGCCTTGAATGCAAGTGGGGCGCAGCTTGCGGCTGCGCCCCAGATCGAGAAGGTGACGGGCTTCTAGTGATGCAACGCTACCCCCCAGCTGCCCCAGATATAGACCGAGGCAAACAGGAAGAGCCACACCACGTCCACGAAGTGCCAGTACCACGCCGCGAACTCGAAACCGAGATGGCGTTCCGGAGTGAAGTCCCCCCGCTCGGCGCGGATCAGGCAGACAGCCAGGAAGATAGTGCCCACGAAAACGTGGAAGCCGTGGAAGCCCGTCGCCATGAAGAAGGTGGCGCCATAGAGATTGCCGGAGAACGAGAAGCCGGCTTCGGTATATTCCAATATCTGCACGAAGGAGAACAGCACACCCAGCGCAATGGTCAGCACCAGGCCCCACCGCAGCCCGTTGCGATCATTTTCGAGCAGCGCATGGTGCGCCCAGGTCACCGTGGTGCCCGACGTCAGCAGGATCAGCGTATTGAAGAGCGGCAGATGGAAGGGGTCGAAGAGCTCGATGCCGGCTGGCGGCCAGGCGCCACCGGTGAAAGCAACGCGAGCATATTGCTCGAGATCGTCGCCGCGGAAGAAGCCGTCGAAATAGGCCCAGAACCACGCGACAAAGAACATCACCTCGGAGATGATGAACAGGATCATGCCGTAGCGGTGATGCATCTGCACGACTGGCGTATGGTCGCCGGCATTGGCTTCCTTCACTACGTCGCTCCACCAAGCGTACATGCAGTAGAGCACGCCCACGAGACCAATGAAGAACGGGAACGGCGTCCAGTCGCGCATCCAGAAGATGGCGCCGACTGCCATCACCAGGAGTGCTATCGAGATGAAGAACGGCCACGGACTGGGCTCAACCAAATGGTAGTCGTGGTTCTTGGCTACTCCGGCCATGGTTCAGCTTTCCCCGTTGTCTGAAGCGTAGAAGGTATAAGAGAGCGTGATCTCTTTGATGGTATTGAGCTCGCGGTTTTGGTCGAGCTCGGGATCAACAAAAAACACGATCGGCATCTCGACGGTTTCGCCGGGCTGCAGTGTCTGCTCGGTGAAACAGAAACACTCGATCTTGTTGAAATAGACGCCGGCATTCTCGGGCGAAACGTTGAAGATCGCTTGTCCCGTGATCGGCTTGTCCGAATAGTTTGTGGCGATATAGTTCACCGTATCCACCGCACCGATATTATCGGTTATCGCTGCGGCGGGCTTTACGGTCCAGGGCAGATCATTGGCGACGGTGGCATCGAAGCGGACCTTCATCTCGCGCGCGATAACGCCCTTGGGGCTTTCGGTCGCGACCTGCGTGGTTCCGCCGAAACCCGTCACCTGGCAGAAAAGCTGATAGAGCGGCACGGAGGCAAAGGCGAGCCCCACCATGGCCAGCGCAAAAAGGCCGAAGCTGGCGCCTACCCGGCGGTTGCGGCGACCCTGCTGGTCGGCAATGGTGTGGAGAATGTCCGCCATCAGAGCGCCCGGTCGAACAAAGCCGGCCCCATCTTGGCGATGGTCAGCGCATAAAATGTCAGGGCAAAGAGAGCCAGTGCGATGGCCAAGGCGATGGAACGCCGGCGGCGGACCTTGGCACGTGCCGCCGCCACTTCGGGGCTCTCTGGTTCTACCTTGCGAATCTCGTCGGGTGCACTCATGCGGTGAAGCCCCCGAACTGACCCAACAGATTGTCGGCAAGGAGGGCGAAAAACAGCACGAACAGATAGCTCAGCGAATAGTTGAAGAGCGCCCGGGCGCTTTTGCGCATCGCGATGCTCTCATGGGTCCCGTATAGCCGCCAGGCAAAGAACAGGAATGCTCCGCCCGTACCCACCGCGGCCAGGGTATAAATCACGCCGGCAAAGCCGAGCACCGTGGGCAGCAGGCCAGCGGCAGCCAGCAGCACCGAGTACACGAGGATCTGCAGCTTGGTGGAGGCTTCCCCCACCACATTGGGCATCATGGGGATCCCAGCTGCGCCATAGTCGCTCTGCTTATAAAGCGCGAGCGCCCAGAAGTGCGGTGGCGTCCACAGGAAGATGATGAGAAAGAGCGCGATGCTTTCGAGCGTGATGCTGCCGGTGACCGCGGCCCAGCCGACCACGGGTGGAAAGGCACCCGCAGCCCCGCCGATCACGATATTCTGGGGCGTCGAGCGCTTGAGCCACATGGTATACACGACGGCATAGAAAAAGATGGTGAAGGCGAGCAGGCCACCCGCCACCCAATTGGTGGCTAGTCCCAGCAGCAGCACCGAAAACACCGACAGCACAACGCCGAACACCAGTGCTTCTTCTGGGGTAACGCGTCCCGAAGGTATGGGGCGGTTAACCGTACGGCTCATGATGGCGTCGATGTCAGCATCGTACCACATGTTGAGCGCACCCGATGCGCCGGCACCAATGGCGATGCAGCAGATGGCGATGATGGCAATCACTGGATTGATGGTGGCAGGCGCCACCACCAAGCCTACGATGGCTGTGAACACGACCAGTTGCATGACGCGTGGCTTCAGCAGCGCGAGGTAGTCCTCCACGCGCGCTTCGCCCGTCATCGCGGACATGTTCCGGCTGTCGTCGATAATAGCCAATAGCCTGCCTTCTCGTTTATTCCCAAACCGCGCGAACGCGGTCCGGGATCATGCAGTTGCGCTTTAGTGCGCGTTGCTCGCGTCGATCTTGGGGAGCGTGGTGAACTGGTGGAACGGCGGCGGCGAGGACAGGGTCCATTCCAGCGTCGTAGCCCCAGGACCCCACGGGTTGTCTCCAGCCGGGCGCTTCTTACGGGCCGCTTCCCACATGGCGTAGAAGAAGATCAGCATCGCCGCGAAGGTGATGTAGTAGCCGATTGAGGAGACACGGTTCCACAGGGCGAACGCATCGGGATAGTCGACATAGCGGCGCGGCATGCCGGCCAGGCCCAGGAAGTGCTGCGGGAAGAACACCAGGTTGACGCCGATAAACATGACCCAGAAGTGCGCCTTGGCCAGGAACTCGTTGTACATCCAGCCGAACATCTTGGGGTACCAGTAGTACCAGCCGGCAAAGATCGAGAACACGGCGCCCAGCGATAGCACGTAGTGGAAGTGCGCGACGACATAGTAGGTGTCATGGAGGGCCCGGTCAGCCGCCGCATTGGCCAGCACCACGCCCGTCACACCGCCAACGGTAAACAGGAAGATGAAGCCGATAGCCCAGAGCATGGGCGTGCGGAAGGTGATCGAGCCACCCCACATGGTGGCGATCCACGAGAAGATCTTCACACCCGTGGGCACCGCGATGACCATGGTGGCCGCCACGAAGTAGCGCTGCACGTCGAGGCTGAGGCCGGTCGTATACATGTGGTGCGCCCACACAACGAACCCAACGAAGCCAATGGCCACCATGGCATAGGCCATGGCCATGTAGCCAAAGACGGGCTTGCGGCTGAAGGTCGCCACGATGTGGCTGATGATGCCGAAGCCCGGCAAAATCATGATGTACACTTCGGGGTGCCCGAAGAACCAGAACAGGTGCTGGAACAGGACCGGGTCACCACCCCCTTCAGGCGCAAAGAAGGCCGTGCCGAAATTGCGATCGGTGAGCAACATGGTGATGGCACCCGCCAGCACGGGCAGAGCCAGCAGGAGCAGGAAGGCCGTCACGAGGATCGACCAGGCAAAAAGCGGCATCTTGTGCAGCGTCATGCCGGGTGCGCGCATGTTGAAGATGGTGGTGATCAGGTTGATCGCACCGAGAATAGAGCTAATGCCGGACACGTGCAGCGCCAGAATGGCGAAGTCCATCGCCGGACCGGGATGACCAGCCGTCGAAAGCGGCGGATAAACCGTCCAGCCGCCACCAAAACCGAGGGCGCCAGGGCCGGTTCCTTCAAAGAACAGGCTCATCAGCAGGAGGATGAAGGCAGGCGGCAACAGCCAGAACGCCACATTGTTGATGCGCGGGAAAGCCGTGTCCGGTGCGCCGATCATCAGAGGCGCGAAGTAGTTGCCGAAACCGCCGAAGGTGGCGGGCATCACCACGAAGAACACCATGATCAGGGCGTGCGCGGTGGTGAACACATTGTACATGTGCTTGCCCGCATCGAGGGCTTCACCGCCCTCCATGCCATAGACCATCGCGGCCAAGCCGTGGAAAATCTGGATGCCCGGCTCCTGCAGCTCCATGCGCATCACGCCGGACAAGAGCCCGCCGATGACGCCGGCGAAGATCGCAAAGATCAGGTACATCACACCAATATCTTTGTGATTGGTGGAGAACAGCCAGCGGCTCCAGCCCGTGGGCTCGTGCGCGTGCCCGTGGTCGGTATGTCCGGTTGCTTGGGCTTCGAGGTGTGCAGTGTCAGCCATTATCGAGTTCCTCTGACCCTATTCTTATTGCAGTGCGGCGAGCGTGGCGACGCCGGCGGCATAGTCACCACCTTCGAAGGCTGCCATGAACGCTGCATATTCTTCGCGCGTCACCACGCGGATGGCGATGGGCATGAAAGCATGATCCTTGCCGCACAGCTCCGAGCACTGACCGTAGTAGAGGCCAGTCTCGCGCACATGGAACCAGGTTTCGTTCAGCCGCCCGGGCACAGCGTCGATTTTAACGCCGAAAGCAGGCACCGCGAAAGCGTGAATGACGCCCAGCGGGTCGGCGGTCACCTGCAGACGCACGGTGGTATCAACCGGCACTACCAGTTCATTGTCGACGGCCAGCAGGCGCGGCTGCAGCGGCTTCAGCGCTTCGCGCGCATCTTCCTGCAGCATGATCTGGGTGATGCCGAGACCTTGGTCGACATATTCGTAGTCCCAATACCACTGCTGCCCGGTGGCTTTGATGGTGAGCTCGGGTGCCGGCACCTCGACCTCGCCGAACGAGAAGATGTTTTCGCCCAGATACTTGCGCTCGCCATCGGGCGTCGTCAGCTGGTCGGATAGTACGCCGAAGGAGGGGATGGCGATGACGATCAGCACCACGATCGGCAGCACCGTCCACAGCACTTCCACCATGGTATTGTGCGTGAACGCAGCCGGAACCGGGTTGGCCTTGGCATTGAAGCGGATGATTACCCAAACCAGCAGCGCCAGCACCAGCAGCACGATCAGCGAGATCGTCCACATCAAAATTCCGTCGTGGAATGCCACGATGGAGTCCATGATGGGGGTAACGGAGCGCTGCAGGTGATACTGCCCGTGCTCGGCATAACCGCCGACATTGTCGACCACATTGCCGTCCTTGGTATCCGCCACCAAGTCCTGCGCAGCAGCAAGGCCCGGCGCCAGCACTGTAGAAGCCGCAGCAAGCGCTCCCATCTTTCTCAAGAACTGACCGGTCACCGTGAACCCCCTGTGGACATAATTGGTGCAGTCGCACCGGGTTTGAGGGGGTATGATAGCGGCATAGGGAACGCCGCCCCGACTCAACCTCGGAGCGCAAAACTCGATTTTGACCTAAATCACATCGGAATGAGCGAGTCTATTGCATCCGCTCCCCTGCCCGTGCGTCATATTGCACTCGTACAGGGGCGGCCAACGCCTCACCACCGCCGCAGTTTGCGGGCTAAATCTCCAGCGTTTCCGGGGTTTGGTTGACTCAACCCCTGCACCTGTCGGAAACACTATTGGCGCGGCGCGATCTGCGATTCGAGTGGAGAAGTGATCAAAGTGAAGGCAGTTTTGAAGCGTCACATCGGCAGCCTCGGCCTTGCCGCTCTGGCTCTGGCGAGCTTCTCTGGCGCCTTGCAGGCCCAGGGCGTGGTGCGATCCACCCATGGCGATTGGCAGATGAGTTGCGACACGCCGCCCGGCGCCAGCTTTGAGCAATGCGCCATTATCCAGAACGTGACGGCTGAAGATCAGCCCAATGTCGGCCTCTCAGTCATAGTGCTGCGTACCGCCGACCGGGAGGCTCGCCTCCTGCGGGTGCTGGCGCCACTGGGCGTGCTGCTTCCCAATGGCCTGGGGCTCAATGTCGATGGGGAAGATATGGGTCGGGTCGCTTTCGTGCGCTGCCTTCCCAATGGGTGCGTCGCCGAAGTCGTGCTGGACGAGAGCTTGATCCAAACCCTTTCAGAGGGCACGGACGCCATTTTTGTGGTGTTCAAGACACCCGAGGAAGGGATCGGCATTCCAGTGTCGCTCGAAGGCTTCGCCGAAGGCTTTGCTGCGCTCCCCTGACGGCAGAGGCGGAAACGATGAACGAGCAGCGAGATGTCCCCAGGCGCCGCGTTCTTAAGGGCGGGAAAATCGTCATCAATGACGGGTTCTCGGCCTTTGACTGTATCGTACGCAATGTCTCGGACAGCGGCGCCCGCGTGAAAGTGCCGAGTATCGTGGGAATTCCCGATCAGTTCAGGCTGTCGATGAATGACGGGCGCGAGTTTGCCTGCACCGTGGTCTGGAAGACCGAGAACGAACTGGGCGTGACGTTCTCCTGAAAAAAGCCGGACAAGTGCAGAGCACTGTCCGGCAAGTCATCAGGAAACGAAGCCGGCGGCAAAACCGGCTCGGGAGATGGCACGCTCAAGAGACCGTGCCAACGCGTTGGCCCTGCCGTTCAGCAGAGCGATTCCATTTTCGGATCAGCCCTTTACATTCCGCGCCCGGGCGGCATTGAGCGTGTGTTGGGCGGCAGCGGCTGGGTGGGCCCGCGCACGGTTGATGTCCTCGCGCGATATCCCCAGATCGTCCAGGCGGCAGTGATCCAATTCCAGCAAGGCTTGCAGCGCGACCCGGCGGGTTCGTGCGGCGCGCGCCTTGGCAATCCAGCGCATGAGGGCGGCAAATGGATTAGTGGGCGTGGCGGCCGCAAGTGACCGCTCGCCGGGAAGCGAGAGAGCCATGCTGTTCTCCGATGTGATTTTGCCGAAGGGAGATCGGCGGGTTCAACGCAGGTTCTACGTCGATGATGGTGAGATAACCGGCTGGACTTCTATTCGTCCAACAAATAGATTTCATTCATTCGATCAATTCGGGTGATGCGATCCATGGCTACTCCCTTGGACCTTGATCAACTGCAGAGCTTCTGCGCTATCGCCGACTGCGGCAGCTTCACCGAGGCTGCCCGTCGCGTGAACAAGACTCAATCTGCGGTGTCTATGCAGATCAAGCGCCTCGAAGAGCGGCTTGGCCACAGCCTACTCACACGCGATGGCAGATCGGTGACACTCACCCACCATGGTGAAGTGCTCTACGAGCGCGCCCGCAAGATGCTGCGTACCAACGCCGAGATCCTCGACCACTTCTCCGAAGCCGATCTGGCCGGCTCGATACGCTTCGGCGTCCCCGATGATTACGCAGTGCGGCTCCTACCGGTGATCCTCTCGAGCTTCCAACGCACTCATCCCAGAATTGCGGTTGATGTCGCCTGCATGGCCTCCGAGCAACTGCTCGAAGGCATGAAGGTGGGTCGTTACGACCTGATCGTCTTCACCCAGGGCACCGACCACAGTTTCGGCGAACTTTTCCGCACCGAGAAGATGTTCTGGGTGGCCTCCCACGGGGGCCGGGCGCTGGCAACCGAGCCCTTAGCGATCGCGTGCGGTCCGCAATGCTGCATCTGGCGCAAGGATGCCATGGAGGCGTTGGAGCGGAGTGGCCGCGATTATCGGATTGCTTATACCTCGTCCAACGCGACCGCCATTTCCAGCGCTGTCTTGTCTGACCTCGCGGTCGGCTTCCTGCCTGAAAGCGCACTACAACCCGGCATGCGCCCGATTAGCGAAGATCAGGGTTTACCGCGACTGGGTGACGCGCAGATCGCCTTGATGCGGGCCAGCCACGCCTATGGCGGTATCTACGACGCATTGGCCAACCACATCGTGCAGTCGATGGGCAATCTCGATCAGCCGAGTGTGAGCGAAGCAGCGGAATAGGGCCGCTTGACCTCCCTGCCCGATTGGCTCACCAGAAGCACATGTCGCAAGCGCTCACCAATGCCGCCGAATTCACTGTCAGCGAAATCGCCCAGGCGGTCAAACGCACCGTCGAGGACGAGTTTGGCCATGTGCGGGTGCGCGGGGAGATTTCTGGTTTTCGCGGACAACATTCGTCCGGTCACTGCTACTTCACCCTCAAGGATGATGCTGCTTGCATCGACGCCGTGGTCTGGAAAGGCAGCTATGCCAAGCTGACGTTCAAGCCCGAAGAAGGCCTCGAGGTGATCGCCACAGGCCGCCTCACCACCTTCCCACGCTCCTCCAAATACCAGATCGTCATCGACAACATCGAACCGGCCGGCGCCGGCGCGCTGATGGCGCTCCTCGAAGAGCGGCGCCGCAAGCTCCAGGCCGAGGGACTTTTTGCGCGCGAGCGCAAGCGCGCCCTGCCCTATCTGCCGCGCGTCATTGGCGTGGTCACCTCCCCCACGGGCGCCGTGATTCGGGACATTCTCCACCGCCTCGAGGATCGCTTCCCCAGTCACGTGCTGGTCTGGCCAGTTCGCGTGCAGGGCGAGACGTGCGCGCCCGAGGTCGTAAACGCGATCCAGGGGTTCAACGCACTCCTGCCCGACGGCCCCATTCCCCGCCCGGACTTGCTGATTGTGGCGCGTGGTGGCGGCTCCATCGAGGATCTGTGGGGCTTCAACGAGGAGGCGGTGGTCCGCGCGGTCGCCGGCTCGGCCATTCCCGTCATCTCGGCCGTCGGCCACGAGACCGACACCACCCTGGTCGACCACGCCTCGGACATGCGGGCGCCGACGCCCACCGCCGCCGCCGAGGCCGCCGTGCCGGTGCGGGCTGAACTCATCGGCTATGTGGACGATCTGGGATCACGCCAGCGCCAGGCTTCCCGCCGCATCACCAGTTCCGGGCGCGATCGCTTTCGCGCCGTAGCCGCCGGCATGCCGCGCCCGGCCGACCTCGTTGCCACGCAGCGCCAGCGGCTGGACCAGGCTTCCAGCAACCTCTTTTCCTGCCTGCGTCACTCGGTTCAGGAACAGCGGGTGCACCTGTCGCGCGTCGAGTCGCGCCTCGGGCCGCAACTACTCGATCGGCGGCGCGCCGAAATGGCCGAGCGGCTGCGCAATTTGTCCATGCGCGCCGAGGCAGGCCTGCGGAAAAGCGTTGACCGCAATCGCCTGACCTATGATCCACGCGCCGAGCGCCTCGCCACTGCCGCCGCGCGCCTCGTCGAGCGCAAGCGCGCCCTGTTCGAGGCTATTGGGCCAAAGCTCTCGCCCACTGCCCTGCGGGCTGAACTGCGCCACTCCAGTGGTCAACTGGCGCCCCTGACAGCCCGGCTCGCCAACAGCATTCGCCTCACCTTGGCCGATCGGCGGAATACCCTGACCCAGTCCGCCAAGCTCCTGGACAGCCTGAGCTACAAAAGCGTGCTGGCCCGCGGCTATGCCGTCGTCAAGGACGCCGAGGGCCAACTGGTGCACAGCAAGGCCACTCTGTCACCTGGCGATCTGGTCTCGCTCGAATTTGGGGATGGTTCGGTCGATGCCACTGTCGTGGGCAGCCCTCCGCTCCGTAAGAAGGCCAAGACGCCCTCCGGCGAGGCTACCCAGGAAAGCCTCTTTTGACCTCGCCACTTGATCGTTATATCGATGGCCGACCTCAAGGATTGGTGCCATGAACATCTTCGACAGGGGCTTCCAGCCCACCGAGGCGGTGCTCCGCTATCTCGACGGCGATTATGTCGTGCTCAGGCCCGGCACGTTCGTGCGCTGCGCTATCACAGGCAAGCCGATCCCCCTCGATGAGCTCTTCTACTGGAATGTCGACCGGCAGGAGCCCTATGCCGATGCAGTGACGGCCCACCAAGCTTTCGAGCGGTACGGCCGGGAAAACTGACCGTGGCCCAAGCGGCGGGTCGCCCCAATATTCTCCTTATCTCCAATGGACACGGCGAAGACTGGATCGCCTCGGCCATCGCTGCCCGGCTCAAGGACCACGCCGACGTTGAAGCCTACCCGATGATCGGCGCAGGCTACGCCTATAGCGACGCCTGCCCCATCGTGGGGCCGCGCGCCAGCCTCGCCTCGGAGGGCTGGCGCAATGTCAAGGGCTCGCTCCGCCGCGACATCGCCACTGGTGGCCTCGGCATCATCCCTCCCGCCCTGCGTTTCCTCCGTGCGGTGCGCGGTCGCTATGACCGGGTGGTCGTGGTCGGCGATATGGTGGGGGTCCTTGCCTGTCTCGCCACTGGCTATCGGGATCTGGTCTATCTCGACGTTTACAAAACCGGAGCCGCCCGGCTTTACTCGCGGGCCGAGCGCTGGGCCATCAGGCAGACCTGCCGGACAGTGTTCTGCCGCAACCCTCGCCTGGCACAACTTCTCCAGCAGGATGGTGTAGACGCCCGCGCGGCCGGCAATGTGATGATGGACGCCATATCCAGCGGCCCTTACGATGCTGCCGCGCGGCGCACTCGTCCCCTCGCCGTGACGCTCCTTCCCGGAGCCCGGGCGCTCACCAGTGAGAGCTTCGAACTGCAGGTCGCGGCCCTTCGAACGCTCTCCGAGGACATGCTCCCCGACATCTTCATGGCGGTTGCCGGCAGCGCCAATATCGAGAACATGGCCAAGCGCACCGGGCTGCGCCGAGTGCCCATGCTCAGCCACGAGCCAGCAGATCTCGGCCAGCTTGCCGATGATCGGCTGACCATCCACATGGCCCGCGGCAATGCTCTTGGGAACGTGCTGGCAGCGTCAGATCTGGTGCTGTCGCAGGCGGGCACTGCCACCATTCAGGCGCTCGGCCTTGGCAAGCCCGCCATAACCTTTATCAATCCGCGTGACCGCCGTTCGCGCTTCGAGGACGAGCAGGCGCTGTTCGGCGACGCGCGCATTGTGGTGCAGCCTGAGGCGGGTGAGATCGGCGCTGCGCTCAAGAAACTCCTGGACGACAGCGCCCATCGGGAACGGCTGAGCCAATCGGGGCGAGACCGTATCGGCGGTCCAGGCGCCATGCAGGCGATCCTGGCCGTACTCCTCGGCCCTTAGGCGTCCTGCTTCTTGCCGGTCTCAGGATCGAGCAGGCGGTGCAGGTGCACGATGAAGTACCGCGTCTGCGCGCTATCGACGGTCATCTGCGCCTTCTGCCGCCAGGCAGCGAGCGCACTGGCATAATTGGGGTAGAGACCGACGATATCCACCTTGTCGAGGTCGCTAAAGGTGATCCCTTCGATGCTCGACAATTCGCCGCCGATCACCAGGTGAAGGAGTTGCTTTGGTTCTTGTTCGGCCATTGCATTGAGTCCGTAGTTCAGGAGGAGGAGGCGCTGCTCTGGTCTTGAGCGGGGCAGCCATAGACCTTGATCAGCGCGGCGTGGACAGCGGGTTTTAGGCTCATGTCGCTGAGCGCTGCAAGGGCCCCGTGGCGCACATCTCGTTTGTTGAAAATGGGGAAGCCGGTGCAGACATCGGCGAATTCGATACCGGCCTCGGCCAGGATCAGCGCAGCCGCCGCGATGTCCCAATCCTGCGAGCCACGACGGGAAACCGCGCCATCGAGCTTGCCGGTTGCCACCTGCACCAGCCGGTACGCCAGCGAGGGGTAGCTGGGGCCACGCGTATAGTGGAGACCGGCCGCCTGCATTTCCTGGTGCACTGCGCCAGGCGCCGGGATCAATGGCGGCGCTCCCGCCCGACGCCGCCGGACCATTGGCTGCTGGTTGAGCCGGGCGCCGCCGCCTTTAATTGCATCATACAGCTCGTCACGTGCCGGCGCGTAGATCACGCCGGCGACCGGGACACCCTGTTCCACTACCGCCAGGCACACCGTCCAGCTGTCTTCCCCGCGCAGGAAGCCGCGCGTGCCATCGATTGGATCAACGACAAAGACCCGCTCGGCGCCGAGCCGACTCGGATTGTCAGCGGTCTCTTCGCTGAGCCAGCCATAATCCGGGCGCGCCGCCAGCAGGGACGCGGCAAGATAACGGTCCACCAGAATGTCGGCTTCGCTGACGGGCGTCGCATTCTCCTTGGTCCAGGTCTTGATGTCCCTGCGGAAAAAGCCCATCGCGATGATCCCAGCCGACACCGCAGCGCTGCGGAGCAGGTCAAGGTCGTCCTGGTAGGTGCTGGGCGGCGTGGGCATCGGGGCGCTTGTAGGCGTGGCGTGCCCTGGCGGCAAGGGGCGCCGTCATGCGGCGCCCTTTGGGCTGTGGAGGGCAGGGTTAATGGGTCGCCACCGGGTGGGGTTAATCGGCTCCTACACCAGTTGAGGTCCTGCTAACCCTCACGGAAAACAAGATAAACTTAACCGAACCGATTAAGGTGCCGGGTAAGGGAGCGCGCTATGGTGGACCCACAAAAGAGAGCACCAAAAACCAGCTCTCGAAGTTAGCAGGAAGGCGTATTCAAGATGCATCACGGCGTGGCGATGGAAGGCACCTCGGTCGTTCTGGCGTTTGCCCAGCCCGTTCTGGCAGACCGCCGGTTCGTGGCAGCCAACGACAACGGCCCCAAGGATCCGGTCAAGACCGTAACCGTGCGTCGCATGCTCGAGCAGAGCGGCGTGGCCATCAAGATCAAGGTCCCCGTAACCGAGTTCATCGGCGTGGCCGTTGCAACCTCCATTTCCGAGGAGGGTGTACTGACCAGCGCGATCGAACTCGTCCATGAGGACAGCGAACTCAACTACCGGGTCTTCGAAGAAGAAGGGAACCACAACGTGGTGGCCGAATGGCAGAACTGGGGCAAGAAGCTCCGGCTGCCGCTCTTCATCAAGGCAGGCGACGGTGCCTACATGCCCTATTCGCAGCAGGTCGATGGCGTCATGGTGGGCTCCAGTGCCTCCCGCCGACGTCTGGCCGCCGAAGCCAATCGCCGTCCCCGCTTCCTCAACCGGCGCAAGCCCGGCCAGATCGAAGCTAACTAAGCAGTCGACTGCTCCTCCAAAGCACGGCGAAAGGGTTGACCAGTGGTGCGGTCAGCCCTTTCGGCGTTTTTAGCCCTTAAGTGCCACCCGAATTCGCTGTCACCCCCGGCACTCCAGTGTTGGCAGGGTCGCTGGCTACCAAACCCAGTCTGCCAGGAACGCCAGCGTCAGTGCCAAGCCCAGCCCAGCATAATGGTTGGAGCGAAAGCGCAGCAAGGGATTGCCGGGCTCATTGCCGTCCAGCGTCTGCACTTGCCAGGCCAACAGGCCTGCCACCACCAGAGACAAAACGGCAAAGACGATGCCGGCACCAGCCAGCGTCGCTGCTGCGAGCCAGAGCACATAAGCGCCTGCATAGAACCCGCCTACAATGGGGCGCGTCTTGTCGCCGAAGAGTCGCGCCGTCGACTTGACGCCGATCAGGGCGTCATCTTCGACATCTTGCAGGGCATAAATGGTGTCGTACCCGATGACCCAGAGAATGCAGCCAAAATAAAGCAGCAGTGCCGGGACGCTGAGCCCGCCCGTCTGGCTCGACCATCCCAGCAAGGCGCCGTAGGAGAAGGCCAAGCCCAAAAAGAGCTGCGGCCACCAGGTGATGCGCTTCATGAAGGGATAGATCGCCACCAGCACCAGCGAGGCGATGCCGGCCCAGATAGTGAAGCGGTTGAACTGAAACAGGATAACCGCACCCAAGAGCGCCTGCACCACAAGAAAGATTAGTGCTTGCTTGGCGCTGACCTGCCCCGAAGGAATGGGCCGCGAGCGCGTACGGGCGACCTTGTCGTCGATATCGCGGTCCACAATGTCGTTGAAGGTACAACCGGCACCCCGCATCAAGACGGCGCCGACAAACATCAGCACCATTGCCCACCAGTCAAAACCCCGCAGCGGATCGGCGATGGCTGCAAGACCGAGGCCCCAGGCACACGGCCAAAACAGGAGCCAAAAGCCGATCGGGCGGTCCCACCGCGCCAGCCGGCCGTAGGGCTTGAGCCAATCGGGCGCATGCCGGTCCAACCAATTGTCGGGCGGGGCATCGGCCACGGTGCCGCTGGTCACGGGGTTGGTATCGGTCATTGCAATCCGTCGTCGTCAGTTGGCAGTGGGCTTGATCCAGGGGTGGTATCAGTCCTAACTGCGCCGCGAAACCCGAACAACGCTCCCTATGCCCCGCACCCACGCCAGCCTGCCGCGTCTTTTCGTCCAACCCGAGCTCGCCGCGGGAGCGCAAATGACGCTGGGCAAGGACCAGTCGCTTTATCTCGCGGCGGTACTGCGCAAAACAGTGGGTGACGAAGTTGTCCTCTTCAACGGCCGCGACGGCGCCTGGCTCGCCCGCTTGCAAAGCGACGCCAAGAAGTCGGTCGCGCTGGAATTGATCGAGCAGATTGCCGTTCAGACACCCCGCTCCGATCTCTGGTACGGCTTCGCCCCGCTCAAGACTGAACGCCTCGATTATGTGATCCAGAAGGCGACGGAAATGGGTGCCGGCGTCATCCAGCCGGTGCTGACGCGGTTCACTCAGGTCAATCGCCTCAAGCACGACCGTCTGGTCGCCAATGCGGTTGAAGCGGCTGAACAGTGCGAGGTCCTGAGCGTTCCGGACGTTCGAACCGAACTCACCCTGGATCGCCTGCTCGACTCCTGGGCGACCGAACACGCCGACCGCCGCCTCATCCTGGCCGACGAAGTCGAAGCATCGGCCTCCCCCGTCGAGGCCATTTCTGCCCTTAAGGGCCAGCGCGTTGGCGTGCTGATTGGTCCCGAAGGCGGCTTTTCCGATGAGGAGAGATCCCGACTCCACAGCCTGCCCTTCGTTGTTCCTGTCAGTCTTGGTCCGCGGATTTTGCGTGCCGACACTGCCGCGGTGGCTGCCTTGGCCGTCATTCAAGCGATCATCGGTGATTGGCGATAAAAGCCGATTGCTTTGTTGCGCTGCAACGCTATGTTCCCGCGCGACATTGACCCCTCAATTCAAGAGGACCTTATGGCCGGCGCCGACACTCCATCGCCCCTTATCGACTCCCGGGCGGACCTCATCGAGGCCATGGCACGCGGCTGCAAGCCCGAGGCCGAGTGGCGCATTGGCACCGAGCACGAAAAGCACGTCTTCCACACCAATCCGCTCCGCCCCGTGGCTTACGACGGTCCCAATGGCATTCGCGCCCTGCTCGACGGCATCGAAAAGGAAACCGGGTGGCACCCGTTCTACGATGGCGAAAACCCGATCGGGTTGCGCAATCATGAGACCGTCGGTGGCATCTCGCTGGAACCGGGCGGGCAGTTCGAACTCTCGGGCTCGCCGCAGGCGGACCTCCATGGCACGGCTGCCGAACTGGCCCAGCATATGCAGGTCAGTAAAAAGGTCGCCGCGCCACTCGACATTCATTTCCTGGGCTTGGGCGTAACGCCAATCTGGTCGGTTGCCGATATCCCCGCAATGCCCAAGTCGCGCTATGGCATCATGGCGCCTTATATGGACAAGGTCGGCACGCTGGGCACTTCCATGATGTTCCGCTCGGCAACGGTCCAGTCCAATCTCGATTTCTCCAGTGAAGCCGACATGGTCAAGAAGCTACGCGTCGCGCTGGCGCTGCAGCCGGTTGCCACGGCCCTCTTTGCCAATTCGCCCTTCGTCGACGGCAAAGATTCGGGCTATCTCAGCTTCCGCAGCCACATCTGGCTCAACACCGATAATGACCGCACCGGCATGCTCCCGTTTGCCTTTGATGAAGGCTTCGGCTTCGAGCAATATGCGGACTACGCGCTCGACGTGCCGATGTATTTCGTTATTCGCGACAAGCAGTACATCAACGTGGCCGGCGAGAGCTTCCGTGATTTTTTGAATGGCCAGTTGCCGCAACTGCACGGTGAAAAGCCGACCATCAAGGATTGGGAGGACCACCTCTCAACCATTTTCCCCGAAGTCCGGCTCAAGCAGTTCCTCGAGATGCGCGGCGCCGACATGGGTGACGAGAAGTCCGTCGTGGCGCTCTCTGCCTTCTGGACCGGCTTGCTCTATGACGAAGTGTCGCTCGAAGCGGCTTATGAACTGATCGAGCCCTGGGACCAGAACGAGCGCGAGCGCCTCCGCCGCGAAGTACCGCGCTTGGGCCTCCAGACCCCCCATGACCGCTCCACCCTCTACGATGCCGCAGCTCAGGCGGTCGGCATTGCCGAAGCCGGTCTCGTGCGCCGCAACCGGCTCAATGGCGAGGGCAAGGATGAAACCGTCCACCTCGCCCCCCTCGAAGCAATCATCCATCACGCCTGTTCGCCCGCCGATAAATGGCTCGAGAAGTTCCGTGGTGAGTGGAACGGCGATCTGACCCGTATCTTCCGCGAAGCCGAGCTCTAGCCGATCCTCACCCGGCCTCCCCCTGGGAGGAGCAGGTTTGTGCTCGCCATGTCTTCCGCGTCCACCGGAGACACCTCCCCCTCCGAGGGGGAGGCCGGGTGGGGGTATCTCCGCTATCCCCTTGCCCTCCCACCTCCTCTCGTGCATCACCGCATCACTAGCGGGAGGGCATGAGCATGCGAGTTCTGGTGATCGGTTCGGGCGGGCGTGAGCACGCCCTGGCGTGGAAGATCGCCCAATCCCCCCAGCTCACCAAGCTCTTCATCGCTCCGGGCAATGGCGGCTCTGGCGAGATCGCCGAGAACGTCGCCATCGACATCACCGACCACCAGGCGGTGACCGATTTCTGCAAGCTCATGGCCATCGATTTCGTGGTGGTTGGGCCCGATGCGCAGGTGGTGGCTGGCTTGGGTGATGATGTCCGCGCCGCCGGCATCGCCTGCTTCTGCCCTTCCAAGGCGGCCGGGCAGTTGGAAGGCTCCAAGGGCTTCACCAAAACCTTGTGCGACGAAATGGATATTCCCACCGCGGCCTATGCCCGCTTCGACAACGCCGCGGCGGCACTCGCCTATCTCGACGCGCAGGGCGCCCCGATCGTTATCAAAGCCGATGGGCTGGCCGCCGGCAAAGGCGTCACCGTCGCCACCACGCTCAATGAGGCCAAGGCTGCCGTCAGCGACTGCTTCGCCGGCGCGTTCGGCGACTCGGGCGCCGAGGTGGTCATCGAGGAATTCATGGAAGGCGAGGAAGTTAGCCTCTTCGTTCTTTGCGACGGCACCGACATTCTCCCCCTCACCACCGCGCAGGACCACAAGCGCGCCTTTGATGGCGATACCGGACCCAATACCGGCGGCATGGGGGCCTATTCACCCGCGCCGGTGATGAGCGAGGCGGTGTACCAGGAAACGCTCACCCGCATCATCGAGCCGACCGTGCGCGGCATGGCCGCTCGCGGCACGCCTTACCAGGGCGTGCTCTATGCCGGGCTCATGCTCACCAAGAATGGACCCAAGCTCGTTGAATACAATGCCCGCTTCGGGGATCCGGAAACGCAGGTGCTGGTGATGCGGATGGAAAGTGACCTGCTCCCGCTGCTCCATGCCACCGCCACCGGTGATCTCAAGGGCAAGACGGTTGCCTGGAAGGACCAATACGCGCTCACCGTGATCCTCGCCACCCAGGGCTATCCCGGTGCTTACGGCAAGGGCAGCGACATCGCCGGCCTCGAAAATTTGGACGACGCTAACCTTCATGTCTTCCATGCAGGAACGCTTCGGGAAGGCAGGCGTTTAGTTGCATCGGGAGGGCGCGTGCTCAACGTCACGGCGCTGGGCAATACCCTGGAAGACGCGAAGGATCGTGCTTATCGAAGCGTGGACAAAATTGTTTGGCCAGAAGGCTTTTGCCGCAGAGACATCGGCTGGCGGGAGCTCGCGCGGCAAAACGCCCGATCTTCTTGAACCCTTTCGCAATCTTGGTGGACTACCCTATCTCAAAAGCGTCTTCGACGAGACGCCGAGCCAGCGACCGCTGACCCCGCTGCAGCGCCGCGGCAAGGCCCTCGCCGACCGGTTGCGCTCGCAGGGCAAGGAGCGGGGGAAAGTGAGCACGGCTTCAGGACCTCGGATCGGTGTCGCGCTGGGCGGCGGTTCGGCCCGTGGCCTCACGCACATCCCCTATATCGAGGCCATGGACGAACTTGGCCTCAAGCCTGCCGTCATTTCGGGCTGCTCCATTGGGGCGCTGATCGGCGCCGGGTGGGCGTCGGGCATGACCGGCAAGGAACTGCGCGAGCATTCCTTTGAGGTGCTGGGCACCATGAAGATCATCGCCGCCAAGCTCTGGTCCACCCAGATGCGTGGTCTGGGCGGCATGCTGCGCAATGGCATCTCGATGCAACTCGACGCCACCAGTATCGTCGACGCCTTTACCCCCGAGGATTTCCCCACCGAATTCAAGGATCTCAAGATCCCACTCTATGTGGTGGCGACCGACTTCCAATCCTGGCACCAGACGGTATTCAATTCCGGCCTGCTGCGACCGGCCATTGCTGGATCGATCGCCATTCCCTCGCTGTTCAAGCCGGTTACTCATGCCAACCACCTCCTGGTCGACGGCGGGGTGGTCAATCCGCTGCCGCTCGACCAGGCCGATATCGACACTGATTTCCTGATCGGCATCGACGTCAATGGCGACCCCTCCGAAGGCATCAGCAAGACCGACCACCGCCCGCTCGACCTCTGGATGGGCTCGGCCCAGATCATGATGCATTCCTTGACGGCGCACATGATGGCGGCCTATCCGCCGGACATCTATATCCGCCCCCACGTATCCTCGTTCGGCATTCTAGAATTCTGGCGGGTGCGCGAAATCCTCGCCCATGTGGATGGTGAGAAGGACCGCTTCAAGCGCATTCTCGAGCACAAGATCGAGGCGCATATCAACAACAGCGTGCAGGTGATGGAGAGCCGCCAGCCCGACCACCACGGCTGAGGCGCTAGCGCAATCCGCGAAAGAAGTTGCGCAGCATAGCCTCCGATCGACTCGCTCCCAGCCCGCCGATAATTTCGGGCCGATGATGGCAGCTGGGCTGCTCGAAAAGCCGCACCCCGTTTTCCACGGCACCGGCCTTGGGGTCCTCGGCGCCGAAATAGACACGCCGTAGCCGCGCATGGGCGATGGCGCCGGCGCACATGGCGCAGGGCTCCAAGGTCACATAGAGGTCGCAACCGTCAAGCCGACCGCTACCACGCTCTGCCAGGGCGGAGCGGATCGCCAACATCTCGGCATGCGCCGTCGGGTCCCCCAGAGCTTTCATGCGATTGCGTTCGGCCGCCAGAACCCGCTCGCCCTCGACCACCACTGCCCCAACGGGGGCCTCGCCCATCTCCGCCGCCTCTCGGGCGAGCGCCAGGGCGAGTTCCATGGGACTGGTCGAAATCATCGAAAGGCTCCGGTCGAAAGACCGGAAGGACTATGCCTAGTCTGGGCTGCCGTGCAAGCCGCCGACCTGATCTCCTAAAGGCTGGCCGTCGTCATCGCCGTTGAACTCAGCATTGGCTGCCTCGTTCACTTCCTGCGTATCCTTGGCATCCTTGAGCCGCTTGATCTTGCGCTCCTTGCCGCCCTCGAACTCTTCATGGGCCGCTTCGTTGGCGCTGGTGATGTCGTCACGCTTATCGCTCATGTCCGGTCTCCTTGTTGACCGGAGAACGCGCACCGCCCTGTCATGGTTGTGTCACATCGCTGCGGAACTCCACTGACACAGACTTCCCCCTCCCCGTGCACAACCAGCTGAACCCTGTCGGCAGCGCCGGGCCCCTGCCCTATACTGGGGCCAAGGAGAATCGCCCTTGCCCATTCGCCAACTGCCCGAGGACCTTATTAACCGCATCGCCGCCGGCGAAGTGGTGGAGCGGCCTGCGAGCGTCGTCAAGGAGCTGGTCGAGAACGCCATTGACGCCGGCGCGAGCCGGGTTGGCATCACCACCGGAGGGGGTGGCAAGACGCTTATCCGCATCGAGGATGATGGCATAGGCATGCACGAGGACGATCTCGTCCTTTCGGTCGAGCGGCACGCCACCTCCAAGCTCAGCGCCGATGACCTCGATGACATCCGCACGCTGGGCTTCCGCGGCGAAGCCCTTGCTTCCATCGGCTCGGTTGCCGAACTGTCGATCTGTTCGCGGCCGGAAGGCGCCCAAAGCGGGCTGCGGCTCGAGGTTCGGTTCGGCCTGCGTGTTGCCCCCATGCCGCAGGCGATGAACCGGGGCACAACGGTTGAAGTGAAAAACCTCTTCGCCCGCGTCCCGGCGCGCCTGAAATTCCTAAAATCGGACCGCGCCGAAGCAGCCGCGATCACCGACGTGGTCAAGCGGCTCGCCATGGCCAATCCGGCCGTGCACTTCGTCTTGTCCGGCACGGATCGCTCGGCGCTCAACTGGCCGGCGGTCAACGGCACCGGTGCCTTGGAGGCGAGGCTGGCGCAGGTCATCGGCGATGATTTCGCGCAGAATGCCGTGCCTCTGGCGATGAGCCGCCATGGCGTCGTCGTTGCCGGCCTTGCCGGACTGCCCACCTATACCCGCGCCAACTCACTGTCGCAGTTCTATTTCGTTAATGGCCGTTCGGTGCGCGACAAGGTTCTCGTCGGCGCCATTCGCGCCGCCTATGCCGACTACACCTTCCGCGACCGCTTTCCCGTGGTGGCGCTCTACTTGGCGATCGACCCAGGCGAAGTCGACGTCAACGTGCACCCCGCCAAGGCCGAACTGCGCTTTCGCGATCAACGTGCGGTACGCGGCGCCGTCATCCGCGCCGTGGGCGAAGCGCTTGCCGCCGCGGGCTTCAAGGCCTCCACTAGTGTTGCCGAGGATGTGCTGGGTGCGTTCACCGCTCCAACCTGTCCTTCCAGCCCTCAATCTTCCCCGGGCGCCAGCCCAAGCTATAGCTATCGCCCACCCGAACCTGCCTTTGCCGGCTACGAACGCCCCCGAGGCTATGGAGCTGACAACCCGTTCTCACCCGTCTTCGGCGCGGTGACGCAGTCGGGCTTGGCCGGCCTCGCCGAGCCAAGTGCCCGCTTTGAACCTCATGTGGCGCCGACACCCCAGGAGGCCGATTTCCCACTTGGCACTGCCCGGGCGCAGATGTTCGACAATTTCATTATCGCCCAGAACGGCGAGGGACTGTTGCTGGTGGATCAGCACGCAGCCCATGAGCGCCTCGTCTATGAGCGTTTTAAGACTCAGCTTGCAGCCGGTCCGGTGCCCAGCCAGGCTCAGCTGATCCCCATTGTCATCGATCTGCCCGAAGAGGATTGCGTGCGCCTTGAGGAAGCCGCGCCCGACCTCGAACGCTTTGGCCTTTATCTCGAACGTTTCGGCCCCCGAGCGATTGCCGTGCGCGAAACCCCCGCTCTGCTTGGTACGGGCGACGTTGATGGCCTCATCCGCGATCTCGCCGACGGCTTGGCCGAATGGGATTCGACCGCCGCTGTCACCGATCGCATGGAAGCCATTATTGCCCGCATGGCCTGTCATGGCTCTGTGCGGTCCGGTCGGCGCCTACGGCTCGATGAGATGAACGCGCTCTTGCGCGATATGGAGGCGACGCCCCATTCGGGCCAGTGCATCCATGGCCGCCCCACCTACGTTGAGCTGAAGAAGAAGGATATCGAGCGGCTGTTCGGCCGCAGCCGCTAGGACGGGCATGCTCTACTTTACCAGCGACACGCATTTCGCCGACCCGCGCGTGCTGCGCATCGACCGCCGGCCCTTCCCCAACATGGCTGAACACGATGCGGCGTTGATTGCCAATTGGAACAGCATTGTCGGACCAGACGACGAGATTTGGCATTTGGGCGACGTTGCCCGCGGCACGACCGAACAGGTCGAAGCGCTCCTGGCGCAACTCAACGGCACCAAGCACCTCATCATCGGCAATAACGACCCACCGGCCACCCTCGCCGCAACCGGGTGGGCGAGCATTCAGCACTATGCCGAGCTCAAGCTCGCGGGCCAGCTCTTTATCCTCTGCCACTATCCGTTCCGCACTTGGAACCAGATGGGCAAAAAGTCCATCAATCTGCACGGCCATTCCCATGGGCGTCTCAAGCCCATGCCCCGGCAGTTCGACGTCGGCGTGGACCCGCAGGCGCTACTTCCGCGGACCCTCGAAGAGGTGCTGGCGAGCCGTAGGGCGCGCGCCTAGCTGAAGACGCTGGCGCCCCGGTCAGCCACCCCGACCAGCGCACGCATGCCGGCAAAGAGCTCGCGGCCCATGCCGAAATGCTGCGGGCTGAGGTCTTCTGTCGCCGGCGTCCGGGCGAAGAACTCGGCTTCGTCGCCCAGGAAGGTCAACGTACCCGCGTTGGCGTCGAGCCGGATCATGTCACCATCGCGGATCTTGCTGATTGGCCCGCCTTCGTTGGCTTCTGGCGTCATATGGATCGCCGCCGGCACCTTGCCCGAGGCTCCCGACATGCGCCCGTCGGTCAACAGCGCAACCTTGAAACCGCGGTCCTGCAGCACGCCCAGCGCGGGCGTCAGCTTGTGCAGTTCGGGCATGCCGATGGCCTTGGGGCCGGAGAAGCGCACCACGGCGATGACATCGCCATTGAGCTCCCCAGCCTTGAACGCGGCCTGCATGGCTTCCTGGCCGTGGAACACGCGCGCCGGTGCCTCGACCACGCGGTGCTCGGGCTTCACTGCTGAAACCTTGATCACCGAACGCCCCAAATTGCCGGTGAGCAGCTTGAGGCCCCCCGTCTCCTGGAACGGCGTCTTGGCCGAGGTCAGAACCTTGGGCAGCGCCGACTCTTTGGCCGCCGGCTCGAAATGGAGCTTGTCCTCGATCAGCTTGGCTTCCACCGTATAGCCCGACAGGCCGCTACCCCAGACGGTTTTGACGTCCTCGTGCAAATGCCCGCTTTCGAGCAGCTCTTGGATCAAAAAGCCCATGCCACCCGCGGCATGAAAGTGGTTCACGTCCGCCACGCCATTGGGATAGACACGCGCCAGAAGCGGCGTGGCGTCGCTGAGATCGCTCATGTCGTCCCAGGTCACCTGCAGACCCGCCGCCGCCGCGATGGCGATCAAGTGCATGGTGTGGTTGGTCGAACCGCCGGTGGCGTGCAGACCCACCAGCCCATTCACAATGGACTTCTCGTCCACCACATGGCCGACCGGCGTATACTCATTGCCCAAGGCGGTGATCGAGAGCGCGCGGGTGGTCGCCGCCCGCGTCAGCGCGTCTCGCAGCGGTGTGCCCGGATTGACGAAGCTAGCGCCGGGGAGATGGAGACCCATGATCTCCATCAGCATCTGGTTGGAGTTGGCCGTGCCATAGAAGGTGCAGGTGCCCGGCGAGTGGTAGCTCTTGCTCTCGGCTTCGAGCAGTTCGGCACGGCCGACCTTCCCCTCCATATAGAGCTGGCGGACCTTGCTCTTTTCGTCATTGGGGATGCCCGAAGGCATCGGTCCGGCCGGCACGAACACCGCGGGCAGATGCCCAAAGGTGAGCGCGCCGATGAGCAGGCCCGGTACGATCTTGTCGCAAATGCCGAGATAGACCGCCGCGTCGAACATGTTGTGCGAAAGGGCAATGGCCGTGGACATGGCGATGACGTCGCGGGAAAACAGCGACAGATCCATGCCCGCCTGGCCTTGGGTTACCCCATCGCACATGGCCGGCACGCCGCCCGCCACCTGCGCCGTAGCGCCGATCTCGCGGGCCGCTTCCTTGATGATATCGGGATAGAACTGGTACGGCTGATGCGCCGAAAGCATGTCGTTGTAGCTGGTGACGATCCCTAGATTGATCGCCTTGTTGCCCGCCAGCGCGGCTTTTTCAGCGGGTGAGCAGGCGGCAAAGCCGTGCGCGAGATTACCGCAAGACAACACGGCGCGGTTGACGCCGGCCTCACGGGCCGCATCGACGCGGTTGAGATAATCCCGACGCGTATCGCGGCTCCGTTCTGCGATACGGTCGGTCACATCCTGAATGGATTGGCGGACGGACATAATTGAGCTCCCAAGCTTGGAGCCCGTCGTGGCCAGAACAGTCGATTGGGGACCGTTCCAGGGACTATGGGCACCAGTAGACGTTGACAGGGTGACCGGAGCGCAGAACGGCTCGGATGGGCATGTCCTCGATGGGTCCATCGCCCAGCGCCGTGTCGAGTACGCTGGCCTTTTCCTCCCCTTCGATATGAAGGTACAGCCCATCCGTGCGGAGGAGACGCGGAAGGGTAAGGGTGATGCGCGGCTCGCCCGCACCGGGCGCCCGCAGGGATAGTGCCGGCCCTTGCGAGGTCAGCGCTTGGTCGAGCGTGTCGCCGCCCGGAAAGAACGAAGCGGTGTGGCCATCGCTGCCCATACCGAGCACGACGGCAGCAAACTGATCGGGTAATTGGGCAAGGAGTGCGTTGGTCTTGGCCACCGCCTCCATATTGGGCTCATCGCCGCCCGAATAAAGGGGGAAGAAGCGGGCAAATGCCGCCGGCCCCTGCAGCATGCGCTCGTTGACCAAGAGCGCATTGGAGCGATCACTGGTCTCGTCGACCCAGCGCTCGTCCACCAGCGTGACGATCACCTTGTCCCACTCGATGTCCTTGGTCTTGCCCAGCGCCTGGAAGAACCGTCCCGGCGTCGAGCCGCCGCTCACGGCAATGGCCGCAACGCCGCGCTCGGCAATCGCTGCGCGGATCCTATCGGCAACCCCCTCGGCCAATTCCTTGGCCAGGGTCACCTTGTCGGCAAAGCTGCGGCGCTCGATGCTTGCGGTGTCGCTCACTAGACTTCGTCCTCATACCAGGTGCGGCCGTCGCGCTCGATCAGGGCGATAGCGCCGCTGGGCCCCCAGGTACCGGCCGTATAGGGCTGCGGCGGTTCGCTGGAGCGATCCCAGGCCTCCCGTATGGGGTCGACCCACATCCAGGCTGCCTCGAGTTCGTCGCGCCGCATGAAGAGCGTCTGGTTGCCGCGGATCACATCGAGCAGCAGGCGTTCATAGGCCTCGGGCGTGCGTTCGGTGAAGGTCTGGGCAAAGCTCAGATTGAGCGGCACCTCGCGCAGGCGCATGCCGCCCGGACCGGGGTCCTTGATCATCATCATGAGCTTGACGCCCTCGTCAGGCTGCAGGCGGATGATGAGTTTATTGGCGCGCGGCGCGCCTTCGGCATGGTCGAAGATGGAGTGCGGAATGGGCTTGAACTGGATGCAGATTTCCGAGACGCGGTTGGCCATGCGCTTGCCGGTCCGCATGTAGAACGGGACGCCCGACCAGCGCCAATTGCCGATCTCGGCCTTGAGCGCCACGAAGGTCTCGGTGCGGCTGCCCTTTTTGTCTTCGGGCAGTTCCTCCTGGTAGCCGGCAACCGAGGTCGTCTCGGATTTGACGCCCTTGTACTGGCCGCGCACCGTCATCTTGGTGACGTCGCTATTGGCGATCGGCTTGAGCGCCCGCAACACCTTGAGCTTTTCATCGCGGAGTGCATTGGCGTCGTCCGATGCGGGCGGCTCCATAGCCACCAGGCACAGCAGCTGCAGCATATGGTTCTGGATCATGTCGCGGAGCGCGCCGCTCTCGTCGTAGTAGCCGCGCGTGCCGGCGCCGACGCTTTCGGCCACAGTCAGCTGCACGTGGTCGATATGGGCCGAGTTCCAGATGGGCTCGAAGAGTGTATTGGCAAAGCGCAGCGCTAAGAGGTTCTGCACCGTCTCTTTGCCGAGATAGTGGTCGATGCGATAGACCTGATCTTCCTCGAAGATTTCGGCCACGCCGTCATTGATCTGCATCGAGGAGAGCAGATCATGGCCCAGCGGCTTTTCGATCACCACGCGGGCGTCGCGGCGATAATAGCCTTGCTTGGAGAGATATTGCGCAATGGGCGCGAAGAGATCGGGCGCCACCGCCAGGTAGAAAGCCCGCACGATATTGGCATCGTCGCGTAGCGCCTGCCCGAGATCGCCCCAGCCCTCCTCGTTCAGCACATCATTGACGATGTAGGAGAAGATCGAGACGAAGCGGTCGATTGTCGCCTTGTCCTGATAGTCCTTGTCGACGAACTGGGTGACTGCGTCGCACGCCAGGTCCTGGAACTCGGCATCGCTGAGATCGGAACGCGACACCCCGATGATCCGGCTCTGCTCGTCGAACTGCCCATCCATGAACCGGTGATAGAGCGCCGGAATGAGCTTGCGCTTGGTCAGGTCACCGGTGGCGCCGAACACCACATAGTCGAAAGGCTGGACGGGAATGATACGGCTGGACACGGGAAGGAAGTCCCTTTCAAACGGAAGTCAGGCGGCGTCGAAGTTCTGCTTGGCGAGGATCACTGCACCATGCAGTGGCTCGAATTGCGGCAAGGCGACGAAATCGCCGTAACGCTGCTGGAAGATGGGAAAAAGGCGCTGCCCGAAGCCACCGACAACCGCCATGACGGTCGCGCCATGGCGCTTGAACCAATTGGCGTAGGTATCGACATAGCCAAGCTGGATGTCCATCATCTTCTTGGCCACGGCATCGCCCCGGTCATAATGCTCGATAAACAGCGGCATGAGCTGGCCGTATTCGGCGGGCGCCCGGCCGATCAGCGCATCGTCACAGCCCTCTGAGCCGTCGCGGCTGATGATCTTGAGGTCCATGTCGCTGGCGAACGACCAGGTCATCACCGCCTGGTTGTCGCCGCCCAAGCGCTCGATCACCGCCTTGGTCAGCGGCGAAGCCTCGACCAGCCCATCCTCCGCCTCGACGGCATAGCGGACCAGCTCCCGCCCCAGAATTGCGCCCGACATCTGATCGCCGATCGGAAAGCCCCAGCCACCGGCTTGCAGGCGCTGGCCATCGACCACGGCCATTGCAGCCGAACCGGTTCCCACGATGATCACGCCGCCTTCGCCGCCGCCTAGCGCGCCGGCATGGGCGATGTCGATGTCGTCATAGACGCGAACACCGGCAAACGGCCAGGGGCGAGCCGCGAACTCAGCGCGTGCCGTGTCCATGCGCCCCCCCGCCATGCCGAAGCAAGCGAAAGTGTTCGCGGTTTCCGCATAGTCGATGCCGGCCGCGGCGAACACATCGCGCGTGCCGTCGCTGATCGCCTTGTAGGCGGGCTCCCCAGCGTCGATCTGCAGGTTGGCGCGACCGTTCTTGACCTCTGCCAGCGTGACCAGATTCTCGTCGGCCAGGCGGATACGGCAATTGGTGCCACCGCCATCAACGCCAAGATAGTACCTGGACACGCGCGAAGTCTCCTTGAAACATTGAGGATTCTAGAGGTCGAATTCGGCGCGGACCATAATGCGAAAGCCGCTAAGACGAAAGTAGCATGGGGCAGAAAAATCCTGCGCCGTGGCGGAGTACTGCCGGCGGGTTTATGCTGGCGGCGCAACCATGCCTTGTTCGAGGATTTATCGGGTAGCCATGGCGGATGGCAGAGAGGCCGAAATGACAAGACACACATTGGTGCTGGGCGGCGCACGCTCTGGTAAGACAGCCTTTGCTGAACGCTTGGCGATCCGAAGTGGCAACCAACCCGCCTACCTCGCCACGGCCGAAGCGCTCGATTCGGAAATGCGCGATCGCGTCGCCAGCCATCAGCGGCTGCGCGGCAAACGCTTCGCTACCATTGAGGAGCCGCTTGCCCTTTCCGATACCCTCTTTTCAGCCTCGGTCTCACACGACGTGATCCTGGTGGATTGCCTGACCCTCTGGATCACAAACCTCCTGGTCGCCAACGAGGACGTATCCAAAGCCGTCAGCGAACTGGGCGCCACCCTCGTGCAACTCAAGCGCGCCAACGTCATCCTGGTCAGCAACGAGGTCGGCCTGGGCATCGTGCCCGACAACGCCATGGCCCGCACCTTCCGCGACCTTGCCGGCGCCGCCCACCAGCGCCTCGCCGAAATCTGCGATGACGTCTACTTCGTCGTCGCTGGTCTCCCCATGACGCTCAAAGGGGTGTCCCCCGACGAGATATCCAGCCGCATCCACGAGGCATAGGGCTTTCCCGGAGACAGCAGGGAAGATCGCTTCAGGTGTCACCCCCACCTAACCTCCCCCTGGGAGGGAGGGGGAGAAACCTCTCGGGCACGCGCCCCCCAGCCCACCGGCCCAACTCCTCCCCCTCCCAGGGGGAGGCCGGGTGGGGGTGAATCCCGTAAGCGCCCCCAACGACCCCTCACCCCGCCGCTACTTGACAGATTTATGACGTTTGTATGAACCTTCTGCTCGCTTTTGAGTTCGGGAGGCCATGCGCATCTACACTGCATCCCCAGCGGTCGAGTTCCACCGCTCCTTCCCCGGTATCGAGCTGCGATTGCATTCCGAGCGCATTCCGCCTGAGCGGTGCAAGATTTATCGCCGGCAGATCCGCAGCGGCGCTCATGCAGCCCGCCTCTTCAGCGCCTTTCGCTCCGCGGGCGGTCGACCCTTTGTGGGGTTTGGCCATCCCTTGGCACGTCCCATGCGGATTGGCGAAGTCATCGACCACCTGGAAGAGATAGACCCTAGCGAACGGCGTAGGTTCGCTGCCGACAAG
The DNA here is from genome assembly GCF_030177755.1 of Devosia sp. RR2S18. Classification (NCBI taxonomy): domain Bacteria; kingdom Pseudomonadati; phylum Pseudomonadota; class Alphaproteobacteria; order Hyphomicrobiales; family Devosiaceae; genus Devosia; species Devosia rhizosphaerae. The sequence goes on from NZ_CP126539.1 coordinate 3,387,721, forward strand.
TTCCTGGAGACCGGCATGCCCGAGCAGGTGGAGGTTCCCGCCTATGCACTGGGCGAAGACGAGTACCTGCTGCTGGACGGCAATCACCGGACCACTGCTCTGTGCCTCGCCGAGCAACCCTCCCGCCTCACCTTGCGGGTACTCGAGGCACCGGTTGACCGGCGTTTCCTGATCGACCTCAAATATTGGGATGGCGGCTGGCGGCGCTTCGGCCGGCGACTCCGGCGCTGGCAAGAAGCGCCGGCCTCGGTGCGAGGCGAGCCGTCGTCGTCCTGAGACGCGCCTTCAGGCGTCCTCGCGGCAGCCCCTCAGGTTCCTACCCACCAGATCACCGCCAACGCCACGCTCACTCCAAGCAGCACATGGAGCGTCTTGCGATAGAGCAGCAGCGCCCACAAGATGTCACTGGATCCGAGCTTGCGCTTACCCTGGCCGAACGCGGGCAGATCGACCAGTTCGCCCTCATAGCTGCGGGGGCCACCCAGCTGAAAGCCGAGCGCTCCGGCAAAGGCCGCCTCGGGCCAACCCGCATTCGGAGAGTCGTGCTTACGCGCATCCCGCCGCGCTGTTGCCCAGGCAGCCGATGGGCTCACCTGCGGCATGAAAAAGCAGCCAGCCGTGACGAGTACGGCCGTGAACCGCGCGGGAAGCCAATTGACCAGATCGTCAAGCTTGGCCGCCGCCAAGCCATAGTCGCGATAACGCTCATTGCGGTGGCCAATCATGGAATCGGCGGTGTTGATCGCCTTGTAGAGCGCAATACCGGGTAGCCCCAGCAGCACCAGCCAAAACCAGGGCGCGACCACACCATCGGAGGTGCTCTCGGCCAAGGTTTCGATGGCGGCGCGGGCAACACCGGCCTCGTCCAGCGCTTCGGGATCACGCCCCACGATGTGGCTCACCGCTTCGCGTCCCGCGGCCAATGAACTGCGCAACGCCTCTGCCACACGTTCAACCGAGCGAGCGAGTTCCTTTTGCGCCAGGAATGGTGTCGCCAGCAGTACTTCGAGAACGAAGCTGCCAGGAAGCTGACGCAGAGCTATCTGAATGGCAGCGGCAACGACCAGCGTTACCACCAGTAGAACGGCGAGCGAGACGAGACCGGCTAACCGCCGCTGCTCGGATGTTCGCTCCGGACGATTGGTGCGCGCCTCGAGTGCGCTGATCAGCTTGCCATACCAGATCACCGGATGGCCGATCCTGGCAACCAGTTCCTGCGAATAACCCAGCCAGCGCTCCATGAGGAGCGCCAGAGGCGCGACGAATGCTTCCATCAACCCGCCCTCACCGGCTCGGCCAGCGCCAGCAATGCCTCGATATCCAAATGCTGTTCGAGATGGATCGCCAAGGCGTCCAGCGTGGCTTCGACCTGATGCTCATAGTTTACATCGCCACTGGCTGCCGCGCCGAGAAAAGCGCGCCGAAACGCATCGGCGGAAAACAGCCCATGCAGATAGGTCCCCATCACTCGACCATCGGCACTCATCGCCCCCTCGCGCGCGCCGCCCACAAGGGCAAAGGGCCGGCTACGGTCCGCACCATCGGTCACGCCCATATGCATATGGTAGCCGCTGATCGGCTGGCCAGTCGTGGCGTGCTCGGCTGCCTCGACCCGCAATTGTTTGATCGGGGCGAGCACCGTCTCCACCGCCAACAGCCCCAGCCCCTGACTTACGCCAGGCGCCCCTTCGACACCGTCGGGATCGGCGATGGTGCGGCCCAGCATCTGATAGCCCCCGCAGACACCCAGCACCTTGCCACCCGCTCGGTGGTGGGCAGCGATGTCGATATCCCAGCCATTGGCCCGCAGCGCCGCCAGATCGCTCCGCGTCGATTTCGACCCGGGCAGCAGCACCAGATCGGCATCGCGCGGGAGGGGATTGCCCGGCGCCAGCAGTGTCACTTTCACCCCCGGCTCAGCCCGCAGCGGATCGAGATCGTCGAAATTGGCAATTCGTGGCAGGCGCGGTACGACGACATGCAACGTTCCGCTGGCATTTTCCGGCAAAGCGTCGAGCGCCATCGAGTCCTCTGCGGGTAGCTTCGTTGCCGCCTCGAACCACGGCACCGGCCCCAGGCACGGCACCCCGGTCCGTTCGGCGATAAACCGCGCGCCATCGTCAAACAGCGCCGGATCACCCTGGAACTTGTTGACCAGAGTGGCCCGGATCAGGCCCGCGTCCGCAGGATCGATTACCGCAAAGGTCCCCACCAGCGCCGCAATCACCCCGCCCCGCTCGATGTCGCCGACCAGCACAACCGGCGCTCCCGCTGCCTGGGCAAAGCCGAAATTGGCGATGTCATTGCCCCGCAGATTGACCTCGGAAGCGCTGCCCGCCCCCTCCACCAGCACATAGTCGACGTTGCGACCGAGCTCCTGGAACGCTTGGAGAACCTGTGGCAGCAGCCGTCCCCGTTTGCGCCAATAGGCGCGCGCATCCATAGACGCCACGCGCTGCCCGCGCACCACCACTTGCGAACCCGTTTCGCCCTCGGGCTTGAGCAAAACCGGGTTCATTGCCGTGAGCGGCTCGCGCCGCGCCGCGCGTGCCTGCAGGGCCTGCGCCCGGCCGATCTCGCCACCATCGGCGGTCACGGCGGCATTGTTGCTCATGTTCTGCGGCTTGAAGGGCGCAACGCGCAGGCCGCGATTGCTCAGCGCGCGGCAGAGCCCCGCCACGAGGAGCGACTTGCCGACGTCGGACCCCGTACCCATGAACATCAAGGCTTTAGCCATCGCTAGGCCGCCGCATCGATGACATGGGCATAGGAGCCCATCACCCGCCCGATTACCGCGCCCATGGGCGGCATGGCCTCGCCACGCGCATCGGTGGCGGCAAACAGCGGCGTCAGGCGGCTCTGCTTGGCCGAGGAGTAGTGAAACTCATGCGCCATCAGCTGTCCCGGCCAAGGCAGGTCGCCGCCATGGACCAGCCGCCGATAGCCCAGCGTCCGCTTGGGGCGGTCGATCCGCGTCGTAACCGGCAGCAGTCCCGCCATGGGATGTTCTGCGCCGGCCTTGTCGACCAGGGTCTCGCCCAAGACCATGAACCCACCGCACTCGCCATAAAGGAGCGCCCCCCGATCCCGCGCTTCTTGCAGCCCCCGCTTGAAGCGCTCCGCCGCCGCCAGAGTGGCGCCATGCAGTTCGGGATAGCCTCCCGGCAGGAAGACCGCATCGGTGTCGGCGGCTGGTGCCTCGTCGGCCAAAGGCGAAAAGAAGCTCAGCTCCGCCCCCGCACTACGCCAGCCGTCCAGCAGATGGGGATAAAGAAAGGCAAAGGCGTCGTCCCGGGCAATGGCGATCCGCTGCCCCAAAGGCGGCAAGGCGAGGGCCCTCTGCCACGGCTGGGCAAGCGGTGCGGCAAGAGCGCGGAGCCGGTCGAGGTCGACATAGCGCCCCACCGCCTCGGCAGCCGCCCTGAGGAAGCCGTCGAATGCCGAAATCTCCCCAGGCAGCACCAGCCCGAGATGGCGCTCCGGCACCACCAGCGCGCCGTCCCGCGGAATGGCACCCAGGACCGGAATGCCCGTGCCAGCGATCGCCTCTACCAGCATGCGCTCGTGCTTCATCGACGCCACCCGGTTGAGGATCACCCCACCGATGCGCACCCCAGCGCGCCAGTGGGCGAAGCCTGCCACCAGCGCGGCAACCGACTGGCTTTGCCGCTCGGCATCGACGACCAGCACCACGGGCAGCTCGAGCAGTTCGGCGAGATCGGCCGTCGAGCCAATCCCATCCACGGCAGCATCGAACAGCCCCATCACGCCCTCGACCAGCAACAGGTCGGCGCCGGTCGCCTGCAGCTGCGCCAGTTCCTTGATCCGTGCGGGCGCCATCGCCCAGGGGTCGAGATTGACGGCATCGCGCATCGCCGCGCGGCCGAGAAAGGCGGGGTCGATATAGTCCGGTCCGGTCTTGGCCGGCGCCACCACCACCCCATTGCGGCGCAAGGCCGCCAACAAGCCCAGCGTGATCACCGTCTTGCCCGAACCTGAGCGCGGTGCCGCGATGACGATTCCCCTAGCCAAAGATGTGCCTCCGCATCTCGCCGACATACCAGTCGAGCGACGCTCGGTACGCGCCCACAGGCCCCAGCACCACGATGGCCGGTGTGGGCACGTCGATCAGGTGCGGCGCTTGGGCAAGGGTCGTCTCGATCACCGACTGCCTGGGCGTCGCCGCATGCGAGATGATGGTCACCTTGTCCCCTGGTGCGCGTCCCGATGCTAACAGTCTGCTAGCAATAAGACCGAGATGTTTGACAGCCATGAACATGACAATCACCGGCGCTGCCGTGGCAACTGCCTCCCAGTCGACAGCCTGCGGCACCGTCCCGTGCTCGTCATGCCCGGTCAAAAACAGCACGGATTGGTTGGTGTCGCGGTGCGTAATGGGAATACCGGCATAGGCCAAACCGCCCAATCCCGCCGAGATTCCCGGCACAATCCGGAAGGGCACGCCCGCCTTGACCAGTGCTCCCGCCTCCTCGCCACCGCGCCCGAACATGAAGGGGTCGCCGCCTTTGAGGCGCAGCACGCGCTTGCCTTGACGTGCGAAATCAACGAGCTGCAGCGAGATATCCACCTGCTTGGGGGACGGCTTGCCACCGCGCTTGCCGGCAAAGACCCGTTCCACCCGCCTTGGCGCCAGTTTCAGTAGTTCCTCTGACACGAGGGCATCATAGACGATCACATCAGCCTCGCCCAAGGCATGGTAGGCCAGCAGCGATGCCAACCCCGGGCCGCCCGGCCCCGCTCCGACGAGCCACACCGTGCCCGGTAGGAACGGCGGAAAGTCAGCACCATCGAGCTTGGCGAAATGCCGGCGCGGCCAGAACCTTGTGAGTTGGCGGAACATCAGTGGCAGCCGGCTTGAGCTGGAGCCGGCGCAAGGGCATGGTCCGCGTCAGGAGTACTTCTGCAATGAAAATCCTGATCCTGGGCGGCACCGCGGAGGCACGAGACCTGGCAAACCGCCTCGTTGCGCTCGGTTGCGATGTGACCACCTCGCTGGCGGGCCGCACAAGGGAACCGATCCTGCCCGAGGGAGCCGTCCGGAGTGGCGGCTTCGGTGGTGCAGCGGGCCTCGCGCGCTATCTCACGGACCACAATTTTCAGCGTCTGGTCGACGCCACCCACCCCTATGCCGGCCAGATTTCGCACAATGCGGTGGCGGCGGCGAAGGCCGCAGGCGTGCCGCTGGTGCGCTATCTGCGTCCCCCATGGCAGGCGCCCGCCGGAGCCGAGTGGCTCCAGGCGGACACGCCAGAGGCGGCGGCCGACATTCCACCTGCAGGCTCGGTGGTGCTTCTGACGACTGGCCACACGGCCAATCAAGCATTCTTCGCGCGACATGATTGCCAACTCGTCCTGCGCATGATCGAGCCATTGGCCGAGCCAGTCCCTGCCCATGCGCAGCTGCTCTTGGCCCGTCCGCCCTATGCGCTCGACAGCGAATTGACGCTTATGCAGGCTCACCGCGTCACCCATCTCGTCAGCAAGAATTCGGGCGGTGGACAAACAGCGGCCAAGCTCGATGCCGCGCAGCTACTCAATATCCAGGTGATCATGCTGTCGCGCCCTGCCTATGCACCGGCCCTGGAAGTCACCAGCATCGAAGAGGCCATCAGCGCGCTCGAGCTGGAATGAGGCACTAGCGCTAGGGCGCAGGTCGCGTGCGCCGACTTGCGCTTGGCGAGACGCAGATCGCCGAATGCCGCAGCGGCAGCTTCGGCAACACTCATGGTCCCGATGGACTCCCAGACAATAGCGGAGGGCGTCGGCACGTCCGCCGCCAACTCATCCTCATCCATCAGGTGCAGGACGACGCCCAGCCGCTCCGCCACGGCGCGCGCAAGCGGCCCATCCTTGCGGCGCAGGGTTGCAATGGCGGCCAGTTGCGCCCCTCTGGCATCCATTTCGCGCAGGCAGTCCTCCACCAGCGCCACGACCTCGTCGGCCGTCGCCTTACTGCCGAACCCGAAGCCGGCAACCAGATAGGAGAATGGGGGTGCAGCCGCACCGGTGGCGCTTACTGCCAGGCCAGATTTCATCGTCGCCTCTTTAACAACAAGAGGCAGGTTCGCCAAACCGGAGCAGCTCCGGACTTGGTCCCCGATTTGGGTCGACCGCACCGAACTCTGTTTCAGTTCCTGGGTGGAACGCTGCACTACACAGCTTTCTACGGGCGGAGAACCGCAAGGTCAATCAATGGCTTGGCTGCGAAACAGCCGGACACAACTGCAGGTGAAAACCATTTGCAGATTCAAGAACTTGCCCCGTCCCGCCCCCGGGGCTATGGCACGGGCAAGAACTGGAAGGACCCCTTGAGCAAAGCTGCCAACAGAACCTTGATCGTCGCCAGCGCGAGTCTGCTCGTGGGGCTTGTCGTGCTTGGCCTCAAGTTTCTCGCCTGGTGGTTTACCGGCTCTGTTGCCCTTTATTCCGATGCGCTCGAATCGATCGTCAATGTCGTAACCGCGGGCATGGCGCTGGGCGCCGTCCGGCTGGCGGAGCGCCCCGCCGATGCCGCCCTGCCCTATGGTTATCACAAGGCCGAGTATTTTTCGGCCGTGCTGGTGGGCGTAATGATCATCGTGGCGGCCATTCTCATCATGCGGGAAGCCTATCTCGGCTTCCTCGCCCCCGCCTTGCCCGAAGCGCCGGTTCAAGGGCTTGCGGTCAGCGCCGTCGCGACGATCATCAATGCCGGCTGGGCTTGGGTGCTGATCCGGCAGGGCCGTGTCGCCCGCTCGCCGGCGCTTGCTGCTGACGGTAAGCACCTGGTGACCGACGTGGTCTCCACCATCGGCGTCTTGCTTGGTCTTGCGCTGGTTTTCCTGACGGGTTGGGCCATCCTCGACCCGATACTTGCCGCCCTCGTGGCGCTCAACATACTTTGGTCCGGCTGGGGTGTGATCCGGGACAGCGTGGGCGGGCTCATGGACGTGGCGGTTCCGCCCGAAAAGCAGCAGATCATCCGCGAGGTGATCGCCGCCAATGCCGAGGGCGCCATCGAAGCCCACGACATTCGCACCCGCCAGGCCGGAAAGATGACCTTTATCGACTTCCACCTCGTCGTACCCGGTGGCATGAGCGTCGATGAGGCGCACGCCATCTGCGACCGCCTCGAAGCCAAGTTGCGCGAGACGGTGGAAGAAGTGCAGATCACCATCCATGTCGAGCCGGAAGACAAGGCCAAGCACTCAGGCATCATCGTGCTCTAGCTCACGAGTGACTTGCCCGCGTCGTGCGACGCAGGCAGTTTGATCGTCATGCGTTTTCTTGTCCTCGCTTTTTTCGCGATGTTCTGCATCCCGGCCCTGGCTCAGTTTTGGGACCACTATGCCAATGCTCGCTTCGGCTACAGCATAGACGTGCCGCCGGGCTATTCCGGTACTGGCGAGAGCGCCAATGGTGACGGACAGAGCTTCGAAGACCCGGGGCGCATGCAGACGCTGCTGGTCTGGGGCGGCCAACTCCACGACGGGCTCGACGCCGAGGTCGCAAATGCGATGAGGAGTGCCGCGGAGACTGGCTGGGCCATCACCTATCAGGTTGCAACGCCCGAGTGGGCAGCCTTCTCCGCCAGCAAGGATCAACGCCTGCAGCAGCAGCGGCTGATCCGGCTGTGCGACGGCGCAAGCTATGCCGCATTCCGCATCGAATATGCGCAAGAGGACGTACCAAACATGGAGAGCACCGTCGCAGGCTTGGTGCGCAGCTTGCGCCCGGAGGGCTGCTAGAACTCGATGCCAGCCTGCGCCTTCACCCCGGCACGGAAATGGTGCTTGATCTCGGTCATCTCGGTCACGAGATCGGCAATCTCGATTAATTCGTCCTTGGCGTTGCGGCCGGTGACGATGACGTGCTTGTCGACTGGCTTGTTGCGCAACACCTCGACCACCTCCCCAATCGGCAGGTAGTCGTAGCGCAGACAGATGTTGAGCTCATCGAGCAGCACGAGCTTGTAGCTGGGGTCCTCGATCAGCTTCTTGGCCTGCTCCCAGGCATTGCGTGCCGCAGCAAGGTCTCGCTGGCGGTCGGCCACGTCCCAGGTGAACCCCTCGCCCATGGCGTTGATGGTGACGAGGTCGGGGAACTTCATCAGCACGTCGCGCTCGCCGGTCTCCCACACGCCCTTGACGAATTGCACCACGCCGACCTTGTAGCCGTGGCCGAGCGCCCGAAACACCATGCCGAAGGCGGCAGTCGACTTGCCCTTGCCCTTGCCGGTGTGGACGATCAGCAGGCCCTTTTCCTGCGTCTTGGTAGCAAGGATGCGGTTCCGCGCCTCCTTCTTCTTGCGCATCTTTTCGGCGTGATAGGCGTCCCGCTCCGCCTCGGACATGAGATCGGTTTTCTTGAGCGGCTTGTCGGTCATGCATCGGCTCCTTCGAGCAAAGCGTAGGCGGAGTTCGAGCGCGGCGTCCAGAAGCCGCGGCTGAGGGCCTCGTTGAACTTGGCGAGCAGTTCATCGAAGCCATAGGGATTGCTGGTGCGGATAAAGTCGCGCGTTGCCTCATCGTCGATGAAGGCTTCGAACGCCAGATCGAAATGGTGGGTCTTTACCGCACCGGTGGTCGCCGCATAGGCGAACATGAAATCCACGGTGGCGATGATCTCGAAGGCCCCGCGATAACCGTGCCGCTTCACCCCGGCGATCCATTTGGGATTGACCACGCGAGAGCGCACCACATGGCTGATCTCTTCTTCCAGCGTCCGGATCAGCGGCCGTTCGGGCCGCGAGTGATCGGGGTGATAGGCAGCGGGCTTGGTTCCCGACAGCACCTCGGCGGCGGCGGCAAGGCCGCCTTCAAACTGGTAGTAATTGTCGCTATCGAGCAGGTCGTGCTCGCGATTGTCCTGATTGTGAATGATCGCGTCGACCGCCGCCAGCCGGGCCGCGAACCGCTCCCGTTCGGGGGTGCCGCTCGCCTGCGCGCCATAGGCATATTGCCCCCAATCCAGCGCCTGGTTGGCGAGATCGGCCTTGCCGGACCACTTGCCAGAATCGATCAGCGCCGAGAGCCCTGCGCCATAGGCACCCGGCTTGGCGCCGAAGATTCGATGCCCGGCCGCCAGCGCCGCATCCGCTTCCGACTGTCCCGCGGCCATGAAGCCTAGTGCATCGGCCCGCATGCGCGCCGCAATCGGGTTGTCCTCGGTCGGCTCGTCCTGCGCGCCGATGGCGCGGATGGCACGGTCGAACAGCGCAATCTGCGCCGGAAAGGCATCGCGGAAGAAGCCGGAGATGCGCAGGGTCACATCGACGCGGGGACGGCCGAGCTTGGCGAGGGGGATGATCTCGTAGCCAGAGATGCGGAGGGAGCCGGGGTCCCAGACGGGCTTGGCGCCGATCAGCGCCATGGCTTGCGCGATATCGTCCCCGCCGGTGCGCATATTTGCGGTACCCCACACCGAAAGTGCTACGGATTGGAGGTACAGTCCGTGGTCCTGAAAGTGCCGTAGAACGAGATTTTCTGCTGATTTCTGACCCAGCTCCCAAGCCGTGGGCGTGGGGATGGCGCGCGAGTCTACCGAATAGAAATTGCGACCGGTCGGCAGCACGTCGAGGCGCCCGCGGGAGGGGGCTCCGGAGGGGCCCGGGGCGATGAATTTACCGTCCGCCCCGTTGATAAGTGCGGCCATTTCGGCCGGGCCGGACTGCCGCAAGCGGGGGCGGATGACGTTCTCTACGCTGGCGAGGACTGTTTGGGTGGAAAGCCAATCGGCAGAAGGATTTAAGCGCCCCGAGACGAGGGCCCCAGCGAGCTCTTCCAGCATTTCCACAACGTCGCCGCAGGTCCGCAATGCCGCGATTTTTCCATGAAGATTAAGGGAGTCTGAACACCAGTTTGGCGGTGCAACCCACGCATTACCGAGCTTTGCCGTCAGCGGATCGAAGCCGAGCTTCAGATCATCGGCCAGAGCGCGGATCAGCGAGTTATCCTCGCCCCCTTCCCCGCGTGGTATACGTGCAAGGGCAACAATGAGGTCGCGCTCCATGTCGCCGTCAGGAGAGCGGCCGAAGACATGCAGCCCGTCGCGGATTTGCGCCTCCTTGAGGTTGCAGAGAAAGTTGTCGATCTTGATCAGCGCCTCGGTCTCGTCCTCGGGCAGGCCGATGTCGCGATCAAGCCGACTGTCACGCGTGAAATCGAGAATGCGGCGGCGGAGGTCGGCTAGCCGCCGGCGGTCCATGCCGGAGGCGGCGTAGTACTCATCGAGCAGCGCCTCAAGATCCTTGAGCGGTCCGTAGGTCTCGGCCCGGGTGAGCGGTGGCACGAGGTGGTCGATGATGACAGCACCGGTGCGGCGCTTGGCCTGCGTCCCCTCACCGGGATCGTTGACGATGAACGGGTAGAGGTGCGGCAACTGCCCCCAAAGAGCGTCGGGGTAGCTCGCGGCATCCAGCGCCGCCGACTTGCCGGGCAGCCATTCCAGCGTCCCGTGCTTGCCATTGTGGATAAGGGCATGGGCGCCCCAATCGTGGCGGAGCCAGAGGTAGGCGGCGAGATAGGCGTGCGGCGGCACCAGCGTAGGGTCGTGATAGCTTAGCGTCTCGTCGAGATGATAACCGCGCGCTGGCTGGAGCAGGACGGCAACATTACCGAACACCAGAGCCGGCAGATGGAAAGCATCATCCCGCACGAAGGGGTCGGTTGAGGGGGCACCCCAGCGCGTGGTGACCTCGTCCTGGATCTGCTGGGGGAGCGCTGCGAAGAGTTTGGCATAACGGGCCAGCGGCAGCGTGGCAGGCGATGTGCCACGCTGCGGATTGGCATTGGTGGGGCCCGATTGCAGCTGGTCGATCAGTTCGCCCGAGGTCTTTGGCAAGCCCTGTTCACTCAGGTCATACCCCGCGCCCAGGAACGCCTTTAGCATTTCGACCGTGGACTCGGGCGCATCGTAGCCGACGCCATTGGCGAGACGGCCGTCGCGGATGGGGTAGTTGGCAAGGACAAGCGCAATCCGGCGCTCGGCGCGGGGGGTTGCACGGAGGCCTGCCCAGTTTTTGGCCAGCGAGACAGCGCGGGTGATGCCGGAGCGGTCAGGTGTGTAGGCGGTTAGCGGGCATTGCGTTCGCTCATGCCAGACCGCGTCGCCCTTGTGGCCGACGAGGATGCCGCCTACGCGTCCGTCGACCTCGGGCATCACCAGGAACATGGCCATGTCCTTGGCCGAAAGGCCCTGGCTGTCGGCCTGCCACTGCGCCTCCGAGCGACCGGACTGGATTAGCTGGATGACCGGCGCATCGCAGCCGGAAAAGGGATTGGCCTTGGCTTCGAGCTGGTCGATGCCCAGCGAAAAGGCCGTAAGGTTGAGGATGGCTGCGGGCGGGAACGCCGCGAGCGCGTTTTGCACGAAGCGGACGCAGGCCCCTTCCTTCAGGGAGGAGACAAGGAGCGGCACCGGCAGAAGGCCCTGATGCTCGAATTCGGCGACAAGGGCCTCGAGCGTGGCTGTGCCGGCACCCTCAAGGGCCGCACGGTAGAAGAGAATGGGGATGTACGCCCACCCAGCCTGCCGCTGTACCGAGGATGAGCGGTCGGGCGCTTCAGCGTGGATGGTGCGCAGGCCGGCTTCATCGACGATGCCGGTGCGCGGGTGCCAAAGGCCGAACCGGGGGAATGGTTGGGGTGAGAGGCGCGAGAGGCGCGGCCCCCCAGCAATCCGGGACGATATCACCACCGGAGAGAGTGAAGGAGCGGCTAGCTCATGGAACGCCCCGAGGATCGCATCGGCATTGTCGGGACCTCCGGCGACGAAGAGGCTATGGAGGCGTTGCCAGTCCTCGGGATGGAGGGTGGAGCGTGATTGCAGGATCGGGTCGGGATTGGCGTCGCCGGGCAAGAGCGCCAGGGGGATCTTCCGGTTGGCGCAGAGCGCGGTCAGCTCATCGACGCCATACTGGAAATAGGCGGCACCACCGATGAGTCGGAGAACCACGAGACGCGCCTGCGCGACCGTTTTCTCGAGCCAAAGGTCGACCGATAGATTGTGGCTGAGGCGGAGCGTGTTGGCGAGGCGCAGTTCGCCTTCGCCCGCCCGGTCGGCCGCCCCGGCCAGCATGGCCAGTTCGCTATCGGCCGAGGACGCAAAGATCAGCGCACCGGGGCGCTGATCGAGGTCGATGGCCTCGCCCTCCTGCTGAATGGCACCGGCCTGGGCAGAGAGGAGGTGCATCAGGCTGCCGCCTGCTCCAGGCTCTGGGTGATCGCGGCATGATCGAGCGGGGATTCGCCGATGACGACCAGCGAGGTCTGGCGCACTTCGCCATCTTTCCAGGGGCGGTCGAAGTAGGCGGTGACGCGCGGCCCCACCGCCTGAATGGCGAGGCGGGCAGCAGCGCCCGGAACTGCCGCAAAGCCCTTGAGGCGCAGCACATCGTGGTTCCGAATGGTCGCCTCGATGGTGGCAAGCAGGTCATCCTTGCCGCGGATGGCAGGCAGGGTCAGGGAGAAGCTGTCGAAATCGTCGTGCTCGTGCGTCTCCCCGCCATGCTCCAATTCATGGTGGCTGGGACGGTTTGCAATGTCGGCTTCCGACCCCATGCCCAGGCCGAGGAGCGCGGCAATATCGACATGCCCATTGGCAGCCCGGACAATGCCGACGCCCGGACGCAGTTCGGCACGAATATTCTGCTCCACCTTGTCGAGCGTTGCGGGCTCCACGAGATCGGTCTTGTTGATGACGACCATATCGGCCGCCGAGAGCTGATCTTCGAAGAGTTCACCCAAGGGGGTTTCGTGATCGAGCATCTCATCGGCACGACGCTGCGCGTCGACTGCCGCTTCGTCGGCGGCAAAGCGCCCTTCGGCGAGGGCAGCGGCATCGGCAACAGTAACTACACCATCGATGGTCACCTGGGCCTTGATCTCGGGCCAGTTGAAGGCGCGGATCAGCGGCTGCGGCAAAGCAAGGCCCGAGGTTTCGATGACGATGTGATCGAACTTTTCCGGGCGGGCCAAGAGGGCCTGCATGGTAGGGATGAACTCATCAGCGACGGTGCAGCAGATACAGCCATTGGAGAGCTCGACCATGTCTTCTTCCCGGCACGTCTCGTCGCCACAGCCGGCCAGGATATCCTTGTCGACGCCGAGATCGCCAAACTCATTGATGATCAGCGCGATCCGCTTGCCCTTGGGAGCGTGCGCCAGGAGATGGCGCACGAGGGTGGTCTTGCCGGCACCAAGAAAGCCGGTGATGACGGTGGTGGGGATCTTTTCGGTCATGCCGTGGCTCCAGCAGGAAGGGCAACGCTGCGCGTGGCGAGATAGTCATGCATGCGACCAAAAACAGCCCCCAGCACGACCCAGAACACGGCGCCATTGAAGAGCACCGCAGCGGCGAAGCTGGCCGCGAGTGGGGCAGGAACCCCCGCTGCTTCGGCTGGCGCCTGCGGCGCACCGATGACATGCGGCAAGACAATCAGGGCGATGGCAATCGCCAGAGCCCAGGGCGCGCGCAGCTTGGCGGCAAGCAGCAGCGCTGCACCGGTGGAGAGGGCAGTACCAGCCCACCAGAGCTGGCGTGCAAAGGTATCGGCCACGGGCATGCCGGGGAGCCCCGGCGGCAAGCCAAAGCTGGGGGCCAGCGAGAAGGCGGCATAGCCGCCCAGCCCCCACAGCAGGCCCGTCGACCAGGTAATGGGCAGATTGAACAGCACGGACACGGCGCCGATGACCAGCGCATAGCCAGCGGCCATGAGGATATTGGCCAAGACGGTATAGCCGGTACGTTCCAAGCCATCCTGGGGCATCCACTCATCATCGCCATGGCTGTGGGCGGGCGTGCCTTCGGAGTGGCTATGCGCCACCGCTTCTTCCCCATGGTGGTGGTGGCCGGCTTCGCCTTCAAAGCTCTCAGCAGCAAAGATCAGCGGCGTCACGCGGAAATGCTGGATGACGGATGTGACAAGGCCAGCACAAAGGGCTGCGACCAGCGCAGCAAAAAACAGATTGCGGAACATTTTTCTCTCGTTTGCTCAACAGCCCCAAAGGGTCAGGGGAACTGGCTCAGTGGCAGGGAAAGCCCATGGCATGGCGCGTGTCGTGCGCGCCGTTGTGCAGGCGGTAATCCCCGGCAAAACCGGTACCGACGAGCAGTACAAGGCCGAGCGCCAGCGCGAGCGAGCCAGCGACGAGGCGCTGGGAAATCGAGAGAGACTGGAGGCCAGTCGAAACAGTGGTATTCATGCGGCACCCTCCGTGCGCGGAACAATCATGGGCTCTTCGCCCGGCTTGCGTGCCGGCAGGTCTCCTGGCTGGCGGTGAATGCAGCACTCTCGCCTTCCCGGCTTCCTCAGAAGCCAGTGGCAGAATGAGAGCGCCCACCGCTTACAGTTGCGGGGGCAGCCACGGATTTGGTCCCTTCTGGGTACGCCGCACCGTGTTCCCTTTTGATTCCCTTGCCACTCATGGGCGCGGGAAACCAACACGGCTCTAGCTTTGCCACTCTTTGCCCCTGCTGGCAACGCCGACTCGCGCTAGAGCTGCACGCAAAGGAGATGACCGATGCAGCCAATCAAGTTCAGCCGCGAGGAAACCAGGGCCCTTGTCGGCGAGATCCAGGACTATTTCCGCGAGGAGTTGGACCAGCAGATCGGCGCCATTCCCGCCGAAATGCTGATGCAGTTCTTTGCCGAGAAGATGGGCGCCTATTTCTATAATCGCGGTCTTTACGATGCGCAGGCCCTGGTGCGCAAAAAGCTCGACGATGTCAGCGACGAAATTTTTGGATTGGAGCAGCCGACCAAGCATCTCCGCTAGACCAGATTGCGGCGCGGCAGCGGCATGCTAGACAGGTGCCGCTGCTCCGGAGACAGAATTGGGCCTCAACGTTGCCACCCTCGCCCCGATCGGGCTGTTGCTCGCATCCAACCTCTTCATGACCTTTGCCTGGTACGGGCACCTCAAATTCCCCAGCGCCGCGCTGTGGGTAGTGGTGCTGGTGAGTTGGGGTATAGCCTTTTTCGAATATTGGCTGGCGGTACCCGCCAACCGCATCGGCTATGGCGTTTATTCAGGCGCCGAGCTGAAGACGATCCAGGAGGTTATTTCCCTCTCAGTCTTTGTGCTCTTTGCCGTGTTTTACCTGGGCGAAAAGCTCACCTGGAACCACGGTATCGGCTTTGCGCTTATCGCGCTCGGCGCCTTTTTTATCTTCAAGGGGCCGCTGAAGTGAGGCAGTCCACCATGTCGGTGGCGAGGCCACGCAGCAGTTCGGCGTAAAGATCGGGTCCGGGGATAAGGTCCGCGCCTTCAGGATCCAGCACGCCGGCCTGAGCGCCCGTGCCCTCGACGATGGCATTGATGATGGCCGGCTCGAAATTGGGTTCGGCAAAGACGCAGGTGGCGCCCAGTTCGCCCACGCGAGTGCGCAGCTCATCGATGCGGCGGGCGCCGGGCATGACTTCAGGCGAGACGGTCACCGAGCCGGCCAGCGTCAGCCCGAAACGCTGTTCGAAATACTGGTAGGCATCGTGAAAGACCAGGAAGGGCTGGTCCCGGACCGGCTCGAGCAAAGCCTCGATCTCGGTGGTCAGTTCTTCGAGAGCAGCGATCTCGGTCTCGGCGTTGGCGGTGTAGGTGGTGGCGTTTTCCGGGTCGGCGGCGGAGAGCGTCGTCGCGATCTGGGTAACCATCAGCTTGGCATTGGCCGGATCGAGCCAGAAATGCATGTCGCCGCCCTCGTGGGCATGATCGTGATCATGCCCCTCGTGGCCGTGGTCGTGACCTTCTTCAGCGGCATGATCCTCATGGTCGTCGGCGTGGTCCTCGTGGGTGTGCCCGCCTTCATGCTCATGATCATGATCCGCCTCATGGGTGTGCTCGGCGTCGTCGTGCCCTTGGTGGGTGTGGTCCTCATGACCTTCCTCGCCATGACTATGCGCCTCGAACACCCCGCCTTCACGGACTGGCAGGAGTTCGATGCCTGGGGCTTCCGATAGCGCCACCACCTCGGCGCCGCTCGAAAGGCTGTTGAGGGCGCCTTCAAGAAACACCTCCATGCCGTGGCCGCTCCAGAACACGATATCGGCAGTCTCCAGCGCGCCCGCGTCGGACGGCTTGAGCGCATAGGTGTGCGGCGAGGCGGCGCCGTCGACGATCAGCGTAGGTTCGCCGAGATCGCCCATGACAGCCGCCACTAGGGCGTGGACGGGCTTGACCGAGGCCACCACATTGGGAACGGCCCAGGCGCCGCTCGTTAAACTGGTGGACAGGACCAAAGCGAGCGGGAGGGTGAGCTTCATGATCGACCTCGTGAGAATGTTATATTATTACGCTTGAGGCGTCGTTATGCTATAACGTATGGAAAAGCGTCAAGGGGGTTGGCCCCGGAGAAGAGACATGGACGTACGCGCGGATCGCGACATCCTCATTACTTTACACAGTGCCGGGGTAAGCCGCGGCGGACGCACGCTGGTCAGCGGCGTCGACCTCACCATTGCGCGCGGCGAGATCGTCACCTTGATCGGGCCTAATGGTTCGGGCAAATCGACGACTGCCAAGATGGCGACGGGCGTGCTCAAGCCCACCAGCGGGACAGTGCGGCGCAAGTCAGGGCTTACCATCGGCTATGTGCCGCAAAAGCTTACCATCGACTGGACGCTGCCGCTGACCGTGGAGCGCCTCTTGACCCTGACCGGGCGGCATTCCGACACTGCGATCAGCGAAGCACTGGAGACGGTGGGCGCAACACGGCTGCGCAAAGCGGCCGTGCAGGAGCTGTCGGGCGGGGAATTCCAGCGCGTGCTGTTCGCGCGGGCGATGATCCGCCAGCCGGACCTGCTGGTGCTCGACGAGCCGGTGCAGGGCGTCGACTATTCGGGGGAGGTCGCGCTCTATCAATTGGTGCGGCAGATCCGCGATACGACGCGGGCGGGCATTCTCATGATCAGCCATGACCTGCATGTGGTGATGGCCGAAACCGACACGGTGATCTGCCTCAATGGGCATGTGTGCTGCAGCGGCACGCCCTCTTCGGTGCAGCGCAGCCCGGAATATCTGCGCCTCTTTGGCGAGGTGGGCTCCGAAACGCTGGCGCTTTACGAGCACCATCACGACCATGAGCATGGCGTCGACGGCCACGTGCACCACCACGAGCATGCGGAGCACCAGCATGCTCGGTGATTATTTCACGCGTGCGCTGGTCGCCGGCATTGGCTTGGCGCTCGTCGCCGGTCCGTTGGGCTGCTTTGTGGTGTGGCGGCGCATGGCCTATTTCGGCGATACCATGGCTCATTCGGCGCTTCTGGGCGTGGCGCTCTCGATCCTCCTGTCGCTCAACATGACGCTGGGCGTCTTTGCCGTAGCGGTGCTGGTGGCCGGAGCGCTGATCGTGCTGCAACGGCAGGCAACGCTCTCGACCGACGCACTGTTGGGCATTCTCAGCCACTCCACCCTGGCGGTTGGGCTCGTGCTGGTGGGGTTCCTCACCACCGTCCGCATCGATCTCATGGGCTTCCTGTTTGGCGATATCCTCGCGGTCACGGTGGAAGACATCGCCATCATCTATGGCGGCGGGGCAGCAATCTTGCTGGTCTTGTTCATGAGCTGGCGGCCGCTGCTCGCCTCAACTGTCAGCCCCGAGCTGGCCGAGGCCGAGGGCCTGCGGCCCGAAGCAGCGCGGCTGGTCCTGATGATTCTCATGGCCAGCGTCATCGCCATCGCCATGAAGTTGGTAGGCGTGCTGCTGATTACTTCGCTGCTGATCATTCCGGCGGCAACGGCACGGCGGCTCAGCGCTACGCCTGAACAGATGGCCGGGGTGGCAGCCATTCTGGGCGGCATTGCCGTGGTAGGCGGATTATTCGGTTCAAGAAATTGGGATACCGCATCGGGACCCTCAATCGTGGTAATGGCTCTAATAGTGTTTTTGGTGTCGCTGGCGGTTCCCGTCGGGCGGCTGTTTGGCAGGAGAGCAAGCGATGGCGCATAGCCACGACATTCCGGCAGATCTGACGCGCAACCAGAATCTGGTGCTCGACGCTCTCAGCCAGTCCGGCCTGCCGCTCAGTGCCTATGACATCCTCGACCGGTTGCGGAGCGAGGGTCTGCGGGCACCCCTGCAGATCTATCGAGCGCTCGACAAGCTCGTCGAACGTGGGCTGGCGCATCGGCTGGAGTCGCTCAATGCGTTCGTGGCCTGCGCCGACACGCACTGCCACCGCAAGGGCCTCATCGCCTTCGCCATTTGCGAGAACTGCGGCAAGGTGGACGAGTTTGCCGACCCTGCCATCGAGGAGCGGCTGGGAAACTGGGCCGGCAAGAAGGGCTTCAAGGTCGAGCGCACGACGATGGAAATCCGCGGCAAATGCGCGGATTGCCTGAAGGCGGCAGCTTAGCGCTTTACGCTAGACTAGCCGCAGGAAGTGGACTGCGGCGGCACCATATTCGCGGCGGTCATCAAGCTCAAAGCCGGCGGGCATCGTGATCTCGGCGTCGGCGCTTTCTTCGAAGACAATGGTGGCATCCGGCGCCAGCCAATTATCGGCGTGTAGACCGGCAAGGGCCTTCTCGCCCAAGCCCTGCCCATAAGGCGGGTCGAGGAAAACCAGGTCAAACGGCTTGATCGAGCCGGGCACACCCAAAGCGGTCGCATCACGCCGCAAGAGCTTGGCAACGCCGCCTGCCCCAAAGGCTTCGATATGATCGCGAATGAGACCACGCGCCTCGGCTCCGGTGTCGACGAACGTCACATGCGTGGCCCCGCGCGAAAGGGCCTCGAGCCCCAGCGCGCCGGTACCGGCAAAGAGGTCTAGGACACGAACACCCTCGAATACCGGGCCGAGGCGCGAAGCAAGAATGTTGAACATGGATTCGCGCACGCGATCGGCCGTCGGGCGGATCGAGCCGTCCGACGGTGAGTTCAACTGCTTGCCGCGATGTTTGCCCGCAACAATCCGCACGGTTTAGCCCCGCGGCTTGCGTGGGCCGCTCGGGCGCCCTGCCCCACCGCCGGGCTTGCCGGCGGGACGACCTGCGCCACCGGAAGGACGACCACCCGGCCGGCCACTGCGCGGCGGCGCTGCGCCTTCTCTCTTAGGATGGGGCTTGCCGTCACGCCGGGTGGCCGGCTTGCCATAGGTCTTGCTGGTGGGACCAAGCTCGTCGCGGCCAGGGCGGGCCGCGCGCGGCGGCCGTGGCCCATCGGTGCGGAAGCTCTTGGGATTGTCGGAGAAGTTGCGGCCAGGGCGCTTGGACGCGACGGCGGCCCCTGCGCCGCGCTCGCTGTCTGGCCGAACTCGCGGCGCAAAGCTGCGTGCCGGCCGCTCGGCACCAGGCGCATCGGTGCGGCGAGGCGCGCGCGGGCGATCGCCGGCAGGTTTGCCGGCGCGGGGGCGCTCGGCAAAACCGCGACTGGGCCGGTCGCCCTCCTCGCGGCGGGGCCGGTCACCGAAAGGCTTCTTGGCGCCGAAGGGCTTCTTGTCACCAAAGGCTGGGCGGTCACCGAAGGCCGGCTTGGCGCCACGAGCGGGCCGGTCGCTCTTGGCATCCCAGTCCTTCTTGGCAGGCCGGTCCGTCTTGGCGGGACGCTCAGGCCGCTTGCCGAAATTGCGGGCGGGTTGTTCGTCCGGATCGGGTCGACCGGGACGCTTGCCGAGATTTTTCTGCTTGAACTCTTCGGGGGCCCGACCGTCCTCGTCGAAATGGATGCGGCGAGGCGGCGCCATGTCCTCTTCGCGCGGCTCGGGACGGCGGGCCATGGGCTTGCGCGTGTCGAAGCGCCCGGGGCGATCCTGGCGCGGCCGCTCGGCGCGCCACTCTTCCTCGGTCTTTTCAGCGTGGTCGGTGAAGCGAAAGCGCTGGCGCGCGATCTCGACGGTGTTGGTGCCGCGGCCGGTCTCACGTTCGCGCGTGGGCTTGCCAACCAACTGGCTGATTTCGGGCATCTCGCTGTCGAAATCGACATCGGCCGCATCGGCGAGCTTTTTGCCGAGCTGGTCGCGCAGGACCTTGGCCCGCACCGTCTCGATGCCGCCAACGGGAATGTCGTTGAGCTGGAACGGACCATAGCTGACGCGGATCAGGCGATTAACCTCGAGACCCAAGGCGCCAAGCACGTTCTTGACCTCCCGGTTCTTGCCTTCGCGCAGGGCCATGACCATCCAGACATTGCTGCCCTGCTCGCGCTCCAGCGTGGCTTCGATGGAGCCGTATCGGACGCCATCGACCTCGATGCCGTCCTTGAGCTGGTCCAAAGCGGCCTGGGTGACCGAACCATGGGCCCGCACGCGATAGCGGCGCAGCCAGCCGGTGGCGGGCAGTTCGAGCACGCGCTTGAGCCCCCCATCATTGGTGAGGAGCAAGAGGCCTTCGGTGTTGATATCGAGCCGACCAACCGAGACCACGCGGGGCAAGCCCAGCGCTTCCACCGCCTCGAAAACGGTTGAGCGACCTTCTGGATCTTTCTCGGTGACCACCAAACCTGCCGGCTTGTGATAGAGCCAGACGCGCGTGCCCTGGCGGGCGGCCAATGGCGCGCCGTCGACCATAATCTTATCGCGATCGGTGACATTGAAGGCTGGTGTCAGCACCTTCTTGCCGTTGACGGTGACGCGGCCGGCGGTGATCCAGGTCTCGGCGTCGCGGCGCGAGCAGAGGCCGGAACGGGCGATGACCTTGGCGAGACGATCGCCGGTAGAGGGCTGGGTGGGGGTGTCGCTCACGGGCGGACTCCTGACATGCGTGACCCGGATGGGCGGCGCGGAAAAGAAAAAGTGCGGCTGAACCAAGCCAGCCGCACGGTAACAATCATTGGCAGGCGACAGACCTGCTACTGGCCGATCTCACTGCCGAGCAAGCGGCCCTGCGGATCGTTGCTGAGCGTGCGGCTGCTCGGGCCGCTCTGCTGGAGTGCACGGCGCACTTCGGCGGGGCAGCGCGGATCACGCAGGGAAACCACTTCGCCATTGCCAATCGCGCAGACCATCTCGGCATCACCAACCCGAGTGAAGTACTCATCCGGTGGCAGGTAGAGCGGGCGCTGTTGGTTGGCAGTGACCTGCATATTGGCCTGCTGCATGCGCGCGGTGAGCGTCCGCGCTTCCTCAGGGGTCAACGGCCGGCCGGCCAAGGTGCGGAGATCGACGACCTTGGCATTGCGCAGGCGCTGAATGTCGGCCTCGGTGAGGTTGGACGCATCGATGCGCACCGTATCGCTGTTGGCGGGCAGTTGCGCGCCGGCCACCTGCTGGGTGGGTGCCGGCAGCGCATCGGCGCTCCTGGGCAGCACCAGCGGCGCGCGGGCAGTGGTGAGGTCGTCCTTTTCGGCGGCGCCGGGGATGAGCCCGATGCCGGCCGCTGTGGGATTGAGCACCTCGCGCTCGAAGGTGCCGATGTCGGTCATCGCATTGGTGCCTTCCATGGTGGTGCAAGCACCCAGGCCCAGCGCTAGAACAAGGCCGAGAGCGGCGATTCCCGCACGGGCGGCAGCGGAGAGAGCAGCGTGCTGCCCGGTCAATCCATTACGCATGAAACGTCCTTGTCGATGTCGGCGGCGCTTATACAGCATAGCGTCGCCTAAGACCAGATTCTGGCGGCAACGTGTTCTTGCCGGTCAGCCTACTGCCTTGCGGGGTTTTCCCAAGCCCAGCGCGTCCACAAATAACAGGATGACACCGGCAGTGATGGCCATATCAGCAATGTTGAAGATGTAGAACGAATACTGGCCCCAGTGGAAGTGGAAGAAATCGGCAACTGCTCCGTAGAGCAGCCGATCCAGCGCATTGGAGAGCGCCCCGCCGACACAGAGCGCCAGCGCTAGCCGGATCAGCAGGGTATCTGCCCGCCACCACCAGACCGAGAGCCCGATGATGGCAACCAGCATGATGATCCCCAGAGCCCAGACGGGGAGGTCACCCAGAAGGCCATAGGAGATGCCGGTGTTCCAGACGAGCACGTAGTCGAAAAAGTCGGTGAGCCGCACGATCTCGCCGCCCCGCCAGCCGGTCATGCCGAGGGGAATATAGTGCGTGAATATCTCGACGCACTGCGCCTGGCCCAGGGCAATGCACTCGCTCGCGACATGATAGGCTTTGTGGGCTCGATCGATGGCAAAGGCGAGAATGCCGGCGAGCAGGGAAATAAGCGCGGAGGGGTGGCGGAGGAAATGGAGGCTCACGAGGGGATTGCGCGCCCCCACCTAGCCTCCCCCCACTGGGGGGAGGAACAGTTCCGCGTTCTGGGCTGGATGCAGTCAAACCCGCAAGCCTGTCCCTCCCCCTCCCAGGGGGAGGCTAGGTGGGGGTTCCCATATACACGACCCACTCTCAGAGTCCGGCCGCCGCGCGCTCGCGCAGCGCCTGGGCGTCGCGCAGGGTGACGTCCGGGAACTCGGGATCGGTGCCCACTTCGGGCAGCACCTTCCAGGAGCGGGCGCAACGCTGGCCTTGCGCCGGGGCCGGCACCACGGTGACGCCCGGCACCTCCTCGAGACGGAAGCCTTCGCTCTCGCCGGCAAGGATCTCGACGTCCGAAGTGATGGCGATTTCCGCCATATCTTGGCCTTCGAGTGCCGTGCGGTAGCGCTCGTCACTGATATAAACCTTGGGCGCCGCTTCAAGCGATGAGCCGATGCGCTTTTCGCGCCGTTCGATTTCGAGCGCGCCGGTCACCACGCGACGGACGGCACGGATCAGTTGCCAATTGCTGGCCAGATCTGAATCCAGCCACTCGGCCGGCACCTCGGGAAAGAGCCGCAGGTGCACGCTGCTGCCGTCCTCGGGGTAACGCTCCAGCCAGCACTCTTCCATGGTGAAGACCAGGATGGGTGCCAGCCAGGCGGTTAGGCATTCAAAGAGATGATTGAGCACGGTCAGCGCGGCGCGGCGGCGCACCGAGGAGATCGGATCGCAGTAGAGCGCATCCTTGCGGATGTCGAAATAGAACGCCGAAAGCTCGATGTTCATAAAATTGGTGAGGACGGTGACGACCTTGCGGTAGTCATATTCCTTGTAGGCGTCCCGCACCTGACCATCGAGCTGCGCCACCCGGTGCAGCATCAGCCGCTCGAGCTCGGGCATGTCACCGAACGCAACCGCGTCCTTGGCTTCGTAGTGCGCCAGATTGCCCAGCAGCCACCGCAGGGTGTTGCGCAGCTTTCGATAGCTGTCGACGGTGGTCTGGATGATCTCCTTGCCCAGACGCAAATCTTCCGAATAGTCGGACGAAGCCACCCAGAGGCGCAGGATATCGGCGCCGTATTGCTTGATGATGTCCTGCGGGGCGACGGTATTGCCCAGCGACTTGCTCATCTTCTTGCCTTCACCGTCCATGGTAAAGCCATGGGTGAGCACGCTGTCATAGGGCGCGTGGCCATTGGTGGCGCAGGATTCAAGCAGCGAGGAGTGGAACCAGCCACGGTGCTGGTCCGAGCCTTCAAGATACATCGAGGCCGGGAATTTGAGATGCGGCCATTTCTGCTTGTTGCGCAGCACAAAGGCATGGGTTGAGCCCGAGTCGAACCACACATCGAGCACGTCGCGGACCATCTCGTAATCGCCCGCGTTGTAGTCCGCCCCGAGATAGCGTTCGGCGGCACCAGGCTTATACCAGGCGTCGGCGCCCTCTTCCTCGAAGCTCTGGGCGATGCGGTGATTGACCGTATCGTCCTTGAGGATCTCGCTGGTTTCCTTGTGCACGAACACCGTGATCGGCACGCCCCAGGCGCGCTGGCGGCTGAGCACCCAGTCGGGACGGTCGGCGATCATGGCGCGGATGCGGTTCTGCCCGGCAGCGGGGTAGAATTTGGTGGCGTCGATGGCCGACAGGGCGCGCGCGCGCAGCGTATCGCCCTCGGCGCCGCCGATCGGGCGGTCCATATAGACGAACCATTGCGGCGTGTTGCGGAAGATCACCGGCTTCTTGGAGCGCCAAGAATGAGGGTACTGGTGCTTGAAACGGCCGCGGGCCACCATGGCACCGGCCTCGGCAAGGGCGGTGATGACCCGCTGGTTGGCGTCGCCCTTCTTGCCGGTGTCATCAATCACACGTGCGCCTTCGAAGCCCGGCGCATCCTTGGTGTAGAAGCCGGCGTCGTCGACCACATAGGGGATGGTTGTGTCGATGCCGCGCTCGGTGAGCGTGCGGCCATTGTTCATCCAGACGTCAAAGTCGTCGAGACCATGGCTGGGGGCAGTGTGAACGAAGCCGGTGCCGGCCTCGTCGGTCACGTGCTCGCCATCGAGCAACGGCACGTAGAACTGGTATCCACCGCCAAAGCCCTTGAGCGGATGGGCACACGCGGTGATGGTGCCTGGATCGACATCATGGAGGCGATTAAAGCCCGTGACTTTGGCCTTGCCGAACACCTCGGCAGCCAGATTGTCGGCCAGCACATAATGCTCGCCCATGGCCGCCCAATTGCCCTCCGGCGCTTCGGTGACCTCGTAGAGCCCATAGGAGATGCGGTGAGAATAGGAGATCGCCCGGTTGGCGGGGATGGTCCAAGGCGTGGTGGTCCAGATCACCACATGGGCGCCCTCGAGACCCCGGATGCCCGCGGCGGCATCGGCAAAGCCGGTGTCGGTGTGGGTGTCGACGGGCGTCGAGGCGCCGAGGATCGGGAACTTCACCCAGATGGTGTCGCTCTCATAGTCCTGGTACTCGATTTCCGCTTCGGCCAAGGCCGTACGCTCGACCACCGACCACATCACGGGCTTGGAGCCGCGGTAGAGCTGGCCGGAGGTCGCGACCTTCATCAGCTCGCGCGCGATCTGCGCCTCGGCGTCAAAGCTCATGGTGAGATAGGGATTGTCCCACTCGCCGAGCACACCTAAGCGCTTGAACTCCTCGCGCTGGATGCCCACCCACTGCTCGGCAAAGGTGCGGCATTCCTGGCGGAATTCAACCACCGGAACCTCGTTCTTGTCCTTGCCCTTGGCGCGGTACTGCTCCTCGATCTTCCATTCGATGGGCAGGCCGTGGCAATCCCAGCCCGGCACATAGGCCGAGTTGTGGCCCAGCATCTGCATGGAGCGCGCGACGAAATCCTTGAGCGTCTTGTTGAGCGCGTGCCCGATATGGATGTTGCCATTGGCGTAGGGCGGGCCGTCATGCAGCGTAAAGAGCGGCCGATCCTTGGCCTGCTCGCGCTGCAGACCATAAATGTCCATATCTTCCCAGCGCTTGAGCCAGATAGGTTCACGAGCCGGCAAGCCAGCGCGCATGGGGAACTCGGTCTGGGGCAGGAACAGCGTCGACGAATAGTCGGTTTCAGCGGCGCTCGCGACGGTATCGGTCATGGAACGGCAATCAAGGTTGGGAGAATTGCGCGCCTTTTAGCAAGGTGGGCGCGGTGGGGCAAAGGGTGATTTCGTCTAGTGGCTACCCCCACCTAACCTCCCCCGGGCAGAGGGAGGGAATGATAGAGTACGATAAGCCAATGGGTAGCACGACGGCTCACCTCCCCCTCTCAGGGGGAGGCCGGGTGGGGTATTATCCAAAGAACCCCAGTTTGCGATCAAGCCCGCTCAACGGCACCGCGGCGGCGAGCAGGTCGCGCGCCTTGCGGCTGTCGCGGTCCATGGCCGCGATGAGATCGTCGAGGCCGGAAAAGACCTCCTGCCCCCGAATATGGCCGATCAGCGCCACGGAAATGGTCTGCCCATAGATATCCTCGTCGAAATCGAAGAGGTGCGTTTCAAAGGGCGGCCGCTGATTGTTGAACATCGGTTTACCATAGGCCGCGACGCCATCGAGCAGGCGGTTTCCGATGCGGGCACGCACGGCATAGACGCCTTGGGCGAGCTGGAAGCCGACATGGGTAGTCGTATTGGCGGTCGGATAACCCAGTTCACGCCCGCGCTGGTCACCCTTGACCACGCAACCATCGAAGAACCAGTGATAGCCCAACAGCCGATTGGCCGCCGAGACAGCCCCTTCGGAAAGCGCCGCCCGAATGCGGGAGGATGAGATCGGCTCGTCACCCTCATCGGTCAAGGACAGGGTATCCACGGCAAAACCATGCCGCTGCCCCGCTTCCTTGAGGAAGTTGGGGGTGCCGCGGCGCTGCCGGCCGAAATGGAAGTCTGACCCGACGATAACTCCGCTGGCGCCCAGCGCATCGACGAGAAAGCGCTGCACGAAATCTTCCGCCTCGATCTGCGAGAAATCGCGCGTAAAGGGCAGGATGACGATCCCATCGAGTCCGAAGGCTTCGGCAAGCTTGGCCTTTTCGTTGCCTTCGGTCAGGCGGAACATGAATGGACTGGGCGCGAAGACATCGCGCGGGTGCGGCTCGAAAGTCAGCACCACCGCAGGAACACCAGCAGCACTGGCGCGGGCTTTCAGGGTCTCGACCACGCTCTGATGGCCCCGATGGAAACCGTCGAAATTGCCAATGGCAACGAAGGCACCACGCATTTGAGCGGGCACTTTTTCCAGGTCCAAGAGACGGAGAAAGTCGCTCACGCGCTCACCAGGCCAGCCGAGGCAGAAAGCCGGCCATGTGGGCGCGGCTGGGCGCCACCAGATCGGCAATTGCCTGGGGATCAGGCTTGCCGAAAGCATCCAACTCGGCAGCGTGGATCGAGCCGGTGACGAACAGCAAGTCCATGCCGAACTGGGCAGCACCAGTGGCATCTGTGCGCACGCTGTCGCCAATGGCCAGCAAGCGCGACTTGTCGAGTGGCTTGCCTGCCGCTTCCTGCGCCAGGCGATAGGCCTCTTCATAGATGGGCTGGTAGGGCTTGCCCGCCATGTGCACCATGCCGCCCATGGCAGCATAAAGATCGCCCAGCGCGCCGCCACAATAGATGATCTTGTCGCCATGCTCCACGACCCGGTCGGGATTGGCGCAGATCATGGGCAGCTTGCGGTCCAGCCACAGCCTGGCGCGTTCCCGGTAGGTCTCGGGCGTGTCGTCATCGGTGTCGAGATCGGTGACGACTACGACTTCGGCTTCGTCGGCGCCGGTGCGGCGCACACCCAGGCCCTCGTAAAGCGCGTCGTCTTCAGTGGGCGGGCCGACATGGTGGATGGCGCGGCCGCGATACTTGGCGATCATGGTGCGGGTAGCATCGCCCGAAGAAACAATGCCGTCATAGGCAGTGCGTGGCACGCCGAGACGGTCAAGCATATCCACGATGGGACCTGATGGTCGAGGGGCATTGGTGATCAGCACCACGACGCCGCCCGCCTTGCGGAACTCCACCAGCGCTTCGACAGCGGTGGGAAACGCCTCCAAGCCATTATGCACCACGCCCCAGACATCGCTCAGCACTGCATCATAGCGTCCGGCAAGGTCGGAGAGACCTGAGATCGAGGGAAGCGCTGCAGTCATTGGACCATCCGTTGCGTGAAGCCTGCCTGACCTATGTGGCAGCTTGCCCTGCCGGATCAAGGGGAAAGCGCGAAAGGCAGCCCTGCCCGCCGCGAGGCACTGC
The DNA here is from genome assembly GCF_030177755.1 of Devosia sp. RR2S18. Lineage (NCBI taxonomy): Bacteria > Pseudomonadati > Pseudomonadota > Alphaproteobacteria > Hyphomicrobiales > Devosiaceae > Devosia > Devosia rhizosphaerae. The sequence continues at coordinate 3,415,118 of NZ_CP126539.1, forward strand.
TAGGCCTCAACGCGCCGCAGTTGCGGAACCGCTTCCAGAAACAGATCGGGACGGATCGGACCTGGCGGGGCGATGTGGGGTCCTTGGGCCAAAGTGATACCATCATCGATGAGCTCGACGATCTGCCCCTCTCCGGAAATGCCGGTTCCCACCAGCTTGACCTCGAATCGCGCGAGGTAACCGGCGATGTCGGATGCATGAAAATCGGTGAACGCCTCGGGGGTGGCGATGAAGCTGGCGGCGTCGATCCTGAGCGACTGCACGCCCTGGGCTGCTAACTCCGCGACATTGACCCGCAGCGTGGTGATCCGATCGATCGAAAAGCGTGCCCCTTTCTTGGCAATAGAATCGGCGATGGCGCGCTCTGCTGTCGTGAACTCGGTCCACTCCCGCTCGGGCACTAGGAAGATAAGGCTAGATGCGATCGCGCGGTTGGCTTCCAGAGAAGCCATCACCTGCTCGGCGCTTGCCTTCTCGCTCAGCGAGGCGCGTGTAAGGGGTATATAGAAGCTGACCGCCTTGCCGGCAGATCGGGCGCGACGGGCCAGGGTGACGGCCTCGACCAAGGCTACACCTTCCACGAGAGAGACAAGATCGACAGCACCTCGGCGCGGCAGGAAATCGGCGGCCTCGGCCAGATCCCCATCTTCGAGCATCAGCCGCGGCACCAGCTCGTAGGCTTGCGTCCGGCGTTGCGGCAAACTCACCAGGGGCTGGATATGGTAGATCAGCCGGTTCTGCGCGAGCGCCTGCCGAAGCGCCTCGGTAGAGATGATTGGCTCGCGCTCTGGCACCGGCGGCACCAAGACCGATGTGTGGACCGCATGGGCGCCGCCACGGGCCGGCTGAGTGACCTTTTCTTCCATTTCCGCAACCGCCTCGGCAACCTGACGGATCACTGTACCAAGCACGGAAATGTCGGCCTCGACGCCCTCGAGGCGGGAGCCCGCATTGATGTCGCTCAGCGCATTGATTCGCTGGCCGAGCACGGCGCCCGCCTGCGCGTCAGTCGCCAAAAGGCGCGACAGATCTTCAATGGCCTTTTCCAGGCGGGCTTCGGCGCGCTGGCGCAGCGTGCGTTCCAGGAGAACGAAACACACGCAGCCAAACACAATGGCGCACAGGATCGATTCGGCAGGCGTGAAAGTCAGCCCGAAATAGGCGGTGGCGCCAATCGCCGCGGCGGCCAAGCCAATAAGAGTGTAGACCAGTGCCTGCACAGGAAGACGGGAGCCCCTCGGTCTGCCGGGATTCGGCTCCTAGGACATAGCATTGCCGGGCGGGCGGCAAAAGCGCCTGCCCGCAGGAGTGCCCATCTATCGCTTAGGTGGCCAGTTTGTCCCAGTCGCGGGAAAACAGCTTTCTGTAGAGCACCAGCTTGGCGGCGCCGGTGGCGGCAGCTGACGGTCCAAGGTGGCCCATGGCGACTGTCGGCATTTGGGGGGTGAGCTGCGGCAGCTGCGCCAGATGCCGCCGGGTGGCCTCGATCAGGCGCTCAAGGATGGAGCTGGGAATGATGCCGTCGAGTACGGCGCGACCGAGTTCGGTCACGGCGCGGTTGCTGACGATGGCCTGCGCTAGGGCAGAGCCACTGGCTTCGATCCACTGACCCGTCACCGGCTCGAGATCGGCCCAGTTCCACTCGCCGGGCTCACCATGGGGTATCGCCATGCCCGCGCCGCGGAGGCGGGCTTCCAGCGCGGTCATGGAGGCTACCTGGTGCACGAAGATGGGCTTGCCGTCTTCTCCGGTGACCAAGATGGCGCCCAGTTCGGCAGCGTTATGGCCATGACCTTCCCAGATCCCTGTTTCGAGCATGGCGCCACCGGCGACGAAGCTGCCGATATGGAAATAGCCGAAACCCACCGGTCGCTCGGCCGGGTTGGCGAGAAACTCGCCCCAGCACGCCGCCGTGCCGTCATTGACCCACTGCACGTCCAACCCCGTCTCGGCCGCTAGACGATTGGGAACGCTGACCTGCTCCCAGAGCTGAGCCTGCGCTGTTGGAGCACCGAGTTCGGAAAGCCCATGGGGAAAGCGGCTTGGGCTCGCAACGCCCAGGCCCATCAAACGGCCCAGCTGGTCGGTGGTCATCTGGGCGCGCATCGCGTCGACCTCGGCGGCCGCCTCGGTAAAGATGGATTCGGCGTCTGGCCAGGGATGGGCCTTCCGCGCGCTGAACATCACTTCGCCCGAGAGCTTGAACAGCATCACCTCGAGCTGTCGCCAGCCGATATGGACGCCGAAGACGAAGGCGCCGTCCGGATCGATGAACAATGGCGTTGCGGGCTGTCCCCTGCGGCCGCGCAGCACCTCGCCCCGCATGACCAGTCGGCGCTCGATCAGATCGGCCAGAATACGCGAGGTCGTCTGCGGTCCAAGGCCTGAAAGCCGCGCCAGATCTGCATTGGAGGCGCCCGGATGCATGGCAATAAGGGTCAGCACGGCGCGTTCGTTGACTATTCGAACACCCGATTGAGCAAAACCGCGGGCCAGCGATTCGCCGGCCGATGCCGTTTGGTCCCTATCCATGGCGCGCACTTAATCGTGAGAGCGGGGGCGCTGCAAGCTTCATTGTTGGGGCGACACCGCGCAATTGCGAGACAGGCAAACGGATTGTTTACCCTAACGGGATGACAATCCCCTCCAACACCGGCGTGCCCCGCGGGGCTACGGAAGCCGGGACCCGACAAACGAGGGAATGAAAGCCTCCATGGCGATGCATATTCAGGGTGCTGGTTTGCCGACTGGGCGGATGCTGCTGATCGAGGGCGACGCAGCGCAGGCGCGCCTGATGGCGACCGCGCTCGTGCAAAGCCTTGCCCAAGCACCCGCGATTGTCCGCGCCGGCGGCGGGCGCCAGGCCGCCGAAATGCTGCGGGCCGAGAGCTTCGACATCATTCTCGCCGATCTGGCGAGCCTGGCCGATTTCAGCACCAGCACTGACGAAGCGGTGGCCCGGCTGGTGCGGTTGGCCGATGGCGCCCTCGTGGTCGCCATATCTGATGGCGCTTCGGTTTCGGCCGCAGTGAGCGCCATGCGCGCCGGCGCACACGACTATGTCGCCAAGCCGCTCAATGGACTGGCACTGGCCAACCGCATCGGTGAACTGGCCGAACGGCACGGCAAGGCACGCACATTGGGGCTGGAAGCCTGCCCGCCGCGCAACATCGCAGATTTTGCCGGCTTTATCGGCTCGTCGAGCGCCATGCAGTTCGTTTATGAACAGATCGGCCGGGTGGCGACGTCCTCGGCCCCGGTGTTCATCACCGGTGAAAGCGGCACCGGCAAGGATGTCTGCGCCGAGGCGCTCCACGCCAAGGGCCCCCGCGCGGGCAAGCGGCTGGTGGCCATCAACTGCGCCGCGATCCCGCGCGATCTGATGGAGAGCGAACTCTTCGGCGTGGCCCGCGGGGCGTTCACCGGCGCTCATGAAGACCGCAAAGGGGCAGCCGAACTCGCCGATGGCGGTACGCTCTTTCTCGATGAAGTGGGCGAGATGGACTTGTCGCTCCAGTCCAAGCTCCTGCGGTTCCTCCAGACCGGCACGCTCAGCCGCGTCGGCGAAGCGGGGGTGCGCAAGGTCGATGTGCGGGTGATCTGCGCCACCAACCGCAACCCGATGCAGCTCATCAGCGAGAAGAAGTTCCGCGAGGATCTGTTTTACCGCCTCCACGTCTTGCCCATCCACCTGCCGCCGCTGCGGCAGCGCCCCAGCGACGTCATGCAGCTCGCCCAGCATTTTCTCGAGCGTTATGCCAGCGAGGAGCACAAGCGGTTTGCCGGATTTTCGGCGGAAGCGGCGGCGGCGCTCACCGCGGCTGATTGGCCGGGCAATGTGCGGCAGCTGCAGAACCTGATTCGGCGGCTCGTCGTGATGTTTGATGGCGGCGAGATCGGTCGCGATATGCTGACCGCAGCCGACATCGAGTCGCGGACGGCGGCACCCAGTGAGCCGACTCCCCGCTTGGAACGGCGTGCCGGCGTGCTGCCGATGTGGCAGCAGGAGCAGCGCATCATCGAGGATGCGATTGCCAGTTTTGGCGGCAATATTTCGCTGGCCGCGGCAGCGCTCGAGATCAGCCCCTCTACCATCTATCGCAAGCGCCAGAGCTGGGCAGAACTGGCAGCCGCCAGCTAGGCCTTACGGCGTGCTGGCCTCACGCGAGCGCGCCCGGTCGAGCCCCAGATAGTGCTCGCGCAGAATGACCGCGACGCCGGATGCTACGATAATGGCAGCGCCGATCAGCATGGCCGGTGTCGGCACCTCGGAGAAGATCACGAGGCCGATGATGATGGTGAGCAGCAGCGAAGTATATTCGAAGGGCGCAATCACCGACATATCGGCATAGCGATAGCAGGAGGTGAGCAGCAATTGCCCAACGCCACCGGCAATGCCGGCCCCCACCAGAAGCGCCGCCTGTTCAGGAGTGGGCCACACCCATCCAAACGGCAGGGTCATCAGCGAGAGAACGCTGGCTGTGATAAAGAAATAGGTGGCGATCGTCTCGGTGCGCTCGGTCTGCACTAGGTGGCGCACCTGCATGATGGCGAAGGCGGAAAACACTGCCGCGCCGAACGATGCCAAGGCGCCGATGGTCTCTTCATTGCTGATCGATCCACCATTCGAGAGCACCGTCAACCGCGGCCAAAGGATGACCAAGACACCGGCGAGGCCCACCAGCACCACTGTCCAGCGGAAGACGTAAACGCGCTCCTTAAGCAGCAACGCGCTGAAAACAACGATCAAAAGGGGTGCGGCATAGCTGATCGCCGTGGTCTCGGGCAGCGGCAGTCGCGTTAGGGCAAAAAAGCCCAGACCCATAGAGGTGACGCCTACCAGACCTCGGACCACATGGCCCCAGGGGTTGCGCGTTTGCAGCGCTGTGCGCAGCTGGCGCTTCCATCCCAGATAGACGACCACTGGCAGGATAGCAAAAAACGAGCGGAAAAACACCATCTCCCCAGCGGGAATGGTGGCGGTGGCCTTGAGCTGGGTGGCCATGACCACAAAGCAGACCACCGAAAGCACCTTGAGCACGATCCCCCGCAGCGGCCCGGCAGCGGGACGTGCAGTCGTGTTTGATTGCGCGGGCGCCGGAGTGGTCACGAAAGCCTCGGGGAAGCGCCGCTCAGCGGCCGGATTGCTCCAGCTTTTCCTTGGCGATGCGAGCGGTCGCAAAGGCCTTGTGCTCGGGTCCGACGGCACTGCCGCTCTTGACGACCTTGCCGTCGGCGTCCTGAAGTTCCCAATGCCAGTTGGCGTTCGGGCCGCTGCCGCCCTTGAGGCGCAGCTTGATTTGAAGCGAGTTGTCCTGGGTCATGGCCGCCTTCTAGCAGAAGCAAAGGGATGCACAATCATTTAGATGAGCGACAGGCCGGAGTGGCGAAACACCCCCACCCGGCCTCCCCCTCACGAGGGGGAGGTGAAGGGGGCTTTGTGCCCAAGCCAGAGTGGAGAAATCCCTCCCCTGCCAGGGGGAGGAGAAGAGAGCTCCATGCAAGTAACCGAGTGGAGCGATCCCTCCCTCTCGTGAGGGGGAGGTTAGGTGGGGGTCTCTTACCCATTACGCCAATCTATCCACCTATCCCCCTCCCCAAAACCTCAGCTACACTCCCCTCCATTCCCCCGCAGGAGCGGCGCTGCAGCCACCAGACAGGCGGGTGGAACCACGGGACTTCGGGGAGATCGCCCCCGGAGTGGGTCCGAGCGGTGTTGGTCGGATATACGCCTCTCCCTGCCTGCTTGGGGAGACGCAACACCAGCTGGTCCGGCAAATTCCGGCTAACCCCGAGGCAAAGTCGTCTCACCTACTACAATCCCAAGAGACGGCGTCGCCTCGGGGTCCGCTCCACCTTTGAGCAACCGCGGGAGGCGGCGCTTTGGCACGACTAGATTTCGGTTTGCCGGTACTCCACCTTGTCACCCCAAAAAGCCACATAGTCGCGAATGGGCTCTACCAGGGGGCACGGCTCGGGATAGTACCAAGCCGCGTCCTCGGCCGTGGCGGTCAGGGTCTTGATCGTATAATAGTGCGCTTCACCCTTGTAGGGGCACGTGGTGCGGGTCTCCGACAGCTCGAGAATCCCCGGTTGGATGTTCTCGAGCGGGATATAGATCCGCAGCGGCGCGCCCGGCTCATCGAGTTCCAGGGCATTGGTGGAACTGGCGATTTCTGCGTCGTCAAAGAGAACATGGACCCGGCCCTGCGCTTTGCGGATCTTGATGTCCTTGTCCAAACATTGTTGCGTCATATATCCCTGCCAAGATGCGAATTACCAACGGAGCCTAACGCGTGATGCTGGCTCGAGGTTCACGCGATCTTGACTCCGTTCCGGCTCCCTCCTATATCCCCGGCACCGTGTTAGCACTCCCCTCCTCCGAGTGCTAACAGGGACGAAATTGCAGTCTAATGTGCCATAAGGAGCAATCATGGGCTTCCGTCCTCTTCACGACCGCGTCGTCGTGCGCCGCCTCGACAGCGAAGAAAAGACCAAGGGGGGTATCATCATCCCCGACACCGCCAAGGAAAAGCCCTCCGAGGGCGTGATCGTTTCCGTGGGCCCTGGTGCCCGTGATGATCAGGGCAAGATCGTCGCTCCCGACGTCAAGGCCGGCGATCGCGTGCTGTTCGGCAAGTGGAGCGGCACCGAGGTCAAGCTGAACGGCGAAGACCTGCTGATCATGAAAGAATCCGACATCATGGGCGTGGTCGAGGGCTAATAGCTCTCCCGCTCACCTCCCATTTCAACTCTACTGTTAAGGAGCGCCCTCCATGGCCGCTAAAGACGTAAAGTTCTCCACTGATGCTCGCGAGCGTATGCTGCGCGGTGTCAACATCCTCGCCAATGCGGTGAAGGTTACCCTCGGTCCAAAGGGCCGCAACGTCGTCATCGAAAAGTCCTTCGGTGCACCGCGCATCACCAAGGACGGCGTCACCGTCGCCAAGGAAATCGAACTGGAAGACAAGTTCGAGAACCTGGGCGCTCAGCTGCTGCGTTCGGTTGCCTCCAAGACCAACGACATTGCCGGTGACGGCACCACCACTGCGACCGTTCTGGGTCAGGCTATCGTGGTTGAGGGCGTCAAGGCTGTTGCCGCCGGCTTTAACCCGATGGATCTCAAGCGCGGCATCGACATGGCCGTTGCTGAAGTGGTCGAGAAGCTGAAGTCCTCTTCTTCCAAGATCAAGGACTCCTCGGAAGTTGCTCAGGTCGGCACCATCTCTGCCAATGGCGAGAGCGAAATCGGCGAGATGATCGCGCAGGCGATGCAGAAGGTCGGCAACGAGGGTGTCATCACCGTCGAGGAAGCCAAGACTGCCGAGACCGAGCTCGACGTCGTTGAAGGCATGCAGTTCGACCGCGGCTATCTCAGCCCCTACTTCGTGACCAATGCCGAGAAGATGACCGCCGTCCTTGAGGACCCGGTGATCCTGCTGCACGAAAAGAAGCTTTCCAACCTGCAGGCCATCCTGCCAATTCTTGAATCGGTTGTGCAGTCGCAGCGTCCGCTGCTGATCATCGCCGAGGACATCGAGGGTGAAGCCCTTGCAACCCTCGTCGTGAACCGTCTGCGCGGCGGCCTCAAGGTCGCAGCCGTCAAGGCTCCTGGCTTCGGCGATCGCCGCAAGGCAATGCTCGAAGACATCGCCATCCTGACCGGTGGCCAGGTGATCTCGGAAGATCTCGGCATCAAGCTCGAGAACGTGACCATCGACATGCTCGGCACTGCCAAGCGCGTTGAGATCACTAAGGAGAACACCACCATCGTCGATGGTGCCGGCTCCCAGGAAGACATCCAGGGTCGCGTTGGCCAGATCAAGGCACAGATCGAGGAAACCACCTCGGACTACGACAAGGAAAAGCTGCAGGAACGTCTGGCCAAGTTGGCGGGTGGTGTTGCCGTCATCCGCGTCGGCGGCTCCACGGAAGTGGAAGTCAAGGAGCGCAAGGACCGCGTCGATGACGCCCTGAACGCTACCCGCGCTGCCGTTGAAGAAGGCATCGTTCCCGGTGGCGGCGTCGCACTGCTGCGCGCTTCGCACAACATGACCGTCAAGGGTGCCAATGCCGATCAGGACGCTGGTATTGCCATCGTTCGCCGTGCCCTGCAGGAGCCAGTTCGCTGCATCGCCAACAATGCCGGTGCCGAAGGCTCCGTGGTTGTCGGCAAGATCCTCGAGAACTCGGCAGCTTCGTTCGGCTACAACGCCGCAACTGGCGAGTATGGCGACCTTGTTGCCCTGGGCGTCATCGACCCCGTTAAGGTGGTCCGTACCGCTCTCCAGGACGCAGCTTCGGTTGCTTCGCTCCTGATCACCACCGAGGCGCTCATTGCCGAGCTGCCCAAGGATGCTGCTCCGGCTATGCCGGGCGGCGGTGGCATGGGCGGCATGGGTGGCATGGACTTCTAAGAAGTCCGGCGCTCACAAAGCTTCGGGGTTCGTTTCTTCCCAGTCACGAACCCCACGAGAAAGGCGCGGTGTCACCACCGCGCCTTTTTGTTATCCCCGTCGCAGCTCAATGCGCTAAACTCGCTCTAAATGCGCAACCCGTTGGGGGGACGAACGAGTGGGCCTCTCGATGATGAGTTCTACAGCGTCTCAGCCAAAGAACAGCAGCCGCGCCGCAAGAATGATGGAAATCAGCACTACCAGTGGCCGGATGATCTTGGCGCCGTAACGGATGCCGGTGCGTGCCCCGATATAGCCGCCCGCGAGTTGTCCGGCTGCCATGGCGAGGGCCGCAGGCCAGACGACGTCACCGGCGGGAATGAAGACGGTCAGGGCTGCCAGGTTCGAGGTCAGGTTCAGCACCTTGGTGTTTCCCGACGCTCGGGTGAGCCCCAGCCCAAACAGCATCACAAAGCCGATGGCGAAGAACGATCCCGTACCGGGCCCGAAAATGCCGTCATAGAAGCCAATGACGAGTCCAAGCACCGGAACCAACAGCCGAAAGGGAAGTCGAGCCGCCTTGTCCACATCAGACAGGTTGGGGGCAAAGAGGAAGTAAAGGGCAATGCCGATCAGCGCGACGGGGACAGCGATGTTGAGCAGGCTTGTGTCAATCTGCCGGACGATCATCGCACCCAGGAAACTGCCCGCATAGGTCAGGGCGATGGCGGGCAGCAGCGCCTTGAGGGAAACAAAGCCACCGCGCCAATACGTCGCCGCAGCCATGGCGGTGCCAAACACCGACTGGAACTTGTTGGTGGCAAGCGCTGCCACTGGTGGCAGCCCTGCGGACAGGAGTGCCGGCAAGGCGATCATGCCGCCGCCGCCGGCGATGGCATCGACAAAGCCCGCGAGCAGGCCCACACCGGCCAGCGCCAAAAGAACGAGGGGGTCGAGCATGATTTACTCTGGTTGGTGCGGCGGAGCGGCCTCGGTCACGCGCCGTTCGGGGAAGGGAATGTTGATCATGGACGACATAAAGCCCCGCCACGGCTGCGCCATAGCCCCGCTCCGGAACTGCGACAAAGGGTTAGATTTTGACCTTCAATTTGAGCTGCCCAAGCAGTTGGTCCCGCAGCTTTGTCTGCTCCGGGCTCCATTCCGCGGTGCGGGAGACGGCAAGGCAGGCCTGGCTCTGCAGCATGACGCCATCCTCAAGCACGCGCAGTCCGTTGGCCGCCAGAGTGGAACCGGTCGTGGTGATGTCGACGATGATGTCAGCAACGCCCGACGCTGGCGCAGCCTCGGTAGCGCCGAGGCTTTCGACGGTACGGTATTCAGCGATGCCCGCCCGGGCGAAATGCTGGCGCGTGATGGTGATGTATTTGGTTGCGACACGCATCCATCGCCCGTGGCGGGAGCGAAAATCGCTGGCCACGTCCGCTAGGTCGTGCATGTGGGTGACATCGATCCAGGCGTCGGGCACCGCTACGACCACGTCGGCATTGCCAAAGCCGAGTTCGGCGGCGATCGAAACGGCTCGTGGCCCCTGCTCGCTGGTTTCATGGATCAGATCTATGCCGGTGACGCCTAGATCGATATTCCCGCGGATAAGTTCACGGGCAATCTCGGCGGCTGGGAAAAAGCGCACTGTTACATCTGGTGCACCCTCAAGCGTGCCCAAATATGAGCGCGCCCCACCCGGACGATGGATGGTGAAGCCGCGACTAGCGAACCAATCGCGCGTGAGCTCTTCGAGCCGTCCCTTGGAGGGTACAGCCAAGGTTATCCCGCTCATTTGGGCCACTCCGCTTCCAGTCGGTCAACCCAGAGCGCACAGCCGGACGCCGCTATTGGAGCTGTAGCGCCGAGCCGCTCCAGAAGGCGATCATACTGCCCACCCGAAACGAGAATGGTGCCGCCCTGCCCCCGCATTTCAAAGACGATGCCGGTGTAGTAGTCGAGCCGTGGCGAGAAGCTGGCGTCGAAGGTGACCCGCGCTTCCCCGAGGCCGTCCAGATGCCGACGGAGCGTGCGAATAGGCGCACCCAGCATCAGTTGGTATTTCTCGGCAAGCGCCTCGATGCGTCGCAACGCCTCGAGGACAGGCCCTGAGATCGAAAGATAGTCTCGCAGCAATTGCAGCGTCGCCGGCGGCACGTGCTCGGCGTCCAGCGCTTGTTGCTCAAGAAAGCGATCGGCGATCTCTTCCGGCGTGCGGCCTTCTGAAAGGCTCAGCCCGGCCGCCACCATCTGTTCGGTGACGTCGGTCACAAGCGCATCGCGGCTCGGCTGACTGGCGCGTGGAAGATCGGGAGCAGTTTCGAGGCGTGCGAGCAGGCGCTTGAGCGCTTCGACATGACCGAAACGGTGGCGAATACGGGGCCGCCACGGGTCTGGCATTTCGGCCTGCGCTAGAACGGCTTCAAAGAGACCCACGCCGCCCAGTAGGATCTGCGGCACGACGCCGTAATGGGACAGGGCAGCGCGCGCGAAAGTCAGCACCTGGTCCAGCGCCACATCGCCGTCAGGCTGTGCTAGGAGTTCGATACCGGCCTGGTCGAATTCGGCCGCTCCATCCTCGCGCTGCCGGAATATCGGGCCGAGATAGGAGAACGCAGCGGGCTGGCCGACGCCATTGGCGATATAATCGGTGACGATCGGGAGCGTAAAGTCGGGGCGCAGGCAGTACTCGCCGCCCGTGCTATCGCTGGTCAGTAGTAGACGGCGACCGAACTCCTCGCCCGCAAGGTCAAAGTAGGGGTTGGCCGGCAAGAGGAGCGGTGGTGTCGCCCGGCAGGCGCCCTGCGCCTCGACCAGCGCTTCCAGCTGCGCGCGGCGGAGGGCAGGAGAACTCATTGCTCGCTCAACAGCTTTTGGATGGCAGCAACAAGCTCTTCGCGCTTGATCTCGAACTGCCCTGGGCGCGCGGCCTTCCACTCGGCATTGTCCGTGATCTCGGCAGCAGCTTGTTTGCCCGCAACGAGGTCCTTTACCTGAAGGATGCCCTGCTCGCGCTCTTGGCTGCCTTCGATGATGACTGCGGGGGCATTGCGTTTGTCGGCATAGGCAACCTGCTTGCCGAAATTCTTGGTGGATCCAAGGAACATCTCGGCACGGATGCCGGCCTGCCGCAATTCGGAAACCATGGCCTGGTAGCGCGCGGTATGGTCCTTATCCATAACAAGGACTACCACGGGCCCGATGGGAGCACTTGCGCCCAAATTGCCGGTAAGCTTAAGCGCATTGACGAGGCGCGATACGCCGATGGAGAAGCCGGTCGCGGGAACTGGTTCGCGCCGGAACCGGGAGACGAGGCCGTCATAACGGCCACCGCCGCCAACCGAGCCGAAGACGACCGGCTGTCCCTTTTCATTGGTGATGGTGAAGGTCAGTTCGATCTCGAAGACGGGACCTGTGTAGTATTCGAGGCCGCGGACCACGGAAGGATCGAGGACTACCCGACCACCAAAGCCTGCCGCGCTAACCAGCCCGAAAATAGTGGCGAGTTCCTGAACGCCCGCCAGCCCCGTTTCGGAGCCGCCGATCAGCCCGGCGAGAGTGTTGATGGTGGCAATGACGTGTTCATTGCTGCCCTTTTGCACGCCCGCGGCAGGCACCCCGCTTTCGATATAGGCTAGCAGTGGCTCAATCTGCCCGTCCGACAGACCCGCACCCTTGGTGAAGTCGCCGCTCTCGTCCTTGCGTCCAGCGCCAAGAAGCAGCCTCACGCCCTCAACACCAAACTTGTCGAGCTTGTCGATGGCCCGCAGCACGGTCAGCTTCTGCTCGTCCGACGTGACGCCCGCCGTGGCCAGCACGCCGTCGAGCACTTTGCGGTTGTTGACGCGAACAATATACTGGCCGGTAAGACCGAGCGCCTCCATGACGTCGGCCATCATCATGCACATTTCGGCGTCGGCTTCCGGACCGGGCGCACCGACGGTGTCAGCATCGAATTGCATGAACTGACGGAAGCGCCCGGGGCCAGGCTTCTCATTGCGGAAGACGTAGCCCTGTCGATAGGAGCGATAGGGCTTGGGCAGAACTTCGAAGTTCTCGGCGAAATAGCGGGCAAGCGGCGCAGTCAGATCGTAGCGCAAGCTCATCCACTGCTCATCGTCATCCTGCAGGGAGAAGACCCCGGCATTGGGCCGGTCGGTGTCGGGCAGGAACTTGCCGAGCGTTTCTGTGAACTCGAATAGCGGCGTTTCCACCGGATCGAACCCATAGCGATAATAGACCGTCTTGATCTTGTCGATCATGGCGCCCACGGCAGCGATCTCGCTGGCGTCCCGATCTTCAAAGCCACGCGGCAAACGCGGCACGATCAGCTTGGTCTTTTCGGTCATCTGGATAGTCCCGGGAAATCGCGCCGTTGTTAGCGGATCATAACAGGGTAGACAACTGCCGCACGGCCAATGCGGCAGTTGCAGGTAGGGAGGCCGAAGATCCAGCCTCCCTTGCTTCACATGCCCGGTCTCCGCAGCGGATCGGGCACACCCGACACCAGGCGGACGTCAGTCCAGTGGGCGGGCACTGCCTCGGGCGGCAGGCCCAGATCGGCGCGCAGATAAGCCGGTATGTTTGCCGGGAGCCGTGGCCGGTTCCACCAGGCGTGAACTGCGGCGCCGAGCACGGCAAAGAGCCCGCGCTGATGAACGGCATCGGCAATGGAGAATTCCAGGCGAAGTACAACAGGCGCCTGCGGGGCAGCATCATAGGTCATGCGATAATCCGGCGCGCGTACGCAAACCGGCCTCTGGTTGCAGTGGAGGTGATGAGCCTGCAATCGGAGCGCGAAGCGACCCGGTTTCAGCCCATCAGTTCAGTGGTGTTGAGAAAATGTCCGCGGCGGTAAGGCCGAGAGCGGCAAAGGACGAGCACTTAGGCTCGGTGATTTTGCCATTTGCTTACAACCGGACGGAGGACAAACACGGTATTCATGTAGCGCCTCCCTCGGGTTGGCTTTGTTGGACGCCAACCGTTTAGCTCACGAGTACGTGAGCGGCAAGCTATTAGTGTGGCGGGTTGTCGCAGGCGAGCGGCGTTGTTGCCTTTAAGCAACAGACTTCATGTGGGGCGGACGAACGCAGCGCGCAGGGTTTCGACTTCATTGCGGCAGAAGCAGTCTTCAACGTGGTCGTTGACCATGCCCATGGCCTGCATAAAGGCATAGCAGGTCGTTGGCCCTACAAAGGCGAAGCCCCGCTTGCGCAAATCCTTGGAGAGGGCCCGCGACGCATCTGATTGAGTGATTTGGCGCAAAGTTTCCCAGCGGAAATCATCTGCACGGTGATCCACCGAAGGTTCAAACCGCCAGATATAGGCGGCAAAGGAGCCGAATTCCTGCTGCACCGCGATCGTGTGCTGAGCATTGTTGATCGCGGCAGCGATCTTCCCGCGGTGGCGAATAATGCCAGGGTCGGCGAGCAGACGCTCTATGTCGGTCTCTGTCATGGCAGCGACGCGCTCGACGTCGAAATCATGGAAGAGTTCCCGGAAGCGCTCCCGCTTTCGCAAGATGGTGATCCAGGAGAGCCCCGCCTGGAACCCTTCGAGGCAGATTTTCTCGTACAGTCTCCGGTCGTTTGCGACCGGCCTGCCCCACTCATGATCATGATAGTGGCAGTAGAGCGGATCATCACCGGCCCAGCGGCAGCGGATCATTTCGGCAGACATGGGGGTAAGCTCCCGTTCGCTTCAACTAGGCACATTAGCCGCTGATTCACCATCGGGGTGAGCCGCAGCTTAACCATTTGGCTTCACCCAGCATTGGCGCTTGTGCGGCAAAGTGCACCCTACTTTTTCGTTGGGGACGCACAATGAACATGATGGGGAAGATCGCGCGAGTGGCGCTCGGCACGGGGCTCGCACTGGCAACGCTGCTACCGCTGCCGGCGCTGGCGCAACAACGCTGGGGGTTTGGACCGCCGCCCGGCATCACGGTGACCCAGGGCACTCCCAAACACGCGCTGATGCTGCAAGCCAATGCGCAGGTTCACCCCACTTTTCTGCGCCAGATCGTGCGGTATTCCACCCATGAGCGGAGCGGCACCATCGTGGTCGATACGCGAGCCCACTTCCTCTACTTCGTTCTCGGCGACGGCCGAGCGTTGCGCTACGGCATCGGCGTCGCAAAGTCGGGATTCGAGTGGACCGGTACGCACCGGGTGACCCGCAAAGCCGAGTGGCCAAGCTGGACGCCCCCTGCCGAGATGCTGAAGCGGCGCCCGGACCTGCCACGCCATATGTCCGGCGGACCGAACAACCCGTTGGGCGCGCGGGCCCTCTACCTCGGCTCGACACTCTATCGCATCCACGGCACCAACGAACCCTGGAGCATCGGCCAAAACGTATCATCGGGCTGCATCCGCATGACCAATGCGGATGTCGTCGATCTCTATGGACGGGTAAAACTGAACACGCGCGTAGTGGTCCTTTGATAAGGATTTTCGCTTACTATCGGGAGGCCTGCACCAAACCTATTAGCTTCCGGACCTAGACCTATGCACCGCTTCACCGACCTCCTGTTGCGCTTCGGCCGGGACGAACGTGGCGTCTTTGCCGTGGTCTTCAGCGTCATGGCGATCGTGCTCATCGCTCTCGGCGGTGCAGTCGTGGATTATGTTCGGCTTGAGCAGACGCGGAATAGAGCTCAGGTCGCTCTCGACGCTGCGGCTTTGGCCCTGCAGCCAGAGATATTCAAGAAACCGCTGCATGAGGCGGACATAAAGGCCAAAGCGCAAGCCTTGATCCAGGATCGCGTCGGCTCAGAAGGGTTAGGTGGAGACGAAATCACGAGCTCCGTCGAGATTGCCCGCGCCGACGTCGTCAATGGTTCACTCTACCTAGAGGGCAAAATAAACGTGCCAACCGCATTCGTTCGCCTCGTTGGGGTGAATAATCTGGGAGCAACCTTTTTTGCGGAGGCGACTCGGAAGATGTTGAACCTTGAAGTCGCAATGGTTCTCGATAATTCGGGTTCAATGCAACAGAACAACCGCATGGCGTACTTAAAAACGGCCGCGACTTGCGCCACGAATATACTCTTCTTCGACGATGCGGTGGATGAAGATACTTGCGAACCCCTTGTCGGCGCTGCTAGCTCCGACAAGGTAAAGATCGGGATCATCCCGTTCACGACTATGGTCAATATTGGCACTCAGTTTGCAAACGCAAGCTGGCTGGACTGGAGTGGGCAGTCAAGCATCGCCAAGCTGAACTTCGACAATGACGACTACGACGGGAACAACTTCGACGGTTTGGTAGACCGGAAGGCACTATTCACGAAGACCAACACCGCCTGGCGGGGCTGCGTTGAAGCTCGCCTCGCGCCGAACGATACTACGGATGAACCCGCAGTCAACTCCAGCGCCAAATTCGTGCCGTTCTTTGTCCCAGATGGCCATTACGGCACCTCTAGTAGTTACATTTCAGATACTGGCGGAACTTGCGCGATAGATAAATGCACAAAGACCGTTGAATATGGCTGGGGCGGCAATACCACAAACCACAAGCGTCAGGTTGGAAATGTTACGACCAATTTCGGAGCGGCCAGTTTGTATCGGCTCCGACTGGACGCTAGTTTCTCGCACTTCTAGCTGGAGTGGCTATACTGAAGTTTACAGCCCTCTTTCTCGCAAAGAGCTCCAGGAACGCCTTTGCAAGTACGACGGGACCAATCCAGGGAGCAATGCTACGAATGCCTCCTGCCCCACCGTATCATTGCTTCCGCTCTCGAGCAGCTCTACGATGGTGAAGTCTAAGATTGCAGCCATGACTGCAAGCGGCGGCACCAACATTCAGCAAGGCACCGTGTGGGGGTTTCACGCACTAACGCCTTCGGAACCGCTATCGGAGGGGCTGCTCAACAACAGTGCTTCCGTCGAAAAGGTGCTTATCATCATGACGGATGGGTTCAACGAACCCGACTTCAGATCCTACTCCGGTGACTGGAACGGCAACGAGTATTCTGCTTGGGGGTACAGAAAGGACGGCCGCCTCGCGGACGTAGATGGTATGCTCAACAATGCGAACGAATACAACGCCTTCAACAGCAAAGCCGACATAACGGCGGTCATGGACCAGAAAACACTAGACACCTGCACCAACGCGAAGAATGCAGGGATAGAGGTGTTCACCATTGGTCTAAGCTCGCCATCTCAAGCCACTACCGACATGTTGACCGAATGCTCGTCGGGCACGGGCTACCACCATTTCCCAACGGATCCTACTCAACTCGAGGGGGTATTCAAGAACATCGCGGCGCAGCTGGCACAGCTCCGCTTGGCCCGATAATGCAACCTAGGAGAATGGTACCGCCTCCCCGGATTGAACGGGGGACCTCTAGATCCACAATCTAGCGCTCTAACCAACTGAGCTAAGGCGGCAAAGGGCTCATCAAGGAACGGCCGAAGCGACATTCCGAAAGCGGGCGGAACATAGGGGCATAATCGGAGAATGACAAGCACGCATTTGACGGTTTTGCCCATACTCAGGAATGGTGCGCCGCCACGGGGCTTAACCATGGGAACACGATCGCGCCAAGGTGCACTGGACCCCCGGTTTTTGCACCTATATTGAAGGAAACCTGAGGCTTCCGGCATAATTGTGCCGAAATGGCACGAAATGGATGCCCCGGGAGCCGGAGATCAAGGCCGTTGATGAATGCCGACTGGACCACATCGCCGAGCGCCCGCCGCGTGTTGCAGCACGCCGACGATACGCGGCCGGCTTGGCTCTGGTCGAGTGACGGACAGCGGCTGATTTGGCACAATGGCGCCGCCGAGCTGTTTCTGGCCAAGATCAAGAAGTTCGGTCTCAAGCGCGCGCCAATGGCCGAGCCTATCAAGGGACAAATCGCCCGAAACATTCGCCTCGGCTCACCGGGGCGCACGAGCCTGGCGCGAATTCAATTTCTCGCAGGCGAAAAGCCTGCTTCCACGACCTGTGCCACAACGCCCCTCGTCTTGACGGACGAGCAGATCGCTCTGCTGATTGTTGGCGTGGACCCCATTGCTGCTGAGATTTTGGAGGCGGCGGGCGATGAAGCGGTGCCAGCGCCAGAGCAGTGGAGCGAAGAAATTGCGGCGCCTGGCCTTCCTAGCTATGGCGATTTCGAGTCTCACGCCTATGAACGGGAACTGGAAAGCTGGAGAGAGGCAGACGGGCAAGAGAGTCTTGCCACCGAACAACTCACTGGTGCCGAGCCGCCGACTAATGATGCGGATGATGAAATACCGGTAGGACCGGAACCGAGTGTCGACATCGGGCCAGCCGCGACACAGCCTAAACCGACACCCATAGAACCACAGCCCGAAGCGCCGCGCGCAGAAGTCGGAGGGGCTAGCCGGCTGAGCCAGTTGGTCGAGCGCCTGGCGGCAGGAGATGCATTCTATGGTCCGCTGACGCAATCAGAGGATGAAGTTGCGACAGCAGGAACGGAAGCTCAGGACGTAGCCTCGCCGGCAGAAGAACCAGAGCTTCCCGCACCCCCGGAAAGCGCTCAGCTCTACAAGGTGATTGGTCGCGGCTTCCTTCCTGATACCGTTGCGGAGACAAAACCGGCTGCCGCAACGCCTGAAGAGGAGCCGGATGGCAAGAACTCGCCACTCGAGGTAGGTGGAATAGAAGCGACAGAGCCCGAGCGGTCTTCAAACGAGCTGACCACCGCTGGTGCGGATACTGAGACGGTCGAACGCGTCTCGCGCTACAATTTCGACGAGCTCTCGCGCATACTGACGGACCGCGTGGGCAATGTCGCCCAGCCCTCCCACGCCATTGCCGAAGCGCAGCGGGCGGGGTCATTGGTCAATTTGGGCGGTGAGACTCTGGTGCTGAACAGGCTGCCCCTGGGCATCCTGGTCTTCCGAGACCAGCAGGTCTTATTTGCCAATCGAGCGATCACCGAGATGGTTGGCTACGACTCGGTCGAGAACCTACGTCAAGCAGGACTGGCGGCGGTGTTTCCAGCGGCCGGTCCAGAGGGCCAGGAGGCAGGTCCGGTTAATCACCTGGTGCAACGAGATGGTACGCTGGTTCCGGTGACGGCAAGGCTGCAATCCATCTCCTGGCAGGGGCGCCCCGCCCTTATGCTGTCGGCCAGCACGACCGAAGTTCGCACAAGCCACGAGGCTGCAGTGCGCGCGTTCGCGCAGGCACTCGCGACCGTTCGCGGCGACGGTTTCTTCGAGACGACGCGGTCGGGCGTGGTTAGCGCAGTTTCTCCCGAGGCATCGAGCCTCTTGGCGAGTACATTGGCGGAAGGTAAGCCGCTGTCTGGGGCCATCGCCAGCGACGACCTGCCCGCCTTACGGGAATTCCTGGAGCGCCCGGCTCGTTTTGCAGAAACCGCCCGGCCCGCGCTAACCGTTCGGTCGGCGGAAGGCAAGGCTGAACTGTATGTGTTTGCCCAAGGACAAGCTGGTGTGACCACCGGCTATTTCGGTCTGGTTCGTGCGCAGCAGCCTTCCCAGCTACGCCTTGCTGGTTCGACCGAAGCGGATCCTGCGCTGTTGGCGCGAATCAGCCGCGGCGTCCGCCGGCCACTCAACACCATTATAGGATTTTCCGATCTTATCCGGTCCAAGGCGTCCAGCGCGCTGGAGAACGAACGCTACGCCAGCTATGCCGATGATATCACCACGGCAGGCCTCGAGATCGCAGCACTCGTTGATGAACTTGATGACTATGCGCGGCTGCGCGATGGTCGCTACCTACCCCAGCGCGTCAGCGTCGAACTGACAGCGCTTCTGGAAAGCTGCGTATTGCGCATCCGGCCCCAGGCCAACACTGCCCGGGTGATCGTCCGCAACGCCATCTCGGAGACGCTGCCCCGGATCACCGCTGATCGTGCTTCGCTCGCCCAGGCCGTGCTGAACCTGCTTGCCAGCGCCATCGACCAAACCCCGACAGGCGGTGCAGTGGTCATTTCCGCCCAGCGCCAGGACGACGGTGGCATAGCCATTCATGTGCGTGACAGCTCTTCCAGTGCTGTGGATATGGCTGAGCGGTTCGTCGTGTTCCGCGATGGTGTGGACCGCAACGGGCGCGCGATCGTACCAGTCCGCTCAAGTGTCGGCCTGTCACTGACGCGCGCCCTATTGGCGGTCAACACCTTTTCACTATCGGTGAACCCAGCCGGCGCTCAGGGCATGCTGTTCACTCTGGTGATCCCGTCCGACCTAGTAGAATCCGAAGCTCAGCCAGGCGTGGCAGAATAGCAGCGCAAAATAACGCTCCGACGAAAGCCTTCGGGAGCAAGCAATAACAACAAGACCAGGTGTCATGTCGACGTGACTGCCCTATAAGGGGCGCAAGCGGGCCTTCCGCAATGCAATGGGGACTGCAATGGCAAAGACAACCCAGTTGTTCGGTTTGATTTTGAGCTTGGGACTAGCGCTCACTAGCGCTGCCTTGGCTCAGCCGAGCGAGATACGCATTGGCGTGGCGCTGGAGCCGCCAATGCTCGACCCCACCGCTGGGGCGGCGGAGGCCATCGACGTCGTCACCTACCAGAACATCTTTGAGGGTTTGGTCCGTATCGACCAGGATGGCGCCGTGCAGCCCGGCCTGGCGCAGGACTGGACCATCTCCGAGGATGGGCTGACCTACACATTCGAGCTCGCATCTGACGTCACATTTCATGACGGCTCAACCTTCGACGCAGAAGACGTCAAGTTCACGTTCGACAGGATCTTGGCGTCTGACAGTATCAATGCGCAGAAGGCTCTGTATGAGCCCATCGAGGCAGTTGAGGTCATTGACCCGCAGACCGTTGAATTCACCCTCAGCCGCCCGGATGGGTTATTCCTCTTCAATCTGGGGCGCGGCGACGCTGTCATTGTTGCCCCAGAGAGCGCTGAGAACAACGCTGCTGAACCAATTGGAACGGGTCCTTTCGCCTTTATCCAGTGGGACCGCGGTAGCCGCGTCGTCCTTGAGCGCTACGAGCCCTATTGGGGCGAGTTGCCTGCCTTGACCAAGGCATCCTTCGTATTCATTGGCGACACTGCCACGCTGACCAACGCCCTGCTGGCTGGCGATATCGACGGCACCAACAATTTCGCTGCCGAAGCTTTGCCGATCTTTGAAGCCAACCCCCAGTTCAAGGTTCTGGTGGGCACTACAGAGGGCGAGACGGTTTTGGCGACCAACAACGCACGGGAGCCGTTCAATGACGTCAGAGTGCGCCAGGCGATCGCGCACGCGATCGATCGCGAAGAGATCATCGAAGGCGCCACTTATGGCTATGGCGAGCCGATCGGCAGCCATTTCGCGCCGCACCATCCGTACTATGTCGATCTGACCGAAACCTATCCTCATGATCCCGACGCAGCACGGCGGCTGCTGACGGAGGCAGGTTACCCCGAAGGTTTCATCGCAACCTTGAAACTGCCGCCAGTAGCTTATGCGGGCCTGTCAGGGCAGATTATTGCCAGCCAGCTTGCAGAAGTCGGCATCCGCCTCGAACTCGTCAACATGGAATGGGCGCAGTGGCTCGAGGACGTCTTCACCAACAAGGACTACGACTTCACCATCGTCGCGCATGTGGAGCCGTTCGACATTGGCATCTATGCCGATCCTGACTACTACTTCGGCTACGACAATCCAGAGTTCCAGGCGCTGGTCGAAGAGCTTAATGCCACAACAGACGAAGAACTGCGTCGAGAACTGGCTGTCGAAGCGCAAACCATCCTGGCAGAAGATGCAGTCAACGGCTACTTGTTCGAACTGGCTCAGACGGGCGTCTGGAATGCCAAGCTGGAAGGCATGTGGCAGAATGCGCCGATCGAAGGCGTGGTGTTGCGGGACATTCGCTGGGTCGAGTAAGTCGGGCCCTGGTTCTGCGCCCCGTAGATGATACTCTACTCTTTCCGACGGCTCGTCGGCTTCGCCGCAACCTTGCTGGTCGCGGCGGCTGTCATCTTTATTCTTCTGGACCTCCTGCCGGGTGACCCAGCCCGTTTCATTCTGGGCATCAATGCAAGTGCCGAAGCCGTCGCGAACCTCCGTCTTCAGTTGGGGCTCGATGCGCCGGCGCATGAGCGCTTCTGGGGATGGCTAGCCGGCATGTTTACCGGCGATTTTGGGGTGTCCTATACGCAGCGGGCTCCCGTAGGCACCCTCATCTGGGATCGTCTCGGCGTCACCGTGCCGCTGACCGCGATTGCGATGATCATTTCCGCGGCTGTCGGGCTACCCGCTGGGATCATGGCGGCGCGGCGCCGTGGGAAAGCACCCGATACGATCACCATGGTTGTGGCGCAGCTTGGCATTGCAGTCCCAAATTTCTGGTTTGGAATGCTCCTCACGCTGCTGTTCGCCGTGACGCTGCGTTGGCTTCCCCCAGGCGGGTTCACGCCCTGGCATGAAGATGTCTGGGCAGCGCTCCGGAGCCTGGCACTCCCCGGACTAGCCTTAGGTCTGCCGCAAGCCGGTATTCTTGCCCGTGTCATGCGCACGGCCCTGGTGGACGTGACCGGACAGGACTTCATCCGCACCGCCCGTGCCAAAGGACTTACTAAGGGAGAAGCGGTGTGGCGCCACGGCGTGCGGAACGCATTGCTGCCAGTGCTGACCATATTGGGCCTGCAGTTCGCCTTTTTGATAGCCGGTACGATCATCGTCGAAAACGTCTTCTATCTGCCGGGTCTGGGAAGGCTGATCTTCACTGCGATATCTGAACGCGACCTGGTTTTGGTACGTGGGGCTACCATCATCCTGGTGTTGGCGGTTACTGCAACTATGCTCGTCACCGACATCGCCTATGCGTTAATCGACCCTCGGCTGCGGGAAGGTTCGGTCAGATGAAGCGCCTCCTCGCACACCCAAGCCTCATTGTTGGGCTTGCTGGGGTTGCGCTGTTCGCAGCCCTGGCCCTCGTTTCGCTTGTTTGGACACCTTACCCAATCACGGAAATCGACATCTCCCGACGCTTTGCCGCGCCCAGCGGTGCCCATTGGCTCGGAACTGACCATCTCGGGCGAGATCTCTTGTCCCTGACCATGGCGGGTGCGTGGACCAGCTTCGGCGTGGCGGCATTGGCAGTCGCCATCGGTGCTGGGATTGGCATCCCCCTGGGCCTGGTGGCGGTTATGTGGGGTGGTGCAGTCGAATGGTTGGTGCTGCGGCTCACCGATTTCGTCTTTGCCTTCCCGGCGATCGTCGTGGCTATTCTCATCACTACGCTGGTCGGCCCAGGGGCGACCAATGCGATAGTTGCGATAGGGGTGTTCAATATCCCGGTTTTTGCACGTGTCGCTCGCGGCGGAGCCTTGAGTGTGGCGCGGCTGGACTTTGTCTCGGCCGCCCGTTTGGCGGGTCTGAGCAAGGCGGCCATCGCGCGCCGGCACCTTTTACCCAACATTATGAGCCTTATCATCGTACAGGGCACCATCCAGTTGTCGCTCGGGATTCTGGCCGAGGCCGGCCTTAGCTATGTGGGCCTGGGAACCCAACCACCTGCGACGAGCCTGGGGCTTATGTTGCGGGAAGCACAGGGGGTTTTCCTCATTCATCCCTGGTTGTCTGCCGTTCCGGGCGTGAGCATCGTGCTCATCGTCATTGCACTGAATGTCGCGGGTGACGGCCTACGGGATGCTATCGACCCACGTCTTCGCCAAGGCAATGCACATGCCCTTGCTTGAAGTTGAACGACTTTGGGTGCGCTTCGGTGAACAAACGGCTGTGCGGGAGGTAAGCTTTTCTGTGGAGCCCGGCGAGCGCTTCGGCATCATCGGCGAAAGCGGCTCGGGCAAGACTCTAACCGCAATGGCCATAGCCGATCTGCTGCCAGTGAGTGCCAGTCGGAACGGTCATATTCGTTTGGATGGACGAGACCTACCTCGCAACGAAACTGATATGGCGCGCCTCCGCGGCAAGCGCATGGGCATCATTTTTCAGGAGCCGATGACGGCGCTCAATCCGCTGCTCAGGATAAAAGACCAGATCGGCGAAGCACTCGCGCTCAGCGCCAAGGCGGCCGACCAGGTCCCACAACTTCTGGAGGAAGTGGGGCTGCTCGCCGTTCATGGGGAGCGCTTCCCACATCAGCTTTCAGGAGGGCAGCGCCAGCGCGCCATGATTGCCATGGCTCTAGCCAGCGAGCCCGACCTGCTGATTGCCGACGAGCCCACTTCTGCGCTCGACCTCATCACACAGCGCCGGGTACTAGATCTCATCAAAGAAATCTGCACGAGGCGGCAGATGGCCCTGATCTTCATCAGCCATGATCTGAAGGCGGTTGCCAGTCTGTGCGATCGGGTCGCAGTGATGCACCAGGGGCGGATCGTTGAGACGGGGAGAACAGAGGACATATTTGTCGCCCCAGAGCAGGCTTACACCAAAAGCCTGGTCGCAGCGTCGCGCTTCTCTCCAACTCGTATGCACCCAGCGCCAAATGAAGGCGCACCCCTGCTAAAGGTGGAGAACCTCACACGGGATTACCGGCAGGGTGGCTTGTTGCCTTGGCGCCGGGCGCACTTACGGGCGGTGGAGGGGGTCTCTTTCGGGATCGGCATGGGTGAATGCCTAGCGCTCGTCGGTCCTTCCGGCTGTGGCAAATCCACGCTGGCTCGGATGATCGTGGGGTTAGATACGGCGACCGCAGGCACGATGGAGATCGAGGGTGCGCGATATCGTGGCGGCGACCTCCCGAGATCACACAGGGCGCATCTCTCCTTGGTGTTCCAGGATCCGTTCGGCAGCTTCAACCCTCGCCTGACAGTCGGTGCTTCCTTGGCCGAGCCGCTGCGGCTAAAGCATGGGCTGGCGCCGATGGACCATCGGGCGCGATTGGTCGAAGCCGTTGAGGCTGTCGGCTTAGATGAGGCTATGCTCGACCGCTACCCTCACCAGTTTTCGGGCGGACAGCGTCAACGCCTCGCCATCGCGAGAGCTTTGGTCACCCGTCCCCGGCTGGTGGTGCTGGATGAGCCTGTCTCAGCGCTCGATGTGTCGGTGCGCGGTGAAGTGCTCGCTTTATTGTCCAGCCTGCAGGCCAAGTACGGCCTTACCTACCTCATTATCAGCCACGACCTCGATATGGTCGCGGCGATCGCTGACCGAGTTATGGTGATGGAGCGCGGCCGCATCATCGAGGCGGGGACAGCGGAGGAGATTTTTTCGGCTCCTCAGCAGCCCCTGACAAAAGAACTCGTGGCAGCCCGGCTGCCAGAGCTCGGCTTGAAGAGCTAGTCCTCGAGCCCCAGTTCGGCGCGCAGGGCATCGATCCGCTTGGAGGCTTCTGCCTTGGTGATGTCGGTTGCGAACTGATCGGACTTGTGGGCCTGCTCGCTCAGCGTCTTAAGATAGGATGCTTGGGCATCGGTCATCGGATCGTCACCCGTGATCCAGTCCTCAGGTTTTTTCTCGAGGTTCGAGTGCTGGCTCGGATCGACTTTCGGATTGGTCGTAGACATGGGAGAACTCCGTTGTTGTTCTCCCAATGTTCACGGCACTGATGAGTTCCCTAGCGGGAGTTGTGCAGCATGCCCTGGAAAGCACGATAGCTCGATTTGGGCGTGCGTTGTTGCGTCTGGTAATCCACATGGACGAGGCCGAAACGCTTGTTGTACCCTTCAGCCCACTCGTAGTTGTCGAGCAGCGACCAGGCGAAGTAGCCCCTGACGTCTGCGCCCTGCTCTCGTGCACTCAAGACCGCTTTCAAGTGATCCTCGTAGTATTTTGCCCGGCGCGGATCGCTGTCGCCCTCGACCTCAGCCATACCATTTTCCGTCACGTACAGCGGCAGCTTGGTGTAGTCACGAGAGACCCGGACCAACAGGTCGGTAAGCCCCTGTGGGTAGATTTCCCAGCCGATGTCGGTCTTTTCAAGGTCACCCTTGACCTGCGCAATTGGAAATACAGGCTGGTCGGGGGCGGACTTGTAAAGGCCGCGCGTGTAGTAGTTGATGCCAAGCCAATCGAGGGGACGCGACACCACGGCCATGTCCTCCTCATAGCCGTCCGGCAGGTAGGCAGCGAGAGGGCCGGTAAGCTCCGTGGGGTACTCTCCCTTGAGCACGCCACCGAGATACCAGCGGTTGAAGATCGCATCGCCGACATTGGCGGCCTGCTTGTCCTCCTCGCTGTCGCTAGCGGGCTCAGATTTCTCTAAGTTAAGCACAATGCCGAGGTTCTTTGCACCATTGGCGCGCAGGGCATCGATAGCCGTGCCATGGGCAAACAATACATGGTGCATTGCACGCGCTGCCGCCCGCAGATCGCGGTAGCCAGGGGCATGAATGCCCAGAAAATGGCTGAGGAAGGCAACGCACCAAGGCTCGTTGATGGTGGCCGTCGCTTCGAGACGATCACCGAACTTCTGCGCGATGAGCACCGCGTAATCCGCGAACCAGTTGGCAATGTCCCGGTTCATCCAGCCGCCCTTGTCCTGCAGCGGCGAGGGAAGATCCCAATGGTAGAGGGTAGCGTAAGGCTTTATCCCGCGCTCAAGCATGCCGTCGATCAGCCGGTCGTAGAAGTCGAGACCCGCCTGGTTGACCGCCCCGGTTCCCCCAGGAATGAGGCGGGGCCAGGCGAAGGAAAAGCGGTAAGCATCAAAACCGCCGTCGCGGATGAGATCGAGGTCTTGCGGCCAGAGTTCGTAGTGATTGCAGGCTTCCGCACCAGTGTCGCCATTGTGGACATTGCCTGGCGTTCTCGAGAAGCTGTCCCAGATGGAAGGACCGCGACCGTCCCGCTGGCCTCCTTCGATCTGAAAGGCTGCCGTGGCAACGCCGAAGGTGAAATCAGTGCCGAAATCTTGGCGGTGAATCGAGAACATTAGACCTCCTCTGTCGGCTTGAGCCGCTTTGAGGCAGCCAATAGCTCAGCCAATCCCCCGATGCAATCGATTGCAGGAGCTTTATGGGCGTAGCGAAGGAGTGTTGGCGAGGATGTTCGTGGCGATGGTTCGAAACGCCTCGGCCTCAGGACCGGTTGGGTCTGCGGCTACTGGAGGCCTGCCGAGATCGGAGCCTTCTCGGATCGACATCACCAGCGGAACTCCGCCGATGAACGGAATCTGAACGTCAGTAGCGGCTTTCTGTGCGCCACCGGTGCCGAAAATGTCGTAGCGCCGACCCGTGTCGGGAGCGATGAAGTAGCTCATGTTCTCGATGAGCCCTAGCAGGGGCACCTGCATGCGGCGCAGCATGTCGATGGCCTTGCGGGCATCGATCAGGGCGAGATCCTGTGGAGTGGAGACGATCACCACACCGGCCACTTCCGTCTGTTGAAAGAGGGAGATGTGGATGTCCCCGGTGCCGGGCGGCAGGTCGACGACGAGGATGTCGAGTTCGCCCCAGTCGGTCTCGCGCAGCAATTGGCGCAGGGCAGATGTCGCCATCGGTCCGCGCCAGACCACCGCTTGATTGGGGTTCAGCATGGCGCCGATCGACATCGCCTTGATACCGAAAGCGGTGTGCGGGGTAAAGATGCCGTCCTCCCGAACGGCCGGTTGTCCCTCGAGCCCCAGCAGGCGCGGGATAGAGGGCCCATAGAGGTCCGCATCGAGAATGCCGATGCGCAGGCCCTCCGCTTGGAGCGCGAGGGCCAGGTTCACCGCGGTCGTGGATTTACCAACCCCGCCCTTCCCCGACCCCACTGCCAGTATATGGCGGATACCAGGAACAGCGGTCTTTCCGGGTGGCACGGGCGCGCCATGAGAAAATTTTGGAGCAGCACTGGCTGGCGGCTTGCCCGAAGTTAGCGACACCATGATCTTGCGGGTGCCCGCTATCGCTTGCGTGACCTGCTGCGCCTGTTCGCGGGCTGGGCCAAAGGCGGCCTCCATTCCGGGCACAACGGCGATGGCAAAGGCGACTGCGCCCGACGTCACGATGATTTCGGAGAGCCCGCCATAGGTCGCAAGGTCCCCGCCGCCGGGAATTTCCACAGCGGCGAGGCCGGCTTTGATCTGGGCGGCGAGGTCGGTGTCGGCCATGGCACTCTAGACGTGAATGGCCCGGCGATCGCGCTTGTGAGCTTGGATCTGCCGAGAGGAGAGGACGAGGGGCCTTGCCCCTCATCACTTGGCGCGCAGGATAGCTCTCGAGGGAGCTAGAGGATCGACTGACCCGTGCCAGCCCAATCCTTGAGGAAGCCTTCAATGCCCGCATTGGTCAGCGGGTGGTCGGCTAGCTTCTTGATGACCGCGGTCGGAATGGTCGCCACATCGGCGCCGGCAAGGGCTGCCTGGGTGACGTGATTGGCCGAACGGATCGAAGCTGCCAAGATCTGGGTCTCGAACTGGTAGTTGTCGAAGATCTGGCGGATGTTCTCGATCAGCTCCATGCCATCTAGGTTGATGTCGTCGATCCGGCCAATGAAGGGCGACACATAGGTCGCGCCAGCCTTAGCAGCGAGCAGAGCCTGATTGGCCGAGAAGCAAAGCGTCACGTTGGTCTTGATACCACGCTCTTTGAAGGTGCGGGTCGCCTTGAGACCGGCAAGAGTAAGCGGCAGCTTTACAACGACGTTGCTGGCGATCTTGGAAAGCACTTCGCCCTCGGCGATCATGCCATCATACTCAAGCGACGCCACTTCGGCCGAAACCGGGTCTGGCGTGACGTTGCAGATTTCCTTGATCACTTCCTTGAAGTCACGACCTGACTTGGCAATCAGCGACGGGTTGGTCGTAACACCATCCACAAGGCCGGCTTCATGCAGTTCGCGGATGTCCTTTACTTCCGCAGTATCGACGAAGAACTTCATCGTTCCCTCCTAAGGTTGCGTGTCGCCGTGGCATGCCGGGCGAGGTTGGTAGAGCGGGCGCAGTGCCCCTACTTGTTGGCGGCAAGGAGCGCATCAGCAAGATCGCCGACGCGCTCCTCGGGGATGCCGGCGACATTGATCCGGCTATCGCCCACCATATAGACCCCGTTCGCGGCCTTTAGATGTTCGACGGTCGCGCTATCCAAGCCGAGCAGCGAAAACATCCCACGGTGATCGGCGATGAAATCGAAGTCTTCAGAATTGGAGCGCTGGCGGATGGTCTCGGCGAGCTTTTCGCGCAGATGCACCATGCGGGTGCGCATCTGGTTGAGTTCGGCCTCCCACTCGGTGCGCAGATCGGCATCCTCCAGGATGGTGCGGATGATCTCGGCGCCATGATCGGGTGGCTGCGAGTAGGCGCCACGGATGATGTTGAGCAGTTGAGATTGCGTGATGTCGGCCTGCTCGGCATCACGAGCAATAAGAATGGCCGCGCCGATGCGTTCGCGATAAAGCCCGAAATTCTTGGAACCGGAGAAGGCGACAAGCGCCTCAGGCACCGAAGAGACGACCTTGCGCGTGCCATAGGCGTCGGCTTCGAGGCCATCGCCGAAGCCCAGATAGGCCAGATCGATGAAAGGTAGCGCGCCAGTGCGGGCGAGGCTTGCGGCGACCTGATCCCATTGTTCGGCCGACAGGTTGGCGCCCGTAGGATTGTGGCAGCAGCCATGCAGCAGGACCACGTCATCCTTGCCGAGTTGGTCGAGCGCGGCAAGCATTTCGGTGAAGCGGACACCGCGGGTTTCTGGGTCGAAATAGGGGTAAGTGGCGACCGCGAGACCTGAGTTCTCTGCAATCGGATTGTGGTTGGGCCAGGTGGGATCGGAGACCCAGACCGTCGTGCCAGGGCGGGCACGGTTGATCAACTGCATCAATACCCACAGCGAGCCGGTGCCGCCGGGAGCTTGAGCAATCCGAACGCGCGACCGATCGACACTATCGCCCAGCGTCAGATCGAGCACGGCGCTGCCGAAGCCCTTGTTGCCAGCTATGCCGAGGTAAGACTTGGTTTTTTCGGCAGCAAGGATGCGTTCTTCGGCCTTGCGGACGGCGGACATGATCGGCGTGGTGCCCTTTTCGTCCTTGTAGACGCCGACACCGAGATCGATCTTTGTCGGTCGCGGGTCAGCCGCATATTCGCCCATGAGCGCCAGAATTTTGTCGCCGGGGGCCTTGGAGAGGGTCTCGAACATATCTCTGGAAGTCCAGTGGGTAGGCGCCGCCTTTATAGGCCGCAGGGGGAAATTTGCAATTCAGCGTTTGACGCCGAGGCGGTCAAGTTCGGCGATCAGTTCCGGGATGGTCTTGAAGAGATCGCCGAGGAGCACGACATCGGCCATCTTGGAGAGCGGGGCCTCGGCATCGGTGTTGATGGCGATGATCTTTTTAACACCCTGAATGCCCGCAAGGTGTTGTAAAGCCCCAGAAATTCCGACGGCGATGTAAAGGTCGGGGGCGATGATCTTGCCGGTTTGGCCAACCTGCCAATCGTTAGGAGCGTAGCCGGCGTCGACGGCGGCGCGGGTCGCACCGACGGCAGCGTTGAGGCGCTGCGCGAGTTGCTGGATGAGCTGGAAGCCTTCGGCGGAGCCGACCGAGACACCACCGCCCACCACGATCTGCGCGGTCGCAAGGTCTGGAGTGTCGCTTTCGGTGCGATGACCGGCAATTACCCGAGCTGCAGAAGTCGCTGCAGATTCAACGGGTTCGATAGGTGCGTCATTGCCCAGAGGAGCAGCGCGGAAGGCTGATGCACGCAGGGTAAGAAGGTGTTTAGCCTGGTTCGAGGTGACCGTCTGGACCGCATTGCCGGCATAGATAGGGCGCTCGAACCGGCTGGGATCAAGGATGGCGACCACGTCGGTGATGGGCATCAGGTCGAGCTTGGCGGCCAGTCGGGGCATGACATCCCGGCCCACGGCAGTGGCACCAGCTGCTACATATTGATAGCGGACTGTTAGCGTTTCAAGCAACGAAACCACAGCATCGGGCAGCATCCCGCCGTATCCGGCGCCCTGCCCTACTAGGACGCGCGACACACCGCTGATCTTGCTGGCTTCGGTAGCCACCTGGTCAATCCCTTCGCCTAGAACCAGGAGGTCCACAGGGCCAAGTTGGCTTACCGCGTTGACGAGGCGTGCAGTGGAGGGCGAGAGCAGGCCTAGATCGTGATCGGCCAAGAGGAGAACACTCATTATAGCGCCTCCATCTGCGAAACGTCTGCGGCGATGATGGCGGCCAGGTCCTCGACCGAGTCGACCGTGCGGCCGGTGGCACGCTCGGCGGGCGGCGACACCTTCTCGATGATCAGGCGCGGCGCGAGGTCGACGCCGAATTCTGCAGCAGGACGAACGGCGAGGGGCTTGGAGCGCGCCTTCATGACCATGGGCAGCGCGGCGTTGCGCGGCGTATTGAGGCGTAGGTCGGCTGTGACGATGGCGGGGAGCGGCAGGGCGACGACTTCGCGGCCCCAATCGACTTCGCGGGTGACTTCGAGACCATCGGCGGTGACCTTGATCTCGGAGGCGAAGGTTGCCTGCGGACGATCGGTCAGCGCCGCCAGCATCTGGCCGACATGGTTGGAGTCGTCGTCCACCGCCTGCTTGCCGAGCAGCACCAGATCCGGCTGCTCCTCCTCGACCACTTTGGCGAGCAGCTTGGCGATGGCAAGCGTTTCCAATTCCGCTTCGGTTTCGATCAGCAAACCGCGATGCGCACCCATAGCCAGAGCGGTCAGGATCACGTCATTAGCGGATTTGGGACCGATGGAGACGATCACGATCTCATCGGCATGGCCCTGCTCCCCGAGCTGCACTGCGGCCTCGACCGCGTGCTTGCAAAAGGGGTTCATCGACATACGCACCCCATTGGTCTCGACACCCGAGCCATCGGGGCGGACACGGATGCGGACATTGTGGTCGACGACGCGCTTGACGGCGACAAGAACTTTCATGGGCAGCTCCGGCAAGTTGCGGATGTCATTGCAAGTTTGGCCAAGAGGGGCAAGACGCGGATGGGGAATATCGGTACACTGCGGGGGTGAATGTTGGAAAGCCATACCGTTGGTCGCGATGTTGCACCGCAGTTGACTGGGCTGGTTGGGACAGCGACATTGCCCCGACAGCGAACATTTGCCTGGACCACCTATGCCCGTATTGAACCGAATTGCCGAGTTTCACGAGGAAATCACCGCCTGGCGGCAGGATTTCCATGCTCATCCTGAGGTGCTGTTCGACGTCGAGCGCACAGCCGGGATCGTGATCGACAAGCTTCGGGCATTCGGCTGCGATGAGGTGGTCACCGGCCTGGGGCGCACCGGCGTCGTGGGCATCATCAATGGCCGAACCAACACCAGCGGCCGCACGATCGGGTTGCGCGCCGACATGGACGCGTTGCCCATGACCGAGCGCACCGGCAAAGCCTATGCCTCGACCATAGATGGCAAGATGCATGCCTGCGGCCATGACGGACACACCGCCATGCTGCTGGGAGCCGCAAAGTATCTAGCGGAAACGCGCAATTTCGATGGGCGGATTGCCGTGATCTTCCAGCCGGCCGAAGAGGGCGGTGGCGGCGGCAAGGAGATGATCAAGGACGGACTGGTCGAGAAGTTCGACATCGCCGAGTTCTATGGCCTCCACAACTGGCCGGGCATGCCGGCGGGCCATTTCGGCATTCGCGCCGGCGGCATCATGGCCGCAACCGATCGCTTCTATATCGACATCAGCGGACGGGGCGGACACGCGGCCCGGCCGCAAACCACCATCGACCCGATCCTGGTGGCGGCGCAGATGATCGTGGCGCTGCAATCGATCGTATCGCGCAATGTCGACCCGCTGCACAGTGCAGTGCTGTCGGTCACCATCGTGGAGGCGGGCGAAGCGGACAATGTGATTTCCAAGACCGCCAGCATCACCGGAACGGTCCGAACCCTCGATAGCGCCGTGCAAGATTTGATCGAGGAGCGGCTAGGCCAGTTCGTGCCGCAATTCGCGCAGAGCTTTGGAGCCGAGGCCAGCGTCCGGTATGCGCGGGGTTACCCCGTGACCGTCAATTCTGCGGAGCAGACGAGTTTCGCCGCTGAAGTCGCTGGCGAAGTGGTCGGACCGGAGCGCGTCGACGCCGATGCCGAACCCTCGATGGGCGGCGAAGATTTCTCGTTCATGCTGCAGGAGCGGCCGGGCGCCTACATTTTCTTGGGCAATGGCGAGAGCGCCGAGTTGCACACTGAAACCTATGACTTCAACGACGAGGTCATTCCCGTGGGCGTGAGCTATTGGGTGCGGCTGGCGGAGCGGGCGCTGCCAGTCAGCTAAATCTGGTGCATGGTCCTCTTGCGGGCGGCCGCCGGTGAGGTTACTGCCGACGCAGCTTTTTTCCTCCATTGGTAGCCATTTGGCACAGCTGGTCCCTACCCTTCTCACACTCCTGATCTCGTTTGCCGGCGGTGCCCTGGCGGCGTTTGCCGGACTGCCGGCGGGCTGGCTAATGGGCGGGGCACTGGCCGTCAGCATCGCGGCCATGAGCGGGGTGAAGGTGCGCATGCCCGACCGGCTGCGCGACGTCGCCTTTCTCCTGATCGGCATGTCGATGGGCGCAAGCGTTGCGCCAGACACGCTCAACCTGCTTTCGAGCTGGCCAGTCAGCCTTGCCGCGCTGGTGATCGAACTGGTGCTGATCGTGTCGCTTACCGGATGGATGCTGGCCCGCGTATTCAAGCTCGATGCGGGGACGGCCTATCTCAGCTCCTTTCCGGGCCACCTCTCATTGGTCATGGGGATCGCCTCGGCGGGGGTCGGCGATGCACGGCAGATTGCCATCATCCAGGTGATCCGCATTTTCATGCTGACCATCTGCGTGCCCATCGGTGCCATGTTCCTGCCCATCGCCCATTTCGAGCCGCTGATGTCGTCCAAGACCCTGTCGGTGGGCGAATTGCTGCTCCTGGCGGCTGGGTGTACCGCGTTTGGCCTCGTCTTTGTGTGGCGCAAGATCCCGGCGGGATTCGTGCTGGGTTCGATGGCGGCCGCCACCGCCGCCAAGCTGGGCGGGCTTTACGACGCGGCAATGCCGGAGCCACTGGTGATCACCACGTTCGTCTTGACCGGGGCGCTGATCGGCTCTCGCTTTGCCGGGATTAGCCGGCGCGAGTTTTTTCATGCTTCGCTGGGTGGGCTGATTGCCACCGGCATGACCGTGAGCATCGTTACCCTGGTGGCTTGGCTCGTCGGCATGGTGATCGGCATGCCCTATGGCCAGATCTGGTTGGCACTGGCGCCCGGGGCGCTGGAAGGCATGGGCGCTCTCGGCATCGCGCTAGGCTATGACACGGCGTTTATCGCCGCCCACCACGTTATTCGCTTGCTGCTGCTCAGCTTTGCCATTCCCGGCGTTGTCATGCTGATCCGCTGGCGTGAGAACGCCACAATCGCGGCTCACGACAAGGGCGAAGGGAGATTGCCATGATCAAACCTGTCACACTTGCCGTCCTTGCGCTCTGCGCCACCGTGGGCGGGAGTGTTGCCGCGCCCTTTTGCATAGGCGACCGCCCCGGCGTTTCGCTTGAATTCGGCATGCGCATTGGCGACGCCTATACTCAGGAAGAGCGCAACGAGTTCGACCTGATGCGCTTGCGGCAGATGGGCGTGGACGCCACCCGCGTGGAGCGCTGGAATGGCTGCATCCGCGCCTTCGTCCGCCGGGCAAGCGGGGTTGGGGAAGAAATGCAGTTCTTCGACCCCAACACATTCCGCCGGGTGGAATAGGCTAGTCTTCGTAGACGATCTTGCCCTTGCCACCACTGGCCACGCTGAGGAACGCGAACCCGCTGGGGCCCAGAGTCAGCCCCTTGCCGACCATGGTGGCGCTTTGACTGACCGGCTCCAGGACCGGCTCCTCCGCACCCTTGATGGACAGTTGCAGTGTCTGGGGTGAGAGATTGAAGGCGCACAGCATGTCCTTGTCCTCACCGGTGCGGCGGAAGGCAAGGGCGGGCTCGCTGGTATCAAAGAAGGCGATGTCGCCGGTAACGAGGGCCTGGTGCTTTTTTCGCCAAGTCAGAATCGACCGGTAGGCGTTGAGGACCGAGCCGGGGTCGCGATCCTGTGCAGCCATATTACGCTCGGAGTGGCGCGCCCGCATCGGCAGCCAGGGAGTTCCGGAGGTGAAGCCATTTGGCGCCTCACCTTCTTCCCAGGGCATGGGTATACGGCAGCCATCCCGCCCCTTGTCCTCCGGCCAGAAGCGGATGCCCCGCGGATCGGTCAGTTCCTCGTAGAGCAGGTCGGATTCGGGCAAACCCAGTTCCTCGCCCTGATAAAGGCAAATCGAGCCCCGGAGCGCCGCCAACAGCGCGATGCACTGCCGGCCCAACTCGTCAGGCGAAAGCGCATGGCCCGACCAGCGGCTGATATGACGGTGCACGTCGTGATTGGAGAAGCTCCAGCAAGGCCAGCCATCCTGACTCGCCCTGAAGAATGCTTCGATGCGCGAGCGGAAGTGTGCCGCCGAGAACTCCTGGCCGAGGAACTCGAACGAGTAGCACATGTGGAGCTTGTCGCCGCCCGATGTGTATTCGGCCATGAGCGCTACGGCGCGCTGGGCCTCGCCGACTTCTCCCACGCTGGCGGTGTTGGGGAACTCGTCCATAAGCGCACGGATGCGCTGCAGAAAGGGCACATTCTCGGGGCGATTCTTGGAGTAGATATGCTCCTGCATGTCGTATGGATTGACCGCGGTGACGAGCTTGCCTTTTGGGTGCAGCGGCGGGTTGGAACGTAACTCGTCGTCGGAGAAATAGTAGTTCACCGTGTCGAAGCGGAAGCCATCCACTCCGCGCTCTAGCCAGAAGCGCATGACGTCCAGCACCGCATCCTGCACGGCGGGATTGTGGAAGTTGAGATCTGGCTGGCTAGCTAGAAAATTGTGCAGGTAATATTGCCCGCGGGTAGGATTCCACTCCCAGGCCCGTCCGCCGAACACAGAAAGCCAGTTGTTGGGCGGAGAGCCGTCGGGCTGCGGGTCAGACCACACATACCAGTCGGCCCGCGCATTGGTGCGGCTGACACGCGATTCCTGAAACCAGGGGTGCTGGTCGGAGGTATGGCTGACCACCTGGTCCATGATGACCTTGAGGCCGCGGGCGTGGGCCTGTTCGACGAGCGAGTCGAAATCCTGGAGCGAACCGAAGAGCCGGTCGACCTCCCGGTAGTCCGAGACGTCATACCCCATATCGGCCTGCGGCGATTGCTGGATCGGTGACAGCCAAATGCAATCCACGCCCAGGCTCGCAATGTAATCGAGGCGGCGGATAATGCCGGGCAAATCGCCGATACCATCGCCATTGGTGTCCTGAAAAGACCGCGGATAGACCTGATAGATCACGCCGCCGCGCCACCATTCCTGCATGAAAAAGCTCCCTCTGATTGAGGTGGACGTTAGCCTGCCGACAGGCTGAAGGAAACGCCGCCTATTGCGGCGGCTGACCGTTGGACGCGCTGACCCCGCCATCAACCGGGATCATGGCGCCGGTGATGAAGCTGGCATCGGCGCTGGCGAGGAACGCAATCACGGCCGCGACCTCTTCGGGCTCGCAGTGCCGACCCAAGGGGATGCGCTCGCGGAAGGCCGCCAGCGCCTCCTCATCGTCAAACATGTCCTCGGTCATGGCGGTGCGGGTGAGGCTGGGGCAGACGGCATTGACGCGAATGCCGCGCTTGCCGAGATCCATGGCGAGAGCACGGGTGAAGTTGACCACGCCCCCCTTGGCAGCGTTGTAGGGCAGCGTGTTCCAGTCACCGCCGGTGCCCGATACCGAGGCGGTATTGACGATAGAGCCGCCGGATTTTTCGAGATGCGGAATGGCTGCGCGGCAGCCATAAAAGACGCCATCGAGATCAGTGGCGATTACCTTGCGCCAATCCTCGTTGCTGAGTTGGGCCGGGTCGCCGCCGGAATAAACGCCGGCATTGTTGACCAAGACGTCAAGTGTTCCGAACCGTTCAACAGCGGCCGCAATCATGCCGTCGCAGGCCTTGTCGTCAGAGACATCGGCGGTGTGGATGAGGATACGGTCGGGCGACATGCCCTTGGCGGTTTCCCCCATGTCGTTGCGGTCGACCAGCACCAAATTGGCGCCTTCGCTAGCAAAGCGTCGGGCTGTGGCTTGGCCGATGCCTGATGCCGCGCCGGTGACGAGCACGGTTTTACCGGTGAACCGATCCATGGGTATGTCCTTCATGCGTTTGGGTGTGACCGGCTAACGCATCAAGGGGAAAGGGGCTCCTTCAGACCACGGCACTCAGCAGCGGATTGCCGGCAAAATGGGCGTCGAGATTGGCGACCACGAGCGCGCCCATGGCATTGCGGGTGGTGCGGGTGGCGCTGGCGTAGTGGGGGGTAAGCACGACGTTGTCGAGTTCGCGCAGCGCGGCGGGCACGCGCGGTTCATCGGCGAAGACGTCAAGCCCGGCGCCGGCAATGCCGCCCGATTGGAGCATGTCGATGAGCGCGGCTTCATCAACGAGACTGCCGCGCGCGACGTTGACGAGGCGTCCGTTGGGGCCCAGCGCTTCGAGCACCTGGCGCGAGACGATCCCTTGCGTCGCCGGACCGCCCGGCGCCACGATGACCAGCCAGTCGCAGTCCCGCGCCATGGCTTCGAGATCACCATAATAGAGGTGAGGCTCCGTCGGCTGACGCTGACGGCCGTGATAGACGATCCGCATCTTGAACGCTTGTGCCCGGGCGGCAATCTCCTTGCCGATACGGCCAAGGCCCAGAATGCCAACGGTGGCGCCGCGCAGTTCGGTGGTGAAGGGGAAGTTTCCTTGCTCCCACTTGCCCTCGCGCACGAAGCGGTCCGCCGCCGGAACCTGGCGGGCGAGCGCGATCATCAGGGCCATGGCCGTTTCGGCGACGGCATCATCGAGCACGCTGGGGGTATTGGTGACGCGGATGTTGCGGGCCTTGGCAGCCGGCGTGTCGATGGTGTCATAGCCCACACCGAAATTGGCGATGATCTCGAGCTTGGGGAGACGGTCCATCAGGTCGGCATCGACCGAACCGCCCGCGACGGCGCGGATGCGGGGGCCGACTTCGGCGAGGAACGCGTCGCGATCTGCAGCCTCGTGCAGCTTGTGGACAGTAAAGCGCTCGGCCAGGGCGGCCTCGCAGGTATCGAGCAGCTTGTGCGTC
Organism: Devosia sp. RR2S18; assembly: GCF_030177755.1. Taxonomy (NCBI): domain Bacteria; kingdom Pseudomonadati; phylum Pseudomonadota; class Alphaproteobacteria; order Hyphomicrobiales; family Devosiaceae; genus Devosia; species Devosia rhizosphaerae. The sequence goes on from NZ_CP126539.1 coordinate 3,452,491, forward strand.
TGGAGAAGGTCGATGGCCATGAGGATCCTCTTTTCTTGCCCACCATAGGGTGGGCGTGCCCGGAGGCAACAGGGAAGCTTAAGTGGGCGTGTGGCTGAGAATGGCCAGCCAGGCAGAGATGGTCAGTGCGGAAGTGACGGTGGAGATGAGGATGGTGTTGGCGGCGACGTGAATGCCGCGATGGTAGTAGGTCGCGAAGACATAGACATTGATGCCGGCCGGCATGGCTGAGAGCAGGATGCCGTAGCGCGCCGTTTCGATGGGCACATGGAGCACCCAGACCATAAGGACATAGGCGATAGCCGGATGGACGATGAGCTTGATCAGCGAGGCGACCAGCGCCTGGTGCCAGTTTTCCGAGAGCTTGTATTCGTTGAGCGCACCGCCGATGCCGAAAAGCGCCGCCGGAACGACCGCCTGGCTCATCATCACAAAGAACGCTTCCGCGGGCTCGACAAGAGTGAGGCCGGAGAAATAGCCGATCATCCCGGCCGCGATGCCCCAGATCAGCGGATTGGAGCCGACGCGCTTGCCAGCGGTGAGCAGAGTGCGGCCCAGGGATTGCCCGTCGCGGCGAACCAGTTCCATGGTCACCATGCCGACAGTGAGCAGGATGGCGCCGTGCAGGCCAATGATGGACAGTGTTACCGGCAAGGCTTCAGTGCCATAGGCGCGTTGCATGATCGGCAGGCCGACGAGCACCGTATTGGTGAAGGTGCCGGAGAACCCGGCTGATACGCCCTCCCCCGGCCGGTTTTTGAACAGGCGGATAGCGATGACGATGCCCAGGACGAAGCAGACCAGCGCGCCCAGGTAATAGGGACCGATGATGGCGAGGTTGAACGCGGCAGTGAAGTCGGACGTTAGCAGGGAATAGAAGAGCAGGCAGGGTGTCGCGAAATTGTTCACGAAGGCGATCAAGCTCTTAATGCCTTCAGCCGGGAACAAGCGGAAGCGCACGGCGCTGTAGCCGAGCGCCATGAGTGCGAAGATCGGCGCGATGACGGAAAGGATGGCGAGCATGGCCGCACTTTCGTGGCCGGGAGGGTGACACTGCCGTAGCTTTGCTGCAGCCGATGGTCAACTCGATCTTGAATGGTAGATGCGGCGAATTGCTGCTGGTCGAGAAAAGCGAAACAGTGATGTTTTCAAACGAAAGCCAAACGCGTACAAACGAAACGCGATACACGGGACCCACATCATGAGCCAGAGCGACAGCGTCGACATCTTCGTCATCGGAGGTGGCATCAACGGCACCAGCATTGCGCGGGACGCCGTCGGCCGCGGGTTCACCGTCGCTCTGGCAGAGATGAAGGATCTGGCGTCCGGCACCAGTTCGGCGGCGACCAAGCTGGTGCATGGTGGCCTGCGTTATCTCGAGCACTATGAGTTCCGCCTGGTGCAGGAAGCGCTGGCCGAGCGCGAGGTGTTGTGGGCCGAGGCCCCGCACATCATCTGGCCGCTGCGGTTCGTGCTGCCGCACCACAAGGGATTGCGTCCAGCGTTTATCCTGCGCTCTGGGCTGGCCATGTATGACTATATGGGAGGCCGACGCCTTCTGCCGCCCACCAAGACGCTGGACCTGAAGCAGCACGAGACGGGCAAGCCGCTAAAGCCCGAGTTCAAGCGTGGGTTTGAGTATTCCGATTGCTGGGTGGACGATGCCCGCTTCGTCGTGCTGAACGCCCGCGACGCTGCCAATCGCGGCGCCACCATCCATGTCCGCACCAAGGTGACGAGCGCACGACGCGAGAATGGCGGCTGGGTGCTGGAGCTCGACGGGGAGGACGGCCGGCAGACCGTACGCGCCAAGCTGCTGATCAATGCGGCCGGGCCGTGGGTGGATGACGTGATCACGGGCACCATGGGCAAGAATGGCGCGCACAATGTGCGACTGGTCAAAGGCAGTCATATCGTGGTTCGGCGGCTCTATGAGCACGACCGATGCTACATTTTCCAGAATGCCGATGGCCGGATCATTTTCGCCATTCCCTACGAGCAAGACTACACCCTGATCGGCACGACCGATGAGGACTATCACGGCGACCCCAGGGACGTGGCCATCTCTGACAAGGAGACCAACTATCTCCTGTCGGCGGCGAGCGAGTATTTCGCTAAGCCGGTCACCAGCGAGGAGATCGCCTGGACTTATTCGGGGGTGCGCCCGCTGTTCGACGATGGGGCCAGCGCCGCCCAGGAAGCTACCCGCGACTATGTACTCAAGATGGACGGCGACAAGGCCACGGGCGCGGCCGTGCATGTGTTTGGCGGCAAGCTGACCACTTCCCGCAGGCTGGCAGAGTCGGTGCTCGAAAAAATCGAAGAAGTGCTAGGCAAGAAGGGCATAGCCTGGACCAAGGGCTCGAAGCTGCCGGGTGGTGAGTTCGAACCGCTCAATTTCGAAGCGGAACTGCGGCGCCTCGGCATGGATTATTCCGGCCTGCCAAATGGCATGCTGCGCCGGTTGATGCGGCAATACGGAACCAAGGCGCGATCTATTCTCGGTGATGCCAAGGACGTGAGCGCATTAGGCCAGCATTTCGGCGCTGACCTCTATCAAGCCGAGGTGGACTATCAGGTGAACATAGAATGGGCGCGCACGGCCGAGGACGTGTTGTGGCGGCGCACCAAGCTGGGCCTGCGCGTCGGCAAGGAAGATGTGGGCCGGCTAGAGGACTATCTCGGGCAGCGCGTACCAGCATAATCTAAAGGGACCACCGCTGGGGAAAGGCGGGGCAAATGGAGGGGTTTGCATGAGCGGTTTGGTGCTGGCGATCGACCAGGGAACGACTTCGAGCCGAGCGATCGTGTTCGGAACAGACCGAACAATCCAAGGCGTCGGCCAAAAGGAGTTCACCCAGCATTTTCCGCGCGATGGTTGGGTGGAACATGATCCCGAGGAGATCTGGGAGAGTGTCGTCTGGTCTATCCGCACTGCGCTTGAGGCTGCCGACGCCGAGGGCAAGGACATTGCTGCGATCGGCATCACCAATCAGCGCGAAACCGTCTTGGTATGGGATCGCAAGAGCGGCAAGCCGGCTCACAATGCCATTGTCTGGCAGGACCGGCGGACCGCGGAATATTGCGCCGAACTCAAGCGTGGCGGCCATGAGGCTGAAATCACCCGCAAGACCGGACTGTTGATCGACCCCTATTTTTCGGGCACCAAGCTTAAGTGGCTGCTTGATCATGTCGAGGGCGCGCGGGCGCGGGCCGAGGCTGGCGAACTGGCCTTTGGCACGGTCGATTCCTACCTCATCTGGCGGCTGACCGGCGGCAAATCCCATGTGACCGACGCGACAAATGCCTGCCGGACGCTCTTGTTCAACCTCGAGCAGAACGCCTGGGACGAGGAGTTGCTGGCGCTGTTCGGGGTGCCGCGCGCGATGTTGCCGGACGTGAAGGATTGCGCCGACGATTTCGGCACCAGCGACCCGGCGCTGTTTGGCGCCGCCATTCCCATCCTGGGCGTTGCCGGCGACCAACACGCTGCGGTGATCGGGCAGGCCTGTTTCGAGCCCGGCATGCTTAAATCCACCTATGGGACCGGGTGCTTCGCAGTTCTCAATACCGGCACCGAACTGTGCCGGAGCGACAATCGCCTGCTGACCACCCTCGCCTATCGCCTCAATGGCCAGAGCACCTATGCCTTGGAAGGCTCGATCTTCGTGGCCGGCGCAGCGGTGCAGTGGATCCGCGATGGGCTCAAGCTGGTCCAGCATGCGAGCGAAACCGGCCCGCTGGCCCAATCGGCCGACCCACATCAAAGCGTCTACATGGTCCCAGCCTTTGTGGGGTTGGGCGCCCCCTGGTGGGATGCGGAAGCGCGTGGCGCCATCTATGGCCTGACGCGCAATACGGGACCGGCAGAGATCGCCCGCGCGGCCCTAGAGGCAGTGTGCTATCAAACGCGTGACCTCCTGGAAGCCATGCGCAAGGATTGGCGCGGAGGTGGCGACACAGTGCTGCGGGTGGATGGCGGCATGGTGGCATCGGACTGGACCATGCAGTTTCTCGCCGACATTCTCGACGCCCCGGTGGACCGTCCCACCATTCTCGAGACGACTGCATTGGGGGCCGCTTGGCTCGCCGGCTCCAAAGCCGGTGTGTGGCCGAGCATGGAAGAGTTTGCCAGCACCTGGGCTCAGGACCGGCGCTTCGAGCCCGCAATGGACAATGGCGAGCGCGAGCGGAAGGTGCGGGGCTGGAACGAAGCGGTGCGGCGAACGCTCTCGAGCGCTGCCTAGACCACCCAAGCCTGGAAGCTGCCGCCGGCAATCATCGCCCAATAGAGCTTGCCGCCCGGTCCGCGCGCAGCGGCAAGGCCGAATTCGGTAAATTTCGGACTGAGCAGGGTCGAGCGGTGGCCCGAGGAGTTCATCCAGCCCTGGATGGCACCTTCGAGGCTCGTATAGCCCTTGGCTACGTTCTCACCCACGGCGCCGAGATAGCCGGCGGTGGTGACGCGTTGGCGCAAGGTGACGCCTAGATTATGGCTCAAGGTGTTTTTCTGCGCCATCAGTCGCGCCTGCGCACGAGCGGCGTTCTCAAGGCTTGCATTATAGGTCCAAGGCGGGGCGCCGTTAGCCTTCCGCACGGCATTGATGGCCGTCAGGATTTCTGCGTCCGTCAGCGTCTCGGAAGTGCTCGCGCTCTTGGGCAGAACAGGAATGGTGGCGGAGCAGGCCGCGAGCGCCGCAGCGGCGCCGAGGACAAGAAAGCTGCGGCGAGCTATGCGCATCGAGTGGTCCAAAAATCAGGCCATCTGATCGTAGGCGGTCAATAGGTGGGGCAGCACGGCAAGATCGGTGGTGATGGGGTTGCCGGCAGCCAAATCCCAGCACGCCGAAAGCGCCGAGTGCGCCGCGGCCCAGCCGAGTACGCGCTTGCGATTGTAGCCGAGACGCGCCACGAACGCATCCGCCAAAGCCGCTATCCGGCGCGGGTCCGCTGCCAGCTGCGTTTCACCCGGAGGGTTACGGAAGACATTGGCCACCTCATAAGCGGGATCGCCGATCAGCCCTTTGGGATCGATCGCCAGCCAGCCCCGATCCGAGGACAGGATGTTGTCGTGGTGGAGATCGCCATGAAGCGGCACCAGCGGCGCGGGCTTATCGAAGAGCTTGAGTGCAATGCCGCTGGCGCGGGCGTAGAGATCGCGCGCCGTGCGAGGCCAGGCGCGGACATCGGTGGCAAAGAGCGCCTCGAAGCGCTCGTGCAGCGGCTGCAGCTGGGGCGGCGCTCCGGCGCGCGCCCGATGGAGATTGGACACGATCGTGCAGATGGCTATCGTTGCCTGGTCATCATGGCCGGCCCGGACCGCGTCGCCCAGCGTGCCGCCATCGAGCCATTCCATGAAGATGGTATCGCCATGCATATCGAACACGGTGGCAGCGCCGTCCCCACCATACCACTCCAACAGCTTGGAGCCACGCCCCTCTTCCTCACCGGCATTGGCCTTGAGGATCTTGAGCACGGCAAAATTCCGGCCGTTCTGCTCGACACGAAAGATGGAGCTCCGCGGCGTTTCCGCCACCGGCGTCGACTTGGTCAGGGACCAGCGGATCATGGCGCGGCTGAGCGCCGTTTCGACAGGTGACTGATTCATGTCCTGCATTAGAGCAGATGAGGGGGCCGGTTGCGACTGCATCACTCGGGCATCGCGGTAAATCTTGATGGAATTGCGGCGCTGCAGCCTTTGGCTAGGCTCAATATTAAGCCTCCATCAACCATAAGCGCAACTGTGATGCTCCTGGTAAGCCTTTGCTTGTGCCGCCGGGCGCAGGCTGATGGCGTGCAACCACTCCCGAGGAGGAAGGGATGGACAAGCAGGTTTGGAGGGCAAGCGAGCCGCCCCGGCTCGAAAAGATAGTGGCAGCAGACGAGCGACCTGTGGGCCTGGCCCGGCAAGCCCTCAACGGGGTGCTGGGGCTTTTGGTGCTGCTCGTCTTTGGCCTCATCCTGATGATCGCCGTGCTCTGGAAGTCGCCCTAGGCGGCGGGGAAAGGCAGAATTGCTTTCCCGCCCTGCGGCGGGAAAGCCGTGCGCGCTGGGCGCCTTCTCAGCCGATCTTGTAGGCGTCCTTGGCAGCCTGATAGCTCAGATGCCGCGCGATCTCGCGAGCGGTGGACTTGCCCAGACGATTTTCGCCCACCCAGCGACCGAGAAAGCCGCAGACTTCGCGGCGCCAGACGTCGTGCCGCGCCGGAATGGACAGAAGGGCACGCGTGTCATCGTTGAAGCCGGCGAGATTGTAGAACCCTGCCGTTTCCACCACCTGATCGAGATACCGCCGGATGCCCTGGGGGCTGTCGTGGAACCACCATGGCGGCCCAATAAGCAGGGATGGCCAGTAGCCCGCCATGGGTGCCAGTTCTCTGGCATAGGTCGTCTCGTCGAGGACGAACATGATGAGGCGCAGATTGGGTTCGTTGCCGCACCGGCCAAGCAATGCGCTGAGCCCGTTGACGTAATCGGTGGTGCCGGGAATATCGGCGCCTAGATCTGGTCCACGCTCGGCAAACAGTAGGGGATCGGTGTTGCGGCGTGAACCGGCATGGATCTGCATGACCATGCCGTCTTCAACCGAAAGCAACGCCATTTCAGTCAGCATCTGCGCGCGAAAGAGTTCGGCGTCGCCAGCATCGTGCCGGCCCGAGAGCACCTTGTCGAGCAGGGCCTGCTTCTCAACGAGCGGCAGGTCGGCGGTGTTGGCCGTGGGCACGCCGTGGTCGGTGGCAACGGCACCGAAGCGGCGGAAATATTCGCGTCGCTTGCGATGGGCATTGATGAGCCCGTCCCATTTGGAGATGTCCTCGCCGGTCAGTTCGCCGAACCTTTGAAGGTTCTCGACAATGGCTGCGCGGCTGGGGTCGGTGACATCGTCGGGGCGATAGGTGGTGCGCACGCGACCGATATAGCCGTCAGCCTCCATCTTATGGTGATGCACCAGCGGATCAAGCGCGAACTCCGTGGTGGCGATGACCTCGACATTGGCGCGGTCGAGGATGGCGCGCGGCAGCAATTCGGGCGTAGCGAGCGCAGCGTCAATGGCGTCATAGATGCGGTCAGCCGTTTCCGCCGAGAGTTCTTCGGTAATGCCGAAGGTCAGTTGGAGGGAATGGTCCACCCAGGTCTTGGACGGTGTGCCGGCGAACAGGTGATAGTTCGCGGCAAAGAGCCGCCAAGCGGAGCGGCCATCGGCGACCGGCTTGCCGTCCTTGCGGGGGACCCCAAGGTCATCATAGCTGAGCCCGCGGCTGCGCAGCATGCGCAGGACGTAGTGATCCGGCGTCAGAAACAGCGCGGCCGGGTCGGAGAAGCGAGTGTTCTCGGCAAACCAAGCGGGATCGGTGTGCCCATGCGGGCTGATCAAAGGCAGGTCGGCGACCTCGGGGTAAAGGTCACGCGCAATGGACTGCGCTGGCTCGGAAGCAGGGAACAGGCGGTCAGGATGGAGATGAGCTGGGTATGTCATAGACAGGTTTGTGGCACGAAGAGCGGATCGGATCAATCTACCATACAAGACCAACATTGTGGCATTTGAACAAAATTAACTGCGATTGCAGCCGGGCATTCGTTCGCTCCGCGGACGGCGTTACCCTCTCGGTAAGGGTGAGAAACGGCTCAACAAAGCGGCCGCCCAGAACTGTCCGGCAGGTGCCGAGCATTCGAGGGGAACAGCCTTGGTTCACATCCATTCCACCAGCGAAGACGACCTCGACATCGTGCGGCGCCACGCCCGGCGCTCCAGTCATCTGCAGCATGTTCACACCATGTTGTTGGCGGCCGGGGTGACCGCATTCGGGCTCGTGGCCGTCGCCGCAACGATGATGACGACGCTGTTCTAAGCACCACAAAGCCTGCCCTCAACGCATGGCTGGCTTGATCGAACTCCCCCTAGAAAGCGCGGGGGATTAGGCCCATTTCTCCACTCATGAAGGCGATCCGGCAGTCGGCCGGGTCCACTTAGGAGTTGGACATGAGCACCCCGCGCAAGAGCATTTTTGCGACCCTTGGCACTATCGTTGATGTCTTTGGCAGCGCTGCCGCTGCCGCATCGGCTGTCGAGGCGGGTCGGGTGCCCAAGGCCAAGCACCTGCGGACACTCGGGATCGACGCCCACGCCTTCCGTTCGATCGGCAAGCTCTAACTCTCCCCGGCAGGGCGCGGCTCCTCCCTCCCCCGACCTGCCAAGAGCATGCTGCGAACCCATGGAAAGCCCGGAAGCCAGAAATGGCTCCGGGCTTTTCTTTATGTACGATGCCTCAGCTCGCCTGCTCGAGGCTCTGCACGGGCCAGGTGCGGATGATTTCTTCCAGCCGCTCGGGCGTCAGCGGGCGGGACATAAGATAACCCTGGAGCTGGTTGCAGCCCATATCCTCAAGCAGGGTTCGCTGGGCGGCCGTCTCCACGCCCTCGGCGGTAACCGACATGTGCATGGCACGGCCCAGATCGATGATGGATGCAACAATGCTGTCGATCTCACGGTCCTCGCCCAATTGAGCGGTGAAGGACTGGTCGATCTTGAGCTTGTCGATGCCATGGGTGCGCAGATAGCTGATCGAAGAGTAACCCGTGCCGAAATCATCGAGCGCGACGCGGATGCCCTTGGCCCGCAGCCGCATCAGCGTCGATTGCACGACGGGAGAGTTCTGGAGGAGCAGCCCTTCGGTAATCTCGAGCTCGAGGCGGCGTGGCGCCAAGCCGGTCTCGGCAAGAATGGCAAAGACCTTGTCGGCAAAGCGCTGATCGCGGAACTGCACCGGCGAGACATTCACCGCCACCCACGGAATGCGGGAGCTAGCAGCGAAAGCGCAGGCATGCCGGAGCACCCACATGCCCAAGGGCTCGATAAGACCGCGCTCTTCGGCAAGCCCGATAAAGGACAGGGGACTGAGGCGCCCTCGGGTGGGGTGTTCCCAGCGAATGAGCGCCTCGGCGCCGACGGGTATTCCGGTGCGGGTCTGGTAAATTGGCTGATAGACCAGTTCTAGTCCCAGATCGGTGCGGAGCGCATGTCGCAGGTCCGTTTCGAGGGCACGCCGCTCCTGCACCGCTTCGCCCAGTTCGCCAGCAAAAAGCTGATAACGGCCACGCCCGCTGTCCTTGGCTTCATAGAGGGCAATATCTGCCTGGCGGGCCAGTTCTTCGCGACTGGCATCGACATCGGCGCTCACCACCACACCCATGCTGGCGGAAACCCGCAGCTCCTGACCAAAAATCTCGAATGGCTCTTCGAAGGCCCTGATGATTTTGTTGCTCAGGGAAATGGCCTCGGAGGAATCGAGGACCGAGAACTGCACGATTGCAAATTCGTCGCCGCCAAGACGCGCTACGGTATCCCCCTCCTCAACAAGGCTGGTCAAGCGCGCGGCGCTCTGGCGGATCAGTTCATCCCCTGCAGGATGCCCTAGCGTATCGTTGACATGCTTGAAGCGGTCGATGTCGAGGTAATGGAGAGCGATTTTCGCCCCGGTCCGCCGCATATTGGCGAGCGCCTGCTGCAGCCGATCCTCGAACAGGGCCCGGTTGGGAATGCCGGTGAGCGAGTCGTGAAAGGCCAGGTAAGAGGCTTCTGCCTGGCTATGCTCGAGCATGCTGGAGGTGCGCCGGAGGCGTTTTATGAGGAAGAGGAGGATCAAGCCGCCAACGGCGACGACAAGTCCAACCACTGGTGCGGTTTCCTGCAACAACTGATAGGCTGGCTCATCTGGCAGCCAGGAGAAGAAACCGACGATCCTGCCTTTTGCGTTCAGAACCGGGCTTGAGACACGATCGAGATCGCGTGCGAGCGTCGTTTCGAATCTCAGATCGGAAATCTCGTAGTTCTCAGCGATTTCGGAGATGAGCGCCGTGTCGATCAGCCGGACCGACACGTGCAGATACTCCGTGCCAGGACGCTGCGCTACCGCATCGGTACTCGGAACAATCGGCCGAATGCTGACTATGGCGGCAGCGCCGCTGGGCAACGCTACGACGTCGGAGACACCGAGGCCTGTGACGGCAGCGGTGGAATCGCTATACCCTCCGCTGGCGGCCTCCATCTGCACCCGGAGATCGCGGGCGAGTGGCTCAATAGCTATTCGATCGGCGGCGTAGAATTCAGTCCCCACCTTAACGCCTTCGGCAACTGCCCGTACAAGTTCGTCCCTCGGGCCCAGCAGGTAGATGCGATGGTGGCCATAGAACTCGCTCATCCATTCGGCGAGGTTCTCAGCCAGCCAAGCTTCGTTGTTGATGCGCAGATTGAGAACGGCCTCATCCCAAATGGCGGAGCTATCCTGCTCGATGGGGATGTCTGCGGCAGCGTCGGCAAGGCCCCGGTGGATCTCGCGCGTCTCTCGCGCGATGGAGCGGTCATCGATGCGGGAAGCGGCCCACCAGCCAAAGCAGCCAAGCGCCGTCACTAGCGCAAGGGCCAGAGCGATGGTCACCGTGCTGATCTGGCGGGAGAGGGAGGTCTCGGTTCGGGGCACTAGCGCTTCGCATCGGCTTGTCTCGATCAGCAAGATTAGCGCCAGATACACTAACGAAGCGTAGATTTACCCGTATCCCCAAACGCAAAAAGCCCCTCACGGTGAGTGAGGGGCTTTTTATGTTTCGACGGTGTAATGAGAAGCTTATGGTTTTGGCAGACCTTGCAGTGACCTACTCTCCCAAGTCTTGAGACTTAGTACCATTGGCGCAGAGGGATTTGACGGTCGAGTTCGGGATGGGATCGGGTCCTGGGCCCCTCGCAAGAACCACAAGGTCAGCGAAAACCATAAGCTCGTGAATTCTGGTTTGTTTTGTTTTGCCAGTGCGCTTCCCATGCTGAAGGGCACTGGTTGGTGTGTTCTGAGCCGATCATCTGACTAGTCTATGCGGACATAGATTAATGAGAACGATCAAGCCAATCGAGCTATTAGTACCGGTAAGCTTCACACATTGCTGCGCTTCCACACCGGCCTATCGACGTGGTGGTCTTCCACGGCTCTCAAGGGAATACTCGTTTTGAAGGAGGCTTCCTGCTTAGATGCTTTCAGCAGTTATCCCGTCCGAACTTAGCTACCCTGCAATGCGGCTGGCGCCACAACAGGTCCACCAGAGGTTCGTCCATCCCGGTCCTCTCGTACTAGGGACAGCTCTTCTCAATATTCCAACACCCACGGCAGATAGGGACCGAACTGTCTCACGACGTTCTGAACCCAGCTCACGTACCACTTTAAATGGCGAACAGCCATACCCTTGGGACCTGCTCCAGCCCCAGGATGTGATGAGCCGACATCGAGGTGCCAAACAATGCCGTCGATATGGACTCTTGGGCATTATCAGCCTGTTATCCCCAGCGTACCTTTTATTCGTTGAGCGATGGCCCTTCCACGCGGGACCACCGGATCACTATGACCGACTTTCGTCTCTGCTCGACTTGTCAGTCTCGCAGTCAGGCAGGCTTATGCCATTGCACTCAGCGACCGATTTCCGACCGGTCTGAGCCCACCATCGCGCGCCTCCGTTACTCTTTGGGAGGCGACCGCCCCAGTCAAACTACCCACCATACGCTGTCCCGGACACTGTTATGCCGCGGTTAGACATCTATGACGATAAGGGTGGTATCTCATCTTGCGGCTCCACCAGAGCTAGCGCCCTGGCTTCAAAGCCTACCACCTATCCTGCACATGCCGACACAAATGCCAGCGTAAAGCTATAGTAAAGGTGCATGGGGTCTTTCCGTCTGACCGCAGGAACCCCGCATCTTCACGGGGAATTCAATTTCGCTGAGTCTATACTGGAGACAGTGGGGAAGTCGTTACGCCATTCGTGCAGGTCGGAACTTACCCGACAAGGAATTTCGCTACCTTAGGACCGTTATAGTTACGGCCGCCGTTTACCGGGGCTTCAATTCAAGGCTTGCACCTCTCCTTTTAACCTTCCGGCACCGGGCAGGCGTCAGACCCTATACGTCGTATTGCTACTTCGCAGAGCCCTGTGTTTTTGATAAACAGTCGCCACCCCCTCTTTTGTGCCACCCCTACCGAGTTGCCTCGATAGAGGTCACGCTTATCCCGAAGTTACGCGTGCAATTTGCCGAGTTCCTTCAGTATAGTTCTCTCAAGCGCCTTGGTATGCTCTACCAGTCCACCTGTGTCGGTTTCGGGTACGGTCAATATTGGTGGAGCTATTTCCTGGAACCGGCTCATCGCACCCCCAATCCGATAAGGGGATACGAACCTGCGCGATCCGTCACTACCACCTGGCCCACGAATATTAACGTGGTTCCCATCGTCTACGCGTTTCCGCCTCGACTTAGGGGCCGGCTAACCCTGCGCTGATTAGCATTGCGCAGGAACCCTTGGACTTTCGGCGAAAGTGTCTCTCACACTTTTTGTCGCTACTCATGTCATCATTCGCACTTCCGATACCTCCACGGCCCCTCACAGGTACCGCTTCGCAGGCTTACGGAACGCTCCGCTACCGCTTGCAACAAGTTGCAAACCCTAAGCTTCGGTGCACAGTTTTAGACCCGTT